>JBBIMT010000023.1:0-10393 GCA_037444265.1 bacterium
AAGCAGGTGCAAAAAGAGTAGTGATTTCAGCCCCGGCCAAAGGAGATGTGGAACATTTATTAATTGGAACCAATGACGATAAATTTAATCGAAATCTTTCCAAAATTACTTCTGACGCTTCTTGTACAACAAATGCTGTCACGCCTCTATTGGCTATAATGACTGAAAATCCAGGAGTAATTAAAGCAATGATGACAACTGTACATGGTTATACAGCAACACAATCTTTGGTTGATGGACCTGGAAAGAAAGGGGATTTTTTACGTGGAAGGGCAGCGGCTCAAAATATAGTTCCTTCCCATACTGGCGCGGCTGACGCGGTTTTTAAATCAATGCCTGAGTTTATTGGCATTTTCGATGCAATTTCAATGCGCGTTCCAGTAATTACCGGTTCAATAGTTGATTTGACCTTTATTGCTAAAAGAAATGTAACAAAAGAAGAGATAAACGAAATTTTTAAAAAAGCTGCTCAATCCGAAAGATGGAAAAATATTATAAAAGTATCAGAAGAACCTCTTGTGTCTTCAGATATTATTGGAGAGCCATATCCAGCAATCATTGATTTAACTTTAACTAAAGTAACGGCTGGTGATATGGTAAAAGTTTTTTCTTGGTATGACAACGAATGGGGATATACAACAAGTTTAGTAGAGCATTCAATAAGAGTGGGTAAATTGGAGCGAAGTGTGTAGTTAGATAAATTTTTTTAAATTTTATAATTTAAAAACAATTTTTATTTATTAAGAAAGTAAGTTTAAAAAAAGAATATTTAAAAATAATTTTCAAATTGCAGGTAATTTTTTAATTAAAAATTTTTTTAAAAAATTTAAAAATTTATCGCTTCTCAATAATCTATTCGATTGCTTACTATGTTTTTTAAGTGTTTTTTGATTATTGAGGTTTGACTCCGGAAACAACTATCGGGGCTTAGCCAATTTTTTAATAATTATGCTTTACCTAGGAGCTGATCATAGGGGATTTAAATTAAAGAAATTTTTAAAAGAGCGTCTAAAAGAGTGGGGGATTAATTTTGAAGATTGTGGTGCTTTTTCTTTTAATCCGGAAGATGATTATAATGATTTTGCTTTGGCAGTTGCTAGAAAAGTAGCGGAGAAACCAAATGAAAACCGTGGCATTTTAATTTGTGGTTCGGGGATTGGTGTTGATATTGTTGCTAACAAAATTAAAGGAGTAAAATCTTCTTTAATATGGCGCAAAGAATTAGCCGATCATCGAAAATATTACGGAGAAAATGTTTTATCTTTACCCTCTGACTTTTTAACAGAAAAAGAAGCGGAAGAGATTGTAAAAATATGGTTAAATACAAAAGAACTTTTACAAGATGAAAAATATAAAAGGAGAAGAGAAAAGTTGGATAAGTTATGATTTATTAAACCTATAGAGGTTTGACTTCCATTTGGAGGTTGGGCCTGTGTACACAAAAATGATTATCCCCGCAATATTGGAAAAAGATTTTGGGGAGATAAAAAGAAAAATCGCTTTGCTTGCAACGGAGACGCATTTTTTTCATATTGATGTCGCTGACGGGATTTTTGTTCCAAATGAAACATTTTTAGAAGGCGAAAGAATGAAAGAAATTTTAGGGACTTACGAAGTCCCAATTTCGGACTTCGTAAGTCCTAAGATATCATTTGAGGCACATTTAATGGTATTTCGTCCTCATAATCATTATAAAAGATGGATTGATGGCGGAGCATCTGTCATTATTTTTCATATTGAAAGCTTTTTTAATATTAAATGGAAATTGCGTGAATTTGCAATAAATAATCTTGCAAATTTAATAAAAAAAGCCGGTGCAGAACCGGTGATTGCCTTAAACCCAGAGACAAAAATTAATTTAATTGAACCGTATTTAAGGAAAAATATTTTTCGCGTTCATTTTTTATCTGTTCATCCTGGTTTTCAAGGTAATCACTTTATCCCTGAAGTTATAGATAAGGTGCAAAATTTGAAAAATAAATTCCCTGATGTTAAAATAAGTATTGATGGAGGGATAAATGAAAAAACTATTTTAAAAGTTAAAAATGCCGGCGCTCAAATTTTTGGAATCGGCTCTGGAATTTACAAGTCACAAGATCCTGTCAACGCCTATAGAAATCTCCAAAAAATTATATGTCCCTAAAAGAAATTTGGTTCAAAATTGAAAAAATTTTATTATATATTTAGGATTTTTTATTCATAGTCTTTTAGCAATTATCTTGAGCTTGTTTTTTAAAAATTGCAAAGGATTACGTTTTTTAGTTTGGCAGCATTTTCGAATGGGTAAGAATGGTTTTTGTGCTTTTTAATTTTTTTTTATGGAGTAATAATAACGATACTTAATATTTTTTTAAGATTTTTTAATAATCCATCTCTTAAAGATAGATAGCAAAATATTGCTAAGTTGATAATTATCTTGTTGAAATTAAAAGTGATTTAGGGTAGTTTTCGGCTAATTTATTGGTGCATTTTCGCATTTTTATAGCCTTTATTGTATTATTACTGCATTTCAGACTTCAGTTTTTATTACAGGTATTATTTATTTTAAGAGCAAAATCTTTAATGGTCCGCGCTATTAAACCCAACTTTAGAAAATCCTATAATCTTTAATGTCAATTAAAATCATTTTTTTATAATCACAATTTTTTCATTGATAATGATTTTATAAACCCTAAAATAAATAATTTTAATAATTTTAAATAATCTTTAAAAAACCTTTAACAAACTTCCACTCATTATTTAATTTCCTTTTTTTGATTTTAAATTTATAATTAGTATATTGATGAGTAAATAAATAATATAGTAAATTCTAATTTTATGTAGAGATATTTTTATGCCAAATCCTTTTTATTATACCGAAGAACAACTTAAGACTAAAGCAAACGAAATTAGAAAAGATATTATTGAAATGCTACTTGCGGCAGGTTCGGGGCACTCTGCTGGACCTTTAGGAATGGCTGATATTTTTACAGCGCTTTATTTTTATATTTTGAATTACGACCCTAAAAATCCTTATTGGGAGGAACGCGATAGATTAGTTCTTTCCAATGGACATATTTGTCCTGTATATTATGCGACTTTATCTCATGCTGGATTTTTTCCACTAGAAGAACTAAAAACTTTACGAAAAATTGGCACTCGGCTTCAAGGTCACCCCCATCGTGAGTCTTTGCCTGGTATTGAAACAAGTAGTGGACCGCTGGGATGCGGATTGGGGCAAGCGTGTGGTATGGCAATTGCTGGTAGGATGGATAATAAAAAATACCGAGTTTATTGTTTAATGTCGGATGGTGAACATAATGAAGGATCGCTTTGGGAGTCTGTAATGTTTGCTGGGAAATATAAATTAAGTAATTTAACAGGCATAATTGATAGAAATAATATCCAAATTGATGGCTATACTGAAGATGTGATGCCGCTTGAGCCTCTTGAAGAAAAATATAAAGCTTTTAATTGGCATATCTTGCATATTGATGGCCATAATTTTAGGGAAATCATAGATGCGTGCAATCACGCAAAAGCAGTATATGAGAAACCAACTGTAATCATAGCACATACTATTCCTGGTAAAGGAGTAGATTTTATGGAAAATAAATTTGAATGGCACGGTAAGCCGCCAAATAAAGAAGAAGCGCAAGCGGCTCTTAAGCAATTAAGAACACTTGATGGAAGAATAAAAAGCGAGCATGAGTGATTTATAAATAGTGAATTATAAATGGGGAATTACGAATCGACGATTTTACATTTATTGAAAAATGATCACTTCTTGATATTAGATTTTGAATAAAATAAATTTTTCTTATATAAAACTAATACAAAATAGAATTTAAGAAAAATAAAAAATCAATAGTAAATATTATTATGGCATTGTTTTTGGTTTTTTATATCTTTTCTTTTTTTCATAAAAAATAAATTTATAAATCTGAACCAATATATAAACAAAAAAAGTTTATTAATAAATGAGTCTAAATGATAGATCAAAAAAAAGCTGGATTTATTTTTTCACACTACTGTTTTTGATTGTTGCTATTTAAATCTTGTAATCAAAGGTTTTCAGAACTATGAGAAATAAATATATTAAGAGTGTCACGGATTGTCTTTTATAATAGTATTAACACAAAAAGTTATAAAAAGTTTTAAATATAGCGTAAATAAACATAAAAATTAGTTTTAAAATTAGAAAAATAGAAAAGTATGAAAAAAGATATTTTTATCGGAATTTTAGCTTTGGTCATTGGGGTAGGAGGAATTTTTGGAGTTTATAAAATGGATCAAAGTCAAAAATTTTCACGGGCGCAAAAACGGGCTGAAGATTTAGAGTTTATAAAAACGGAACTGGAAAAATATAAAAACGAAAAAGGCAATTATCCTATTACTAATTTAAAAGTCGCTACTGATAATCAGTTGATATATCGCGAAACATCTCAAAGTGTTCCTGCGTTGCCAAGACCAGTGGATCAAGATGTAATTTTAACGCCTACACTCAATGAAACTAATTTTTTTTCTGAATGTACCCATACGCAGTATATACCTGATGTGAATTTTAATTTGCCAAATGATCCGAGTAATTATTGTCGTTTGGATAAAGATTCTAGATACTACGGTGGTGGTCCTCAATATGGTTACGCTTCAGATGGAAAAAATTATAAATTTATTGTATTATATTTAGGCGAGGAACTTTGTAATTTATCAGGTTTTGAAAAATATATTGACCCAGCGCGAGGCTGCTTTAATTATAACGCCGCTTGGTCGGTTTATTCTGAAGGTGCACGTTGGTGGTAAATATAAAAGTTAATAAAAAAGTAGATATATTAATTGTTATCATTTATTAACTTTATAATTTACATTCAAAATTTCAAATTATGGAGGACTTAGGAATTTTAATTGGTTGGTCTTTTTTTGCGCTTATTATATTTGTTATTTGGGAATTTATTTCTCGACGCGTGCCATTTTTTAAAGTTTACGAAGGCAAAATCTCGCCATTAACGATTGTTTTTACTATTATTTTAACAATAGCTGCTACAATGTTAATGTCGGCTGTTTGGCGCGATTTAGGCAAACTGATTGAAGCACAGCAGCAATTTGGGCCGCTTCTTAATGCAAATTTAATATTCATTCATGGTGCATACGCTATACCTTTACTGATTATCGCTTCAATTGTATTTAACCGTTTTAAACGAAAAGGAACACTTAGTTTTGTTTTAGTTTTGCCATATTTTATTGGTTCATTAATTGTAATGGTAAGGTTTTTATTTGAAGCCGGAAGATATGTGATTAATCTTTATGATAGACTTGGTGTTTATCTTGTTATTATCATCGTTATTGTCATTGTCTCTGGCTTGCTTTGGTTTTTCCAAAGGGAGTGGGAGAAATTCAAAATTGATAAATAATTTAAATTAAAAATGCTTCAAGAAAATTTTTTAGACATTTCAAAATTAGAACTTCAGGCAACTCGTGATGGATACGGTAAAGGTTTAGTGGAACTTGGAGAAAAAAATAAAAATGTGGTAGTGCTTTGTGCTGATTTATCAGAGAGCACAAGATCTTTGTGGTTTAAAGAAAAATTTCCAGATAGATTCATCGAGGTAGGTGTTGCAGAACAAAATATGGCTCTTGTGGCTTCTGGACTGGCTTCTTGTGGAAAAATTCCATTTATTTCTTCTTACGCTATGTTTTCTCCAGGAAGAAATTGGGAACAAATTCGTACAACAATTTGTTATAATAATCAACCAGTTAAGATAGCTGGAGCGCATGCTGGAGTGTCTGTCGGTCCTGATGGCGCTACTCATCAGGCAATAGAGGATATTGCCATTATGCGCGTCATTCCTAATATAATAGTAGTAAATCCTTGTGATTCAATTGAAGCTCAAAAAGCAACAGTCGCGGCAGCTTATATTAATAAACCTTTTTATATTCGTCTTGCTCGATCCAATTCTCCGGTTTTTACAAAAAAAGATACTCCCTTTAAGATTGGTAAAGTCGAAATATTTAAAGATGGTAAAGATTTAACAATAATTTCTTCAGGACCAATATTATATAAAGCAATACTTGCTTCTTACGAGGCTGAAAAAAAATTATCAAAAGAAGGCAAAGATGTTTCCATAAAAGTTTTAAATTGCCATACTATAAAACCGCTTGATAAAGAGATGATTATTAATTGCGCCCAAGAAACAAAGAGAATAATCACAATAGAAGAACATCAAGTAAGTGGTGGATTGGGAAGTGCAGTAGCTGAATTGTTATCCCAAGAATTTCCTGTTAAAATGAAAATAATTGGAATCAATGATCGTTTTGGTGAATCCGGAGAACCTGAAGAATTATATGAAAAGTTTGGATTGTCAGTTAATAAACTTAGTGAAGAGATAAAAAATTTTTTGATATCATAAGTATATAAGGACTTACGATGTCGTAAAATAGATGCGCTTTGATATTATTACAATTGGTGCCGCAACGATGGATATTTTTTTACGAAGTAAAGATTTTAGTGTTGAAAAAATCGGAAAATATAGTTTCAGACAGGCAGAATGTGTGCCTCTTGGCTCGAAAATAGAAATCAGAGATGTTACCTTTGAGTCAGGAGGTGGGGGGACTAATACAGCTGTGTCATTTGCACGAAAAGGATTAAAAACAGCAACTTTAGTTAGAGTTGGCTTTGACGCTTGGGGTAAAGATATTTTACAATCTCTTCATAAGGAAAAAGTTTCTACTGCTTTTGTTGAAGAAGATAAAAAGGAAAAGACAGGTTTTTCAATTATATTAGTTGCCCCCACTGGAGAACGATCAATTTTAACTCATCGCGGCGCTTCAGAAAAGTTTTTAAGTAGTCAAATTCCCTGGCATAATTTTCAAGCTGAGTGGTTTTATATTTCTTCTCTTGGCGGTAATATAAAATTGCTGGAAGATTTAGTGAATTTCGCTAAAATTCATAATATTCATATCGCTTTAAATCCTGGGTCGCGGGAACTGGCTTATGGTTATAAAAAATTTAGTAATTTGTTAAAAAATATATCAATTTTGATAATGAATGAAGAAGAGATGGTTTCATTTACTGGTGTTAGTTTACATCATCATAAAGACATTGTTAAGAAAATTCGCAATTTTACTGACGCAATTATTGTAATGACTCAGGGACCAGAAGGAGTAATGATATTAGATGGATATAAACTTTATCAGGCAGGAATATTCAAAGAAAAAGAAATAGTTGATAGGACTGGCGCTGGTGATGCATTTGGGTCTGGTTTTCTAGCGGGTTATTTGCTTTCGCATCGCGATATAAAAGAAGCAATTAGGATTGCTTCAGCAAATTCAACTTCTGTTTTAGAGCATGTTGGCGCTAAAGCAGGACTTTTAACTTTAAAAGATTTAATGCACTATAGGTGGAAGCATATTGAAATTAAAGAAAGTCTGATATAATTTTAACAAGGTTTATTTGATTAATTAAAGAATCGTATTCATTATTTTTGTTTTTTAATTTTATATGCTAAAATAATATAAACAAATTTAAAATTAAAAGAAAATTTTATAATGTTTCAACATAAATTAGAACACATCATTTTAATAGTTCTTTTGATTATTGCCGCGTTTGGCTCATTTTTTGTTTATCTTTTTATTTCTGAACAATACAAAATTTTAATTCAACAACAAGAAACAATTAATAACTTAACAAGACAAATTTCAACAATTTCCAACTATCGAGGTTCGACCTCGATAGTTAATGCAAATTTAAGTTTAAGTGAGATTGAAGGATGGCAAACTTATCACAATGAAAAATATGGGTTTGAATTAAGATATCCTAATTATTGGACTTCTTGTTCTTCAGAGTTTATTACAAAAGAGATCATCACAAATAAAGAGCCAGATCTAATATTTTATAAGTTTTCATCGGATGAAAATATTAATGGATCGTTTATATTTTGCATCCAGGGCTTAAATAACGCCAAGAATATTAGTAAAATAATATTTGCCGATTTTTCGGAGCTTTTTAAATATTTCCCTGATTTAAATTCATTAAAATCTGAACTTCAATCAATGGTAAAATTTTACCGCAATATGATGATTGGTTATAATTGGGTCGATGAAATATTATTACCAAGCGGAGAAAAGGCTATTGAATATGGCTTTGGAGATGATAGTAGTAAGGGGTTATTATATGTTTTTGGACGAAATAATATAATTAGAGCCAGTTATGCGCCTTCTATCAAAGATGACATAATAATAAGAAAAATTCTTTCCACATTTAAATTTAGTAAATAATTTTCTGTTTTACTTTGTTAATTTGATTTTTATTTTTCTATGCTAAATCTTTGGTAGGTTTGATTTTGATTAACAATTTATTAATTGAACAATTAAACAACTTCTTTATTTAACAATATAAGATTTTATTTAATAAATTATATCATAATTTTTAATTTTACATAAAAAATGCTTGACCATATTGCAAAAATTTTACACACTAACCAAGAGATATTTGAGAGAACAATTAAGAAAATGGAAGAAATAACAGGAAAGAAAAATGTTACCGAAAATATTGTTCAAGAAAATAAAGAAATGATTCAAAAAACTTTTGAAATGTTACACATCAAAAATGGCAATTATGAAGAAATTCAGCAGAGAATTTACGATAAATTAATTGGAGACGATCATGTTTTGTATCATTTTTTTGATGAGCCTGATTTAACTTCCGCGAAGAAATACAAAAAAATGATCGATACTGCTCGTAAGTACGGTAATCACGAAAAAGGCTTTTTTTTAAAAAAGGAAAAAGCTTTAGAACTTTTATTAAAAACTCCTCCTCCACATATTATGCATGCTTGCAGTTGTAATAATGTCCAGCAACTTCTTAATACAGAGGATTGGCGGGAAATTTTCGCGGCTTTAAGATTTGTTGAAACACGAGAGTGGATGAATAATATTTTTTTACCCCAGTATAAAAGTTTAAAACCAAGCGATTTTGAACAAAGAGAAGCGTCAGTTATAGTTTTAGCTCCAAAATGGTTGAAAATTGCTGAAAAATTTATTGAAAAGAAATATCACAATGTGTCACATTTAAAAGAACTTGGAATTATATTTATCATTCCACTTCCTATTGATACGCCAGGAGAAACTTTAGTCGTTTTTAGTTTACTTTTGCATTATTTTTATGAAGTTCAATTTTATTCGCGGCTTATTACAAGGTATGCTCAAGATGAAAATACTTTCAACGAAAAATTAATCAGTTTATTAAGAGGTGATGTTTCTGAAGTTTTGCCTTTTACTGATCATAAAATACAATGGCTGATAGTCCAAAGATATTTAGCAAAAGATAATCCCAATGACCCTCGTCTTTTTCAGCCTCATGTAAATTCTGAAACAATTCATTGGGATCACGCAAATGAATATTTAAGCAATTTTGCAAGAGATAATTCATTAGAAGATTTAGAATTTTGGGCAAAGTTACATTACATCGGTGATTTTTTTAAAAAAGCTACTGGAGAAGAAAAACTTTTAAGCTTTAATTTAGTTGATTCTTCAATAGCATTGGTAAAAAGGGAAACAATAGCTAAATATATTTATCATCATCAAGAATCATTATGGAATCGCATTTTTAAAGGATTTATTGAGCCAGAAAAAAAAAATTAGAGGATAATTGTTGAAAATTTCGACAGGGGAGTAATACAAATTTAAAATTGAGTATTATGTATCATAAAATAAAAAAATTAAGAAAGTCGTTTAAATAAAAATGCAAAAAATAAAAAACAAAAAAGCAATATTTTTAGCCTATGATGTAGGATTTTTAAATGGCCCTTTTGATTTAACTGAAGAAACAGCCGATCCATCACAAATGATTTTACTTGCGGATAAAGAAAGTTTTGATGGTATTTCCTTGATGCCTGGTATATTTTCTCAATCTAAGTCGCTTCTTAAGACAAAAAAAGTCCCAACTATTGTTAAAGTTAACGGCATTACTTCTTTATATTTAAAAGAAAATATAAAATATGCCCCACTTGTTGCCTCTTTAGATAATATTTTAAAAGATAGTCTCACAGGAGCGATTGGATTTAATTTGTATCTTGGGACAAAAAAAGAACCGCAATCATTAAAAGATTTGTCTCGAGTAATTTTTACATCGGCTAAATATTTTAAAAAAGTTTTCGTCTGGCCTCAAGTATTTGCATCTTCAACATTTTGGCATCATAACGAGACTTTACGTTTTGCTTATGGAGTAAGAGCAGCTATGGAAATAGGCGCTGATGCCGCAGTTATTCCTTGGCCTGAAACCAGATATCATTTTGATATTATCGCAAAAATGGCGCCAAATTTTCCTATATTTTTATCAGAAGTCACTTTCGATAAGATAGAAAAACAAGAAGAAGCTTTAACTATAATAAAAGATTTTTTCGCTGAAGGTGGGAGA
>JBBIMT010000024.1:0-10168 GCA_037444265.1 bacterium
TTTTTTATTTGGTTGTTATATAAAATTAAAATCAAGCCGGAAGCGGCACTTATGATTGGTGATCAAATAGAAATTGATATTATTCCTGCTAAATCGGTTGGTCTTAAAACTATGTGGCTTTATCAAGGCGATGTTAATTCATTTTCTTTACCACAAAAAGCGATGCCAGACTGGCATGTTAAAACCTTTAAAGAAATAGCTGAAATTTTACTTTAATTATTTATCTAATAAGTGATAAGAAATAGTTATAATATCGCTTTCAATTAAAATTAATTCTCTTTTTATTTAAAAAATATCATTTTTTTAAAATTATGAATATTTTGGTCAGTTAAATTTTTTTAGCTGATTAAATTTTTTTGCGTTTTTTGTTTCTTCTTAAACAAGAATAGCATTTTTAAAATTTGATATTATTTTAAAAATTAATTATTTTTTTGTATAATTAACTTAATGAATTGGCATACAAAAGATTTAAAAGAAGTCTTCAATATTTTAAAATCGAACCCCGAGGGAATAAACTTAAGCGAAGCAATATCTCGGCGCGAGAAATACGGTTATAACAAGTTACCAGAACCAAAAACTGACAGTCTTTTTTTGATTTTTTTGAGGCAATTTAAAAGTCCTTTAATTTATATTTTGTTTTGCGCCGCAGTTATTTTGCTTTTTATTGGCGATTTTAGCGATGTCTTAGTGATATTTATTGTTCTAATCTCTAATGCCATTATTGGCGCTTTACAAGAAGGGAGGGCACAAAATACTCTTTTAGCTTTGCGAAAGTTTACTGAGACTAATGCTGTAGTTTTAAGAGCTGGTAAAGAAATAATTATTCCGGATTATGAATTAGTTCCAGGAGATATTATTTTATTGCAAGAAGGCCAAAAAGTACCTGCTGATGCTCGATTAATTGAGGTAAATAACTTAAAGACAAACGAGGCGCCTTTAACCGGAGAATCAGAACCAATATCCAAAATCACATCTCCCTTGGAAAAGGAAGGCATTTTACTGGCTGATCAAAAAAATATGATATTCAGAGGAACTCATATTGTTTCTGGTAGTGGTAAAGCTATAGTCACTGCTATTGGATCAGAAACTGTTATTGGAAAGATTTCTTCGGAAATAGCAAAAATAGATACTGAGATTCCATTAAAAAAGGACATACGAAAATTATCCGCTATGATAATTCTCCTGTCATTTTTTATCTCTTCGGCAATATTTATAGCCGGGACTTTGTTTTTTAATAATTCTATTATAGACATGTTTAAACTCATTGTAGCGTTAGCTGTGTCTTTTATTCCGGAAGGATTGCCGGTTGTTTTAACAATAATTTTAGCCACTGGCGTTTGGCGAATGGCCCGGAAAAATGCTTTAGTTAAAAAATTACAAGCCGTTGAGGCGTTAGGACGTACAAAAGTTATAGCGATTGATAAAACTGGCACATTAACCACAAATGAAATGATTGTAAAAAAAGCATTTGTCGGAGGGAAAATGTTTGAAATTGATGGTTTAGGTTATGATCCGTCAGGGAATTTTTATTTGGTAACAAAGGGTAAAAAAAATATAATTTCACCTGAAAATTTCCCTGATTTATTGATTGCTGGAAAAATCTCAGCTTTTAGTGGATCGGCAAAAATTAAAATTTTAGACAAACACGCCATAAAACAACAGATGCCGTCTGATATAGAATCGTTTTCTAATCGTTGGGCTATAAGTGGCGATCCTACTGAAGCCTCAATGATTGTATTTGCACAAAAAATGGGATTTAAAAGAGATATAATGCTACAACATTATCCTCTTATTAAAGAGATTCCATTTAATTACAAGACAAAATATCACGCCACAATAAATAAAATTGGAGATAAAAATATGTTAAGTGTTGTGGGGGCGCCTGAGGTGATATTAAATTTTTGCAATAAAGTATTATGGGAAGGTCAAGAAATTTCTTTAAATAAAGAAATAAAATATCAACTCACTAAATTCTTAAAAAATTTATTAAATAGAGGACTAAGAACTATTGCACTTGGGTTTAATGATGATATTAAAGTCAAGGATTTATCCTTAGAGGAAATGCCACCGCTTACATTTGTCGGTTTTTTAGGAATGGTGGATCCTTTACGAGATGGAGTTAAAGAAGTTTTAAACAAAATTAAATCCGCAGGAATAAAAATCATAATGATAACAGGAGACCATAAAATTACAGCAAAAGCCATTGCTAAAGAAGCTGGTATTTATAAAGTTGGGGATTATATTTTAACTGGAGAGCAAATAGATAAAATGAATCAAAAGGAATTAATTAAATTGATGACTAAAACAACCGTATATGCTCGCGTAACTCCAGAACACAAATTAAAAATTATAAACTATTTTAGAAAAATGGGTTACACGATAGCAATGACCGGTGATGGTGTAAACGATGCTCCCTCTCTTGTAGCAGCTGATTTAGGAGTTGCTATGGGCAAAATCGGCACAGAAGTAGCCAAAGAAGCTGGAGATATTGTGTTGCTTGATGATAAGTTAGAAAGTATAGTAGCAGCCATTGAGGAAGGAAGAAATATTTTTTTAACAATAAAAAAGACTTTGCGGTATTTACTTTCTACCAACATCGCTGAGGTTCTTACGATAACTTTTTCTCTTTTTTTCATTAGCGGTCATTATCTTCCTTTATTACCAAGCCAAATTATTTGGTTAAATTTCGTTACTGATGGTTTTTTGGTAGCCGCTTTAGCAATGGAACCAAAGGAAAAGGGGCTTCTAAAAAAATATTTAAGAAAACGTGATGAAAGTTTTTTTAATAATTATGATATAATAAGAATTATTTTAACTGCTTTTGTGATTGCCCTTGGCTCGGTTTTCATATTTTGGTTATATTCCCAAAATAATAATTCAGCGGCGCAAAGTGCGACTTTAACTACCTTAGCGATTTTTCAATGGTTTAGAGCTTGGGAGGCAAAATCATACTATAAATCTTTATGTCAGATAAATTTAACTGATAATAAATTTTTGATTGGCGCAACCTTGATTATAGTATTTTTACAACTTCTCGCCATATATAATCCTATTTTTCAAAAAATATTAAAAACAACTCCTCTTGGCTTAAAGGATTGGGTTTTGATTATTTTTGTTTCATCAAGTATAATTATATTTGAAGAATTAAGGAAAATTTATGATAAGAAAAGAATAAAAATTTCATCTTTTATTTAAAATATGAGTTTAAATCGTTTTATCATACCATTAACAGTGACTTCAATTTTCTTATTTTCTATTTACTTTTTATCTAATTTGAAATTGAGTCAGCTTCAATATCCTGACAATAGGATTAAAATAGTTGCCAGTTTTTTTCCCTTAGCGGACTTTGCTAAAAAAATTGGTCAAGAAAAGGTTTTAGTTGATATTTTATTTTTGCAGTCACCTGAAGTTTCTGGAATAACTCCTAAAGATATAATTAAACTTAAAGAAGCTGATTTAATTTTATTAAATGGAGTAAACTTCGAAGTCGCCTTAAACGATTTATTAAAATCAGATATTTCACTATTGGAAAAAGCGATAGATACCAGTAAGGGAGTTGAGCTTTTGGATAATGATCCACATATATGGCTTGATCCTTATCGTGCTTTTTTACAGGCTCAAAACATCAAAGAGGCTTTGATTAAAATTGATCCACAAAATAGTGATTATTATGAACAAAATTTTCAAAAATTAGGTGAAGAGTTAAATAATCTTGATTTAAAAATTGCCAGTTCGCTTGAAATTTTTCCCAAAAAAGATTTAATTACTTTTCACAGTGCTTTTATTTATTTCAATAAGCGTTATGGTTTAAACGAAGTGGCGGTTATAGAAGAATTTACAGGCAAAGAACCTTCCGCTAGCTATCTAGCGGAAGTAATTGATAAAATAAAACAATATCAAGTTAAAGCGATTTTCTCGGAACCGCAATTTTCGCCAAAAATTGTACAAGCAATCGCAAAAGATTTAGGACTTAAAATTTTTTCTCTTGATCCAGTTGAATCAGGCGATTTACAAAAAGAAAGTTATATTTCCAAAATGGAAAAAAATTTAAAGACATTAATTGAAGCATTTAGTTTATAAAGTTTTTAGATATTTAAAAGCAATTAAGTTTTTTAAAAAAATAAAACAAAATTTTGGTTTTTTATGAGTAATGTAATAGAAGTAAAAAAATTATCCGTTGAATTGGATGGTTATTCAATTTTAGAAGATATTAGTTTCTCTATTAAAAAAAATGAGGTTGTGGCGTTGGTTGGTCCTAATGGTTCCGGTAAAACAACTTTGATCAAGGCAATGCTCGGACTTTTGCCTTATAGTGGCGATGTAAAAGTTTTAGGCTTTGAACCAGCTCAAAGATTTGCTTTAAAAGATAAAATAGGATATGTGCCGCAAAAATTAGAATTTGATCGTCGTATTCCATTGACAGTTAGAGAACTTTACACTTTATTTCAAAGTCGTAAGCATCCTGAAAGACATTATTGGGAAATTTTAAATCTTGTGGGTGGTGGATATTTAATTGATAAAAGATTGGAAGTTTTATCTGGTGGCGAATTCCAAAGGATTTTAATTGGACTGGCTATATTAAATAACCCAGAAATTTTATTTTTAGATGAACCTGCCGCTGGAGTCGATGTTGAAGGAGAAAATGTTATTTTTGATGTTTTAAAAAAATTAGGAATAGCTAGAGAAATGACGATAATCGTAGTTTCCCATGATGTTCATTTTGTGTCACGATTTGCGTCGCGAGTTTTATGCCTTAATAGAAAACTAATATGCGATGGAGCTCCGGAGATTGCTCTAACGCCAGAAAAATTAAAAGAATTGTATGAACATAAATATGTTCAAAAGAAAATAAAAAAATAAAATTAATTATCATTCATTATTTTATTGAAAATGATGAATTGTTCAAAGATACCGAATATAAAAAAATCTTCAATGAAAGTTCCCGAAAGAATATGGAAATTTTAAATTATCCTTTTTTGATACGCGCTATAATTGCTGGGTCCATTACAGGACTTATTTTATCGATCCTTGGCATCTTTGTTGTATTAAGGAGAATGGCATTTTTTGGGGATGCGGTGGGACACTTTGCTTTTACAGGAATTGCACTAGGTTTTTTACTATCTATAGATCCTATTTTAAGCGCGGTAATATTTTCAATTATTTTAGCTATCGGCATCGGATATATTGAAAACAAGAAAAAATTGGCTTCCGATACAATTATTGGAGTTTTTTTTTCCGGATCAGCAGCTTTAGGAATTTTAATTATCGGATTGCTTAAAGGTTACCGTGTTGATTTATTTCAATATCTTTTCGGTGATATTTTATCAATTTCACAGATCGATATTTTAATTTCAGTTATTTTAGGTATAGTTGTTATTTTGTTAACAATTTTATCTTGGAAAAAATTTATGCAAATTACTTTTAATAGAGATTTAGCTAAAATTCACGCTGTACCGGTAGCGGCTTTTGATTATTTACTTTTTATTTTATTAGCCGTTGCCACTGCCTTAAGTATTAAAATAATTGGTATTATTTTAGTGACTGCTCTTTTGGTTATTCCAGCTGCAGCGGCGCAGAATTTAAGTTATAATTTTAAAGAGATGGTTATTTTTTCTATACTTTTTGGAGTTTTGAGTATTACTATAGGTATATTTTTATCTTATTATTCAAATACTGCGGCTGGATCGACAATAGTTTTAACGGCAATCGCTATTTTTGTTTTATCTTTGATATTTAAGAGATATGCATGATTTTAAAAAAAATAACATTGAGATCGTAAAATAGGGGTATTTAAAAATCTGATAAGTTGTTGGAAATGTTGAAAATATTTAAGATGAATTCAGATTCATAGTTAAATAAATGTTAAAAATATTGGAAGGTAATGAAAATGAAAATTACAGATGACATTTGATAAATTATGAATCAGCAATTTATCGACTTTTCCTACTACAATTTTTTAAAAAATCAACTTTTTTCAATTTTTCATTTTTAATTCTTGATTCATAAATTCGTATGATTAAAAAAATATTGAAATTTTTTGATAAGTTAGAAGATAAAATTAGGGTATTTTTAAGTCATTATCCCATCATTTACGCAATGATTGGAGGAAGTACTATTGTATTATTTTGGCGTGGAATTTGGGAAATGGGCGATTTTTTATTTGGAAAAGAACCTATTTCAATTTTGATAAGTCTTTTATTGGCAATATTAATTATGCTTCTTACCGGTCTTTTTGTTTCTTTTTTCATCGGAGATCGTATCATACTATCTGGGCTAAAGCATGAAAAAAAATTAACCGAAAAAACTGAAGCTGAAATTCGTTCAGAACTAGATATTACAACTCAAATCAATATTAAACTTGAACAAATAGAAAAAAAATTAGCCAAACTTGAAAAGAAAATTGACGAAATTGTTTAAATTTTAATTTTTAAAACCCAACCTTGAGGTCGGGCCTTAAGGTCGGACCTCGGTAGCAAGGCTTGGCCTAGTAAGGCCCGGCCTCGTCGGTATTATTGGTAAATTTCTTCATGTTTGACACCAACTGTCCAAAAAATTTTTCTATTGAAAAGATTTGTGTTTTTGGACATAATAACCATACTTGACTTCAAAAACAAATGGTGATAAGATTAATTACTTAGTTCATTTTAAAAAAATATAATGAGGGATTGGCCCTAGGCTGGGTAGTGTTATACTTCCCATTTCGTTTCACCTCCCTTTACACCTTAACTAGAATTGCAAGTCCAATTAGTTAAGTGTGAGTTTAACACTACTTGTCAAGCCAATCCCTCATCTTTAATTTCATATCTAAGGCGTTCATGACGAACGCTTTTTTTAATTTTTAAAACCCAACCTTGAGGTCGGGCCTTGAGGTCGGACTTCGGCTGATTTGTCTCTTGAACAGTTATATGATCTTAAGTTCAAGGTCCGGCCTTAATAAGTCACAGGCCGGACCTTGAGGTTATAAATAAAGGGTAGTAAAATATACTGGAATAATTATTAACTTTTCAACAAAAGTAAAAAAAGACTTCAATTTAATTGTCTTTTATACTTAAACATATAATAATATGACAAAGAGATATTTTTTTGGAATAATTTTTACCATAGTTTCTTTATTTATTTTTGGGTTTTTATTACAAAATAAATCTTTGAAGGCAGCTAATAATAATACACTTTGTCAGTCCTATACTAAAGCTTATCAAAAAAATCCTCTTCCATATTACAAACAACAGATAGAAAAATATTGTTCTCAAGCTCAAAAATCTAATCCTGAATCATCAACAAATCAAAGATTGTGTCAAATATACACCAAACTTTATGCCCAAAAACCAACTCAAAATTATAAAGAGAAAATGCAGAAATATTGCAACCAAGCTAAAACATCAAAGGAGTTAGAAAAAGGAGGACAAGGATCTGCGCGGAATCAAAGAATGCAACCTCAAGCAGTTAGGCAAAATAATTTAACTTTTAATGCGGAAGTTTTAAGTATTACACCTTCTTATTCTTATATTGAGGTCCAAAGACAAGATGCTGGTAGAGGAATCTTTAAAATATATGAGACAGATGCTAAAGATAAACAGCTTTTTAAAGTAGCGGCAAATGTATTAAGGCGTGGCCAGATAGTGCAAATTAAATGTGCTAGTTATACAAGGTCAGATTTTTGGGATCTTTGGGCTCAAAAGCCGCCAAAATGCGAAGGAGCTGAAATATCGTTTCCTGTAGATTCTAATAAAATGATAGAATTTTACTTAATTAATAATAGTTATGGAGGTTATTCTGATGTATCTACAATGATTGAAGACAATCAATCTATAGAATTCAAAGTTATATGGAATAGAGCCACTAAAAGTGGCGCTGGTGTGTGGATTGGTTTGATTTTTGATAAAACAAAAATACCCCAATATATTATCAATGAATTACAACTTCAATTGAAAGACTTATCGACAACTAGATTATATCTAGCTCGAGTTAGTCAAGAAGTATATAATGTCTGTAAAAGCAAAAATATAGTAGCTTGCTTTTATACTGATGATATAGAATATGTATACTGAATATATCGAATAGTTTTCTAGAAGTATAGCCTTACAACATCAATAAATTAATTTTGGCTGATGTGAATATTTGCTTTTTGTGTTAGATTTTTTCATTTTTTGACTTTGGCGATTTTGTTTTACTTCAAATTGAAAAGCGGCTTGGCGATATTGGCAAAAATCGCAATTCTTATTGCTAAAGGGAAGTTCCCCATTCATTAAGCATCCTTTAATTTCTTTTAAAGTATTTTCTACCCAGTCACAATTGCCTTGATAGGGGATTATTTTTACATTGAATTCTAACTTGCCATCAAAAGCTTCTTTATTGGTATTGCCATTACAATAGACAAAATATCCGATATCAGAGACTTCAAAATTATTTTTCCTAAAAAGCCACTGGTAAATTTCCATTTGTCTTTTATACCCTATCTGCCAGTTAGCGTCTATATTAACTTCACTTGATTTTGAAGTGGCTTTATAATCAACGATTATTAATTGGTTTTTATCATTTATCCATATATCATCGACCGCTCCATAAACCACAAGGTTGGTTTCTTTATGGTGATATTTTATTCCTCCTTTTTTTGCGTTTCGCCAAACATTTATCATTTCGTGGCTATAAGGAACCGCTTCAATCTTATAAGTTTTCATTAAAGGATGTGGCGTGCTTTTTGCTCGATGAATATCAAATTCTTTTTTTAGCAGCGTGTCTACCGCCGCATTCAAACTAAAAGGAAAACCTGACGGTTGGGCAATCCCCAAACGGCAATCTAAATAAAAACATCGCGGGCAATTTAAAAATAAATCTATTTTTGAGCGACTTAGCAAAAATGGCTTTTTTGATTTTGGATCAAATATATTTTTCTTTCTATTGGGATTATAATATTTTGACATTGTTTTTTAGAATTATTTTATTAATATTCCCCTTTTTTCTTTAAAATTGAAGCATACCAACATTTAACTATTTTTAAAATTGCCTTGATGAACTTTTAACTCATCATTATTAAAAAAATTGCAACGATTGCGCTTTTCGTTAATAATTTAAATTTCGAAAGCATATAAAATTATATATTTTATATTAATTTTAATTAATTTAAATTTAATCTTTCGTAAATAAATTATTAGACAAGATGTTAATATTTTATAATTTTTATAACTATGTTAAAAATTTATTTGTTTAATTTTAAAATTTGTTCTAATGTTAATGAATTTTCTTTAGTAAAATTGCCAACCCGTATACGTTCTAAATCAGCTAAATAACCTCCTACCTTTAATTTTTCTCCTATATCGCGCGCTAAAGCTCTAATATAGACTCCAGGGCCTGTGATCACCTTTATTTTTAAAAAGGGCCAATTGTAATCTAAAATTTCGATACTTTTTATTTCAACTTCACGCGGCTTCAAATTGATTTTTTGTCCTTTGCGAGCATATTTATATGCCTCCTTTCCATTAATTTTAACAGCGCTATAAAGTGGTGGAATTTGCTTAATTTTACCAACGAAGCTTTTTACTGTTTTTTTTATTTCTTTTGAAGTAGGAATTCCGTAAGAGGGAAATTCCACTTCATTTTTTCTGCCTTCTTCGTCATCTGTCTCGCTAATTACGCCAAGTTTAATTTTGGCGATATATTCCTTTTCTTGTTTAATTATCTCTTTTAATTTTTTTGTCGCTTCTTTGCCTATCCCAACAACTAAAACGCCTGACGCAAGTGGATCAAGAGTTCCTCCATGACCAACTTTTTCATTGGTAATTTTTTTTATCATCTGCACCAGGTCGTTTGAAGTTGGTCCTTTTGGTTTATATATTGCCAATATTTTATTTGTTTTTAAAAAAATTGACATTTTTTATTCGTATCTTAATGCCTCAACCGGGTTGAGTGAAGCCGCTTTTTTGGCTGGATAGATGCCAAATATGATCCCAATAGAAATCGCGACTGATACAGCCAAAATTATTGCTTCCAAGGGTAAAATAAAAACCCAGCCTGTTTCTAAAATATTTTCTAAAATGATTGATGTCGAATAAGTCAAAAAACTACCTAGCGCAACTCCAATAATGCCACCGCTTAAAGTAAGTATTATAGATTCAATTAAAAATTGCTGTAAGATGTCTAAGTTTGTAGCTCCTAACGCTTTTCTTAACCC
>JBBIMT010000025.1:0-9470 GCA_037444265.1 bacterium
TTGCTCCTCAATTTTGCACAACACTAATATTTTAAATTTAAAAAGCCTTTAAGATAATTTTTAAGCTTTTTCCTTCTAAAAAGTCCATTCTATATTCTTAACAGCTAAATAATTAATCAGTATTTATTACTTAAAGATTGAAAAAAATTTAAATTTGTTAAAATTTTAAAGAGTATCACCTGTTAACATCTCTGTAACAAGCATAACAATTTGTGTTATAATTTTTTTATGCTAAACTAAAAAATATTTTTATTTTATATTTTTTACAAAAATATTTTAAGATATGGAACAATATTTAAATCTTTTAAATAAAATATTGAAAGAAGGTATTGATCGCTCTGATCGTACTGGCGTTGGTACAAGAAGTATTTTTGGCTGCCAGATGCGTTTTAAAATATCTGATGGTTTCCCAGCAGTCACCACCAAAAAACTTGCTTTTAATGTTGTTAAAGCTGAGCTTTTGTGGTTTTTAAAAGGCAGCGATGATGTTAATGTGCTTAAAAGGATGGGAGCGCATATTTGGGATGCAAATGCCCAGGCGCCTTATTGGGTGAAAAAAGCACGATTTCCGGGAGATGTTGGCAGAATTTACGGGGTTCAATGGCGAAAATGGCAAACTTTTTATTCCGATATTCCTTTTGATCAAATTAAATACGTCATAGAACAAATAAAAAAAGATCCTTACAGTCGCCGCCATCTTATAACCGCTTGGAATCCTGAAGATTTAGATAAAATGGCGCTTCCACCCTGCCATGTTTTATCGCAATTTTATGTGGCTAATGGAAAATTATCGCTTTTAATGTATCAAAGATCTTGTGATATGTTTTTAGGCGTTCCTTTTAATATTGCTTCTTACTCTTTACTTCTTTGCATGGTAGCGCAGGTTACTAACCTTGAACCATACGAATTTATTCATATACTGGGCGATGCCCATATTTATCATAATCACTTTCAACAAGTAAAAGAACAGCTTAAACGCAAACCCTATCCTTTACCCACTCTTTGGTTAAATCCAGAAGTAAAAGATATTGATAAATTCACTTTAGATGATATTAAGCTTTTAAATTATCTATATCACCCTCCCCTTAAAGCGCCGATGGCTGTTTGATTTTAAAAAAAGTCAATTGATTTTTTATTTATTAAAAATTAAAATATGCCTATTTCTATTATTGCCGCTGTAGCAAAAAATAATGTTATTGGAAAAAAAAATACGCTTCCCTGGTATATACCAGAAGATTTAAAAAGATTTCGAAAATTAACCTTAGGAAAAATAGTTTTAATGGGTCGCAAAACCTTTCAGTCAATTTTTACAAAATTAGGCTCTCCTTTGCCTGATAGGTTAAATGTCGTAATAACATCAAACAAAAATTATCAAGTCCCGCCTGGAGTTTTGGTATTTGATAAATTAAATAAAGCAATCGAATCATTTAAAAAACAGGAAATTTTTATCATTGGTGGCGCTCAAATTTATCAGCAAACTATAGCTTTCGCGGATACTTTATATATTACTCATATTGATAAAGAAATTGATGGAGATGCGTTTTTTCCTAAAATAGACTTAAAAACTTGGGAAAAAATCAGTGAAGAAAAACATAACGGTTTTTCCTTTGCAATTTATAAAAGAATATTAATGAAATAAAAATTTATTTAGTTTTTTAAAACAAAATCAAATTATAAGATTTCTTTTTTTTAAAGCCTTTATAATTTCTTCGTGAATTTCAATAGGATTTTTTATTTGTCTATTTGGGTATAAACAATTTATTGTGATCCAATCTTTGTGAGATGCTGCGATTTTTTCAAATAAAAACTTAACTTCTTTAAGATAAGCTAATGATTTTTCATGAATATCTGCTTTTTGATTAAGCAGTTTTTCTCTTTTTTTTCTTAACTTTAAAGCAGTTTGAGTATTTATATTTAAAAAAATAGTTACATTTTCTTTTGGAAGTTGAAATATTTTATATTCTAATTCAAAAATCCATTTTATAAATTGCTTTTTTTCTTGTTGTGGTAATTTGACGCCCTGATAGGCAATATTGGAGGCAACATAACGATCACAAATAACAAAGTATCCTCTGTTCAGATTTTCAATGATAAAATATTTAGCTTCAAATCTATCTCCAGCGTAAAGCACTGCCGCTAAATAAGCGGATACTTTTTTAACACCCCCATACTCCCCTTTCAAATAACATCGCACTAATTTTCCAAAAAAACTTTTTTCATATTGAGGAAATGAGATAGAGACAAATTTTAATGCTCTTTTTTTAAAATAGTTACCTAATAACTTTACTTGTGTCGCTTTCCCTGCCCCATCTATTCCTTCAAAAACTATTAACTTGCCTTTTGATTTTGGCATAAATTTATGATAGTATAAATTTTTAAATTAAGCAATATAAAAATGACTTTGATTTAAAATGTTTAAATTAAATATTAAATAATAAAATTTTTTAAAGTTATGAACAAAAATCTGCCAAAATTAATAGTTATTTGCGGACCAACCGCCTCTGGTAAAAGCGAAATAGCCGTAAATTTAGCCCAAGAATTCAATGGCGAAATTATATCAGCTGATTCTCGACAAATTTATCAAAAAATGAATATTGGAACTTCTAAAGTGCCGCTGGATGAAAAAAGTTTTTATAAAAATATTAAACATCATTTAATAGACATCATGGAACCAGTGTCCCTTTTTAATGTTTCTGAATATAAAAAAATTGCTCTTGAAAAGATCAATGAAGTCTTAAAGTGCGATAAAGTTCCGTTTTTGGTTGGTGGAACAGGTCTTTATATAAAAGCGGTCGTTTACAATCTAAATATCCCAGAAATTAAACCGAATGAAAATTTGAGAAAAAAATTAGCCCAAAAAAGCACTAACGAACTTTTTAAAATGATTGCTGATACTGATCCAGAAACTGCGGAATTTATTGATAAAAATAATAAACTGCGACTTATTCGCGCTTTAGAAGTTTTTTTAGTTAGTGGAAGAAAGTTCTCTAATCTTAAAAATCAAGGTGATTCGCTTTTTAATACCTTACAATTAGGAATAAAATTAGAAAAAGAGGTTTTATTTAAAAGAATCGAAGAAAGAATTAACACAATGATTGAAAGAGGTTTAGAATCGGAAGTACGACAATTGATTGATAAATTTAACTGGTCTCCTGTTTTATCCCAAACTATAGGTTATCAAGAATGGCAAGCATATTTTGAAGGAAAAATCTCAATAAAAGAAGTTATCGCTCAAATTATCAAAAACAGCCGAAATTATGCTAAGCGACAATTAACCTGGTTTAAAGCTGACCCAAATATAAAATGGATTTCATCATACGAAGAAGCTAAAAATCTTGTATCTAATTTCTTAAAAATTTAAATCTTAATATAAATAAATATAAATATTCCAGTCTTTCAAAAATTTCATATTTTATTATTTAAAAGCCAGTAAAAATTATGGCTTTTTTAAGCTAATGACTTCTTAGAAATTTTTTATTTTTTGTTTTAAAAGTCAAACAACTTAAAAATATCATTTTAAATATCTTTTTAAAAGAAAAAAGTGCCAAAAAAACTTTACTTTAATTGTTTTTCGAATAATGTTTTTGCAATTTGAGGATTAGCTTTGCCGGAAGTTTTTTTCATTACCTGTCCAACCAAAAACATTAAAATTTCTTTTTTACCACCTTTAAAATCAGCGACCGCCTTTGGATTTTCGTTGATAACTTCTTTCACTATTTGCTCTAAAAAGTTTTCATCAGAAATCTGCTTCAATCCCCTGCTTTCAATAATATAATTTGGATTAGCGCCTGTTTTAAACATTTCCTCAAGTAATATTTGTGCTCCAGTTGAAGAAATCTTATTTTGGGATATTAAATGTATTAACTTGGCGAAATTTTCGGGGGTAATTTTTAGGTGTTCAATAGAAACAAAACTTTCTGAAATTAATTTTTGAAGGCGCGATATGATATAATTTGCCGCCAGCTTAATTGATTCTTTATTTTTATTTAAGCTTTTCAATTCACTGACAACCTCTTCAAAATAATCTCCCATCTCTTTTTCAAAAACGAAAAATTCAGCATCTTTCTCTGATAAGTTATATTCTTTTTGAAAACGATTCTTTCTCTCCCAGGGCAATTCAGGCAAAGATTGTATTATCTCGTCTAAATATATCTGATTTTCGTCATCCTTAATTGCTGATTGATTGTGTGTTATTTTTATAGGAGGAATATCGGGTTCAGGAAAATAGCGATAATCCTGGGCTTCTTCTTTAAAGCGCTGTGGAAAAGTTTCTCTCTTTTCTTGATCCCATCCTCGTGTTTCCTGTAAAATCGCTTCATTATTTTTTAAAAGCGACGCCTGTCTATTTATTTCGAAATCAATCGCGTCCCGAAGAGCTTTAAAAGAATTAAGGTTTTTTATTTCAACTTTGTAATCTGGTATTTCTTTAGGATTGTTAGATAAAGAAATATTAGCTTCAACCCTTAAATGCCCTTTTTCCATATCAGCATCAGAAATTTTAAGATATTTTTTAAATAAAACCTGAAGCGTTTTAGCGAATTCAGACGCTTCTTCACCAGAAGAAAAATCCGGCTCTGTCACAAGCTCCATTAAGGGCACTCCGGAACGATTATAATCTATTAAAGAAATATTTTCTTTTAAAGAATGCAAAAGTTTTCCAGTGTCCTCTTCAATATGAATTCTTTTAATCCTGATTTTTCTAGTTGGATTTGAACCTATATTTAAATAACCATTTTGACATAATGGTTTATCGTATTGGGAAATTTGATAACCTTTGGGCAGATCTGGATAATAATAATTTTTGCGATCAAATTTGGAAATTGTCGCTATCTCACAATTCAATGCTAATCCTGTTTTAATCGTATAAATAATCGCTTTTTTGTTAGGCACCGGTAAAGACCCCGGTTGCCCAGAGCATAAAGGACAAATATTTTTGTTAGGAGTTAGGCAGTCAGGTTCGTTCAGACAGGCGCAAAACATTTTAGTTTGCGTTTTAAGTTCACAATGAATCTCAAGTCCTATAATTGGATAAAACTTTAAGTTTTCATTTTTCATTTTTCATTTTTCATTTTTCAACTTTCAATTTTCAATTCTCAATCTCAATGCCCATTTGTTTTGCGGTTCCTTCGATAATTTTTTTTGCCGCTTCTAATGAATCTACATTTAAATCAGGCATCTTGATCTTTGCGATTTCAATAATTTTTTCTTTTGAAATTTTACCGACTTTATTGCGGTTTGGCTCTCCTGATCCTTTTTCAATGCCGGCTGCTTTTTTTAAAAGATCCGAAGTCACAGGAGTTTTTATCCGAATATCGAAAGATCTGTCTTCGTAAACATTAACGACAACAGGTAAAATTGAACCTTTCTGAGAAGCGGTCATTTGATTAAATTGATTAATAAACTGGCCTAAATTAATTCCTTCAGCTCCAAGTGCCGGTCCAACCGGCGGAGCAGGAGTAGCGGCTCCAGCTGGAAGCTGCAATTTCAAAACTTTTTTAATTTTTTTCATAATAAAAATTATTGAATTATCTTATTACAGAAAAACCAAAAAATATTGAAACTAAAAAAATTAAACTTTTTTAACTTCCAAATATTCAAGTTCCACTGGAGTTTCTCTTCCGAAAATATTAACCAGAACCTTAACTTTTCCTCTTTTCTCATCAATTTCAGAAATTTTTCCATCTCTATCTTTAAAAGGACCGTTTTTTATCTTAACCAAATCCCCTATCTTTAAATCAATTTTATATTCCGGTTCCGCGGCTTTAACTTTCTTTAAAACTTCATTAATTTCATTTTCAGACATTGGAACGGGAATATTGCCAGACCCAACAAAACCAGTAACCCGTGGAGTATTACGAACAACATACCAAGAATCATCATCAACAATCATTTCAACCAATACATATCCCGGATAAGTTTTTTCTTCATAAACAATTTTTTTCCCTCCTTTTATCTTTATTTTCTTTTCAGTAGGCACCAAAACATTAAATATTTTATCCTTCATATTCATTGATTCTATCCTCTGCATTAAATATTTTGCTACTGTTTCTTCATATCCAGAATAAGTATGTAAAACATACCATCTTCTTCCCTGATTAGGTAATTGTTTAGGCATAGTCAGATTTGAAAAAGTTAAAATTTTTTATTTTATAATAACAAGCCTCAAAATATAATTAAAAATATAGTCTAAACTGCCTAAAAAAATTGCCGTCAAAATACTGATACTAATCACAGCTAAAGTATGATAAAGCGTTTCATGCGGCATAGGCCAAATGACTTTTTTTAATTCAATTTTTGACTCTTTTAAGTAATTTGATATTTTTGCAAATAAAAACATAAATATCTTTATAATTTTAATATCTTTAATTTAAAAAAATATCCGACAAAAAACACCCGCTCGCAATTTTAACAAAATATTATTATTAAATTGCTTTTTTGTCAATGAGAAAATTTTTTGCTATATTAAATCTAAAGTGGACAATAAAAAATTTTACTTCTTAAAAATCAGTGTGAAATCTAAAAATTCCATCTATTATCTAGCACTAAATGCCTAATCCGCAAGTTGGATTTACGATTTTATTACACATCCAAATTAACCACATCTTTAGCATGCGCTTCAATGAATTTTTTCCTTGGCAAAACCTCATCTCCCATCAACATATCAAACATTTTATCAGCATATTCAGCATCTTCTATTGTCACTTGATATAAAAATCGCCTCTCAGGATCCATAGTGGTTTCCCATAGCTGTTCAGGATTCATCTCGCCTAAACCTTTATATCTTTGAATATCAATGTTTGACGATTTTATTTTTTTTACGATCTCTTCCTTTTCTTGATCAGAAAACGCATAATAAACTTCTTTACCATTTGTTATTCTATAAAGCGGAGGTTGTGCAATATATAAATAACCGCGTTCAATAATTGGCTTAAAATGGCGATAAAATAAAGTTAACAACAAGGTTTGAATATGAAGCCCATCAACATCAGCATCAGACATTAAAATAACTTTATGATATCTTAATTTATCAAGATTAAATTCTTCTGCAATCGCAGTGCCAAGCGCCACAATAAGCGCTTTAATTTCTTTAGAATCAAGCATTTTGGAGAGTCGCGCTTTTTCAACATTCAAAATTTTTCCCTTTAAAGGTAATATGGCTTGAAATTTTGGATTTCTTCCCTGCCTCGCGCTACCTCCAGCGCTATCCCCTTCTACAATAAAAAGTTCGGACTCTTCAGGATTACGGCTTGCACAATCAGTTAATTTCCCTGGCAACATTAAACCAGTCAAGACACCTTTTCTTAAAATGGTCTCTTTTACAGCTTTTGCCTTAATACGCGCTTTCTGAGCCAGTAAAGATTTCTGAACTATTAAAGAAGCATCTTGAGGATTATTTTTTAAAAAATTATAAAACGCCTCACTGATAATATTTTCTACTGCTGTTCGGGCTTCAGGATTACCAAGTTTAGCCTTTGTTTGGCCTTCAAATTGCGGTTCGCGTAGTTTTACTGAAACTATCACTGCTAATCCCTCTTCTACATCTTCGCGCGTTAAAAGACTATTCTCCTTAGAATTGAAAAAATTATTTTCCTTAGCGAATTTATTAATTGTTTTTGTCAACGCTGAACGAAAACCTGTTAGATGCATCCCGCCTTCTGGAGTATAAATATTATTTGCAAAAGACAACTCACGAGTTTCAAAATCTTTAGTATACTGTAAAGCCGCTTCTACCAAAATATTACCCTCATATTTCTGGCTGACTGTAAAAATATTTGGATGCTCTACTTCTTTACCTCTAATTAAGTGTTTCAAAAAAGCTTTTATTCCATCTTCAAAATAAAAAATGAAAATACGAGGTTCTCCTGGCTCTTTTTCTATAGTGCGTTCATCTTTAACAATAATTTTTATCCCAGGCGTTAAATATGCTTGTTGTCGCAGGTGGTCTAAAATTGTTTTTAAAGAGAATTTGTGTTCTTTTGGCTTTTGCCCATTAAAAAAAATCGCTGGATCTGGTTCAAATAAGATTGAAGTTCCTGACTTTTGGCATTTTCCAACTGCCTTTACTGGCGCTTTGGGTTTACCTCTTTCATATTCCTGAACATACAGTTTGCCATCACGACAAACTTCTGCTCTTAAATAAGAAGAAAGCGCACAAACAACTGATACTCCTACCCCATGAAGTCCGCCAGCGACTTGATAACTTTTGCCTCCAAATTTCCCTCCAGCATGCAAAGTAGTCATTACTGTTTCTAAAGCGGATTTTTTTGTTTGTTTATGAATATCAACTGGAATTCCCCTACCATCATCAGTTACTTTTATTTGATTATTATCATATAAGGTAACTTCAATATTTTTTGCAAAACCAGCCATTGCTTCATCAATAGAATTATCAACAACTTCCCAAATCAAATGATGAAGTCCTGCAGTACCGGTGGAACCAATATACATTCCTGGCCTTTTTCGCACAGGCTCAAGTCCTTCTAGCACATAGATATCTTCTGCTGTATAAGATTGAGTACTCATATTGAATTGACTGACAAATTAAATGATAATAAAAATTACCTTAATTTTACTTGAAATTTTTCTATTAACATTTTTTCAATTTTTTCTTTTTCTTGATTAACTTCAAAATCTTTTAAAGTTCTTTGATTATTTCTAAAAATAAAACGCATTGTCAAACTTAAAGGTTCGCTATTGTTTTTCTGATAGATATCCACTAAATTAAACTCCTCAAGAAAATTAATTTTAGTCAATTTTATTGCTTTTGCAATATCCTGATAATTAATCCCAGTGCTGACATAAAAAGAAATATCTCTTACGATTTTTGGATAATCAGAAAATGGTTTAAAATTTATCACCGGAGGAGTTTTATTTAAAATATCGTTAAGATTGATCTCACAAGCGGCAACTTTTCCTTTAATATCATAAATTTTTAAAATCTCTTCCTTAAGATAACCGATTTTCCCGATTGAATGATGATTAACGACAATTTCAAAAGCCAGGTCAAAAAAAGTATTATTTTTACTTTTTTGCTTGATACTTGATAGCTCGTAATTGATATTTAATGAAGCTAAGATATCGTTTAATGTCTTTTTAACATAGTAAAAATCCGAATATTGAGCAAGCAAAGGGGAAAAATGTTTATTTTTATAAGAAACAAACGCCAGAGATTTGATTTCTTGAATTTCATTTTTCAGCAACTTACCTACTTTTTGCAAAGAAAAAACATTCCCTATCTCGAAAACTTTTATTTCAAAAAAATTATCCTTGTTTTTTTGAATTGTTTTTAATAAACCACTAATTAATGATGCTCTTAAATAAGAGTGATTTGAACTTAAAAAATTTTTCAATTGAATTATTTTTTTTGCATGATTTAAGTATTTAACTTCAGCTTCACCAATTAAAGAACTTGTATAAATTTCATCGAAACAATTAAAAAAAAGAATTTCTCTAATTTTGTATTCATTTTC
>JBBIMT010000026.1:0-9039 GCA_037444265.1 bacterium
TTCACTTTTTTATTAGATTGTAATTATTATATCACTTTGTCATTTTTAATGCAATCTTTTTATTTACTTTTATTTAAAATAATCGCCTACAAAAATTAAAATAATTACAAAAGAGCCAACCCTACCGCAACTGCAAAAGAAGGTCCAATTTTATTTAAAGATTGTTCTAGATTTTTCGGATAAATTAATTTTAGCCAAGGGTTAACATTTTTTATTGGATATCCTAATTGTCTTTCCAAATAATCATTTAGTCCATTTAAACGACTTGAACCACCACTTAAAATGATTTCCCTTATATCTCTATTTTCTCGCAATTGATAAGTTGAAACCACGCGATCAATTTCAACAATAATTTTATCTATTAAAGGGTAAAGAAATTTTGTCAATTCTTCTTCGCCTCCTTGGGCAATCAATCCTTGTTCTGTTTTTAATTTTTCCGCTCTATCCCAATCGATATTTAAACCCTTTGCGATAACAGAAGTAAAGTTTTCTCCCCCAAGTTCAAGGTTTCGATTAAGACGTAAATATTTATTTGCAACAACTGTCATATTGGTGTTTTTAGCTCCTATATCCACTATCAAATAAACATCACTATCTGCGATGCAGCTTCTAGCTAAAGAAAAAGTTTCAATCTCAAGGCCTTTTAAACGGAGTTTTAAGTTTTTAGAGATTGTTTGATAACGCTCAACGATATTTTTAGGTGCTGCCGCTAAAAGAACTTTGGTTTTATTGCTTTGCGCAATTTGAGTTTTTGATTGTATTTGATTTTCTTCAACATTGTTTTGTGATTTCTCTATTTCTGGCTCATTAATAATCTGCCAAGAGATTGAAACTTCTTCCAAAGGCACTGGAATATGTTGTTTTGCCTGAAATTCTACAGATGCCGCAACTTCTTCAGGAGACATCGGCGGCAAAAAAAGTTCAGTAATAAAACTTTGGGAAACAGGTAAAGAAAAAGCAACCTGAATATCTGGCTTAATTTTCATTTTTATTAAAAGCTGTTTCAAAAGAGCAATAATTTCCTCATCAGTAAAATCTCTTTTACCCTTCGTTGAACTTTTTAAATATCCATAATTTTTTAAAATATTACCTTTTATGGTTTTTTCAATTAAAACCGCCTTAAGAGAGAATGCTCCAAGGTCAATGCCAAGATGTAAAGAATTTTTTTTAAAAAACATAATAAAATTAGATTCAAAAACTTAAAAAAATAATTAAAAAAGTTAAGTTGCGCTTTATAAGGTTTAAAAAACAAGTATTTATTCCATCAACAACAAAATCATAACATTAAAACAAACATTTATTTTGCTTGCTTAATTAAGTTTTTCTATTTCGATTTTACCTTTTTTTATTTTTAAGATGACCTCATTGCCCTCTTTGATTTCTCCTTGGATTAATTTTTCAGCAATAAGATCTTCGATGTATTTTTGAATAGTCTTTCTCACAAGACGCGCTCCTTGATAGGGCTCGAAAGATTTCTCAGTAATAAAATCTAACACAGTTTTATCGTAATAAATTTTTATTTTTTTAAATTCTGAAGAATTTTGTACAAATTCTTTCATTTGTTTTTTGACGATTTCTCTGATTTGTTTCTTAGCTAAGGGATTAAAAACGATAATTTCATCTAAACGATTTAAAAATTCAGGTCTCATTACCTCTTTTAATTCTTCAAGAGCTTCTTCTTTTATTTGGTTAAATTTTGCGTCGATATCTTTTTTCTTTGAGCTATCTTCTTCAAAGCCAATTGCCGCTGCCTGTGTAAATCTATCAGTACCTAAATTGGATGTTAAAATAATAATAGTATTTTTAAAATCAGCTACCCTGCCCATTTGATCAGTTAATTTTCCTTCTTCAAGCACTTGCAAGAGTAAATTAAAAAGCGAAGGATGGGCTTTTTCTATTTCATCAAAAAGAACAACTGAATAAGGCTTATGACGAACTTTCTCAGTTAACTGGCCACCTTCCCCATAACCAACATATCCTGCGGGAGCTCCGATTAGTCTTGAGATTGTGTGCGGTTCAGAAAATTCCGACATATCAAATTTTATTAAAGATTTCTCACCAAAAACTTCTTGAGACAAAACTTTTGCAAGTTCAGTTTTGCCTACTCCTGTAGGGCCCATGAATAAAAAAGATCCTAAAGGTCTGTTTACATTAGACATACCGGCCCGAGATCGTAAAATGGCATGCGACAAAGCTTCAATTGCTTCGTTTTGTCCGATGATTTTATCTTTTAAATCTTTCTCCAGTCTCTTAAGTTTTTCATTTTCAGTTTCAGTTAAAGAATTAAGCGGGACACCGGTCATTCGCGAAACAACTGATAAAACATCATTAGGAGAAATAATTATTTTATTTTCATTTTTAATTTGACTAAATTTTGATTCCAGTTCTATTAGACGATTTTTGAGTTCTGTTTCTTGTTTTTTGAGTTTAAGCGCTTCGTCAAACTGCTGTCTTTTGACTTTCTCGTCTTTTTGTCTAATAACTTCCTCTAATTCCTGTTTAGTTTTTTGAAGTGTATTTAAAGCTTCATTGCCCTTAATTTGTGATCTTACATAGGCTGCTGTTTCATCGATGATATCTATTACTTTATCTGGCATAAATCTTTCAGGAATATATCTTTGAGCATTTTTAATAGCAGTATCTACTGTTTCTTCAGGAATAATAACACCGTGATGATTTTCAAAATGGATCTTAAGCCCCATGATAATTTCCTTTGTTTCATTAGTGGAAGGTTCAGGAATATAAACAGGCTGAAATCGCCGCTCCAGTGCCTTATCTCGTTCTATATATTTTCTATATTCATCTAAAGTAGTAGCCCCGATAATTTGAAGTGTGCCTTGAGAAAGGATAGGCTTTAAAATATTTGCCGCATCAAGCGAACCCATAGCTGAACCTGCTCCAATTACATTATGAATTTCATCAATAAACAAAATAGCACCGGAGCTTAACGCTTCATTGATAACAGCCTCAAGCCGAGCTTCGAAATCGCCCCTAAACATTGATCCAGCCACTATAGAAGAAAGTCTAATCTCGTAAATTTGCTTCTGGGAAAGCTCATAAGGCACTTCTTTGGAGGCTATTTTTTGGGCTAATTTATAAACTATTGCTGTTTTCCCAACTCCTGGCTCCCCTATTAATATAGGATTAAACTTTGTTTTTCTTGCTAATATTTGAATAATTCTTTGTAATTCAGCTTCCCGTCCAATTATCGGCTCTAATTCACCCCGTGCTGCTTTTAAAGTCAAATTAACTCCAAATTGATCAAGGGCAGCGGTTGAACCAACTGTTCCCCGGCGAGATTGTGATTTTTGACTTCCGGGGAAACGAGAAATAGATAAAGGATTAATTGGTGGTATTGGAAATGGAGCCATATTTAAAATTTCGTTGATATATTTTTTAAACGCAGAAAGTGATTTATTGTTTTTTCGACAATAAATGATGAAATTTTTACATTTTGAAGCTTCAATTTCGTAAATTGCCGCAGACAAAAGATGCTGCGTGCCCACCAGATTGTGTTTATATCTAACAGCCTCTAGCAAAGCCCCCTCAATAATATTTTCAATTGATCTTGTTTTTTTATTTTTCATTTCTTCTTTTTTCAAAAACTTAAAATCTGCAAACTTAAAACCAAAAACCCCCAAAAAATTACTTGCTAAAGACCCTTTTTGCTTATAAAGAGCCAACAAAAAATCAGCTAAATAAAAATTAGCAACATTACGAAATTGAGCAATAACATTATATGCGCGCTCAGTGAATTTTTTCTCGAAATTTTCAGGAAGAATATCCATAGTATTCAATTTTATAATCTTTTCCTAAAGAAGTCAACTAATTAGCAAACAAATCAAGCGATTGCTAATTTGGTTAATTCTATGTTATATCTTTTAATTAGCCAGCAATCGTTATCCCCCAAATTTCCAATGCACCTGTTTTTTTTAAAATTTTAGCTGCTTCCTGCAATGTGCTTCCGGTAGTACAAACATCGTCAACTAAAAATATTCGAGTTTTAGGTAGCTGATTTTTTTTGATATTTAACACAAAAGCATTTTTAATATTTTCTTTTCGATATTTCTCGTCTTCAATCATCATTTGAGGAATAGTGAATTTCTGGCGCGCAAGCAAACTCAAAACTGGTAAATGAAAATAATCTGCTATTAAATGTGATAAAACTTCAGCCTGATTAAAGCCTCTTGCTCTTTGGCGTTTAAAATGTAGCGGAATAAAAGTAAATACTCCTTGGTAATTATTTTGATATAAAAGCGCTTCACTTAAAACTTCTATCATATATTGCCCAAGCGCTGGCGCTATTTTAATATTGCCCTGGTATTTAAAATCATGAATAGCTCGCTTTAAAATAGGATCGTCTTTATCGCCAAAATATAACAGACGGTCAAGATAACTTTTTTTAGCACAACTAAAACAATTAGCCCCGTTATCGTTTAACTTGCCACATAAAGGACATTTTAAGATTTTTCTTTTCACTTTTAAAAAACAACTCATACAAAGATAAGCATAAATTAGAGGTTCTTTAAGATTAAATTCTAAAAACCTTTTTTTCGGACGAGGATTTAAGATTGCGCTTTGATCTGAACCACAATTGATGCAATTTGGCGTAAATAAAAAGTTAAAAATTTTTTGAATCATAATTAAAAAAACTTGCTAAAAAATGTAAATTACGGGTATAATTTTAAATTTATAAATCCCAATGTCATTAAAAATTACTAAAATTTTTTATTCTAAATGCGCTCGTTGATTAAATTGTAAGATTTTTTCTCTGAGTAAAGGAAATTTTTGAAGCTCCGGATCAATTTCACTAATATATCGGGCAACTTCGATTGACTTTTTGATTAAAGCAATATTATCTAAATTTTCCATTGCTAAATCAGCTTCGCCTGATTGCATAACACCAATAAATTGTCCTGGGCCTCGAATTCTTAAATCAATTTCAGCTAATTTAAACCCGTCATTAATTTTTTCAAGCGCCGCAAGACGACGATGAGTATTTTTTGCCGTAGAATCAGTGAGCAAGAAACAATAGCTTTTTTGTCCTTTTCTACCTACTCTACCGCGTAATTGATGAATTTGTGCAAGGCCGAATCTTTCTGCTCCTTCAATCACCATTATCGAAGCGTTAGGAACATCAATGCCAACCTCAATCACTGGAGTAGCCACTAAAATTTTTAATTTTCCATGTTCAAAATCTTTGATAATTTTATTTTTTTCTGCTGCTTTTAAGCGACCATGTACTAAACCGATTTCAATGCCCTTAAAAATCTTTTTCAACTTATTAAACTCAGTTGTTGCAGCTTTTGATTGCAAAATTTCAGACTCTTCTATTAATGGACAAACAAAAAAAACCTGAGCTCCTTTGCCGATTTCTTTTTTAATGAAATCATACATTTTTTTTCTTTTAGCTTGAGGAACTACCTTAGTCAAAACTTCTCTTTTCCCCATAGGAAATTGACTTAAAATAGATAAGCTTAAATTACTATAAAGAGTCAAAGCTAAAGTTCGCGGGATTGGTGTTGCAGTCATTGAAAGTAAATGAGGACGAATTTTTTGACAACTATTTTTTCGGTAACTATTTATTAAAAGATAAGATCGCTGTCTGACTCCGAAACGATGCTGTTCGTCAACAACTACTAAAGCTAAATTATTGAAGTTAACCTTTTGTTCAATGAGAGAGTGAGTTCCAATAACAATCTGAATGCCACCATCTTTTATTTTATTAATTAAAGAATCTTTACCTAAAGTACTAATAGTTTTGCTGCCTGCAAAAATTAATCCTTCTTGAGCGTGACTTAATTTAGAAAATGAACTTGTTAAAAGAGCAATATTAATAAAATTATCTTTGATAATCTTATGAAAATTTTCAAAATGCTGAATAGCTAAAGTTTCGGTAGGCGCTAAAATAGCTGTTTGAAACCCCTTTAAAGCAACAAGCCAAGACGATAAAATAGCCACTAAAGTTTTTCCGGTGCCAACATCGCCTTCAAGTAATCTATTCATTGGATAACCCTTTTTTAAATCAGCTAAAATATCTTTAAGAGCTTTCAATTGATCATCAGTCAATTTAAAATCTAATGAATTTAAAATCTCATTTATTTTATGTTCTTCTATTTTTAAAACCATTGCCCTTTCATTTTCTTGAATTTTTTTTTCAATTAATACTTTAAGCTGAATAGGAAAAATTTGCTCAAAAATTAATCTTTCTTTAGCTTTTTCAATTTCTTGAAAATTTTTCGGAAAGTGAATTTTTAAAAGTGCTTCTGGTAGTGGGAGTAAAGAAAATTTTTTTAAAATCTCATCAGGAAAGTAATCTCCTATATTTTCGATATAACTTCTCAAAGATTGTATCTTTTGTCTAAACCATTTTGAAGTCAATCCATAGGTTTCAGGATAAACTGGCACTATTCTCCCAGTCTGAACATTCTTCCCTTCAATCTCAATGATAGGATTAGACATTATAAAATCACCTCTTTCATCTAATGTAATTTTCCCCGCTAAAGAAACTGAAGTGTTTTTTTTAAAAGATTTTGTTAAAAATGGCTGATTGAACCAGACTACTTTTAAGGCTCCAGTATTATCACTTATTATTGCTTCTGTTAATAACATTTTTTTTCGAAAAGTTCGCCTTGTGCCTATTTGCAAAATTTTACCTTTTAAGGTAACATTTTGATCGTTTTTGACTTTATTAATTTTTACAATTTTGGAATAATCTTCGTATCGGAAAGGTAAATGAAAAATTAAATCTTGAAGGGTTTCAATACCAAGTTTTTTTAATTTAGAAACAACTTGCGGTGCAATACCGAAATTTAATAATTCACTTTGAATTTGTGTAATGTCTTTTTTTTTCATAAATTAGTTCATAAATTAGAGTATATTATAAAAACCGCTAAAAATCAAACAAAATGCATAAAAAAAATAACTATGTGAAAACTTTATCCCCTATATTTTGCCTTTAAAAGGTATCATCTAATTACCTGTAAATGAAAATGGTTGACCAATAAGATTTTATAGAGTAAACTTTTTAATATATAAAAAATTTATGGAAGGGTGGCTGAGTGGTCTAAAGCAGCAACCTGCTAAGTTGTTGGCCTGGCAACGGGCCCGTGGGTTCGAATCCCACCCCTTCCGCATAAAAAATGAATGAGTAACAAGAAACTTTTACGCATTATAACAAAAAAGAAAAAATTCATTATATAACAAAGCGATTTAAAAAGAAGTTAATTCAAAAAGGCGCCATCGTCTAGCCTGGTCTAGGACATCGGCTTTTCAAGCCGGTAACACGGGTTCAAAACCCGTTGGCGCTAAAAGCGATTAAGATATTCATCAAAATGGAAAAAATCAGTTGGAAAGCTCCGGAATACGAATATATAGAAAAAGGGAAAGGTTTTAACATAACCGTTACTATTGTTTTTGGTCTGCTATTTATTTGGCGTTTTTGGCGAAATGATTTTACATTATCTATAATTATTGCACTGGCAGGGCTACTTGTTTTTTTACTTGGCCATAAAAAACCCCCAATCAGGACTTTTACTTTAACCGAAAAAGGCATTTATGTTGACGATGATTTTCATCCTTATGAGGATTTTAGTTCTTTTTATATCTTTCATGAACCACCAATTCAGGAAATTTCTTTTTTAAAAAAACATTCAATATTTCCTCATTTTCATTTACCGCTTGGCAATCAAAATTATATGATTGTTCAGAATTTTCTAAAAAAGTATTTAAAAGAAGAGCCTCATCGCTATCCCATTTCAGATTTAATTGCTAAATTTCTAGGTTTTTAATTTCGTTTTTGTTTGTAAAAATTTTTAAAAATAAATTATGCGCCCATCGTTCAATGGATAGGACACGGGATTGCGGATCCCGTAATTGAGGTTCGAGTCCTCATGGGCGCATATGATTTAAAACAAAAAAATAATTAAGCATTTTAGTAAATTAAAAATCGATAAAAAGCAATAAAATTGGAGGCGTGCCTGAGTGGTTGAAAGGGACGGTCTTGAAAACCGTTATACCGGCAACGGTATCGGGGGTTCGAATCCCTCCGCCTCCGCCATTTTATACACCACAAATTTTCCACCTTGCCCCACCCAAAGGCGGGGCATTATTTCTGTTATGATTTTGAAGCGTGATTTTGCTTAAAATAGGTTTGAATTTTATTTAAAAGGCAACGCTATTTAAAAAAATTAAGTAAAATTTCATTGAAATCGTTTTTAAGTATTGGCAAGATAAAATAATATGCAAAATGATGCAAAATATAAAGACAGACTTTAAATTTAAATCAATTAAATTGATCTAAAACTTAATAAACAAGAAAACTTCTGTAAAAAGATTTTTATTTGTTAATAGATGATTAATTTGGAAAAATAAAATAAGCAAAAATTTACGCTATCCTTAAAAAAGTATATTTGTAAAAAATTCTAAAATTTTTATTAGTTATAAAACTTTTTAAGGTGAAATTTTATTATAAAAACTCCTTAATCTTATATTAATTTGAATTTTTATTATTTTGTAATTGCTATAATTTTAAAAAAATTCATTAGCAATCTATTGACTTGTCTGCTAATATGAGTATAATTGATATTGAGATACTTTGATAATAATTAATTTAAGTGGCATGTCCAAGAAATTGGACAAGTCACTGATGAATATTGTATGAGAATTTTAAAAAGAAAGTCTCAGAATTCACCAACAGCTATAGAAAAATTTGATTTCGATAGACCATTTTTGTCGTTAAGAGAAGCGATAAATCGTTTATTTGACGAAAGCATTTTGGATCCTTTTGAATTCAGTAGCTTTCCAATGGAAATGGTCACAGGCTCTAAATTATTCCCTAAAGTAGATATCGCCGAAACTGAAAAGGAAATAAAAATCACCGCTAATGTTCCTGGCGTAGATCCAGATAAAATTGAAATTGAAATTGGTGAAGACTCAATAGTTTTAAGCGGAAAAATAGAAAAAGAAACTGAAGAAAAGGATAAAAAGTTTTATCGCTTTGAACGTGAATTTGGCGAATTTAGGAGAGAATTTTCGCTG
>JBBIMT010000027.1:0-9024 GCA_037444265.1 bacterium
TGTTTTTATTCCGGCGCCTGTAAGAGGAATCAAAATTGAGTTGGTAGAATCTCGGGAAAATTATTTGGATTTCAAACAATCGGTGTTAGAAGAAGAACAATCTATTGAAAATATGCTTTTGTATAATTTAATATCGGGTTTGCCTCTGTCTGAAAATATTTTGTTTGAGTCAAAAAAAATTGAATCATTAAAATACAAGTTATTAAAATTTAGAAACCCTGCTGATTTTGTATCGATTACCACTCACGATCTTTTAAACAGTAATGATCCTATTATAGAACAAGCTCAAAAAGTTAAACTTTTGAATCATAAAGACGATAAAGTCAAAATTATAATCTATCCAATTTATTTAGGGAGTTCTGATGGTTTATTAAATATGACCTATGAAGAAGTTGTGCAGGGTTCGCATTTAGGAGTTTTCCCTTCTTATTATGAACCTTGGGGATATACTCCGCTTGAAACAATTGCTCAAGGAGTACCAGCGGTCACTACTGATTTGGCTGGGTTTGGAAGATTTATCGAGGATAAGATAAAAAATAAAAGTCATCCAGGCATTTTTATTGTAAAAAGATATAAAAAAGAGTATAATGAAATAGTTACACAACTGGCTGATATTTTATTTGATTACTCCTGTCATAGTCAACAAGAAAGGGTATTAGATAAAATCGAAGCTCGGCAATTATCTGAATATGCCGGGTGGGAAAATTTGATAAGATATTATTTTGAGGCTCATAATAAAGCCATTGAAATTTTATGGAGATAAGAAATGATTATTTTCATCTTTATCAGACAATAATTAGCACCAGCAGAAGTAAAAGGCCTAACGACTTTTTGATAGACGAAACAAAAGAAAATAAAGGTTTAATTTGCCCCTTTTGTCCTGGTAATGAAAGCCAAACTCCACAAGAGTTAGGTCAAATTTCAGACAATGGCAAATGGAAAATCAGATGGGTTTTAAATAAATTTCCGGCATTTGAAGAACCTTTTGGTAAAAATATTATCATCATCGAAACTAATCAACATGAAAAACAATTGGGTGATTTTAACAAAAATGATTTCATTGAAGTACTAAAAGTTTATAAAAATATCGCTGTTGATTTTTTGAACCAAAATTATCAATATCCTTTTATTTTTAAAAATCATGGCAGCCAAGCTGGCGCCTCCAGATTTCATTCTCATTCCCAAGGCGCTATTTATAAAAAAATACCTCCTTACATCATTTATTTATCTAACATAAATAATAAAAATAATTATTGTAGATATTGTGAAATTATAAATAACGAACAAAAAAGCGAAAGGCTTATTTTAAAAAATCAACATGTTATGGCTTTTTGTCCTATAGCACCTAAATTTAATAATGAGGTGTGGATTTTCCCGATAAAACATATTGTATCTTGGAAAGATTTTAATGAAGAAGTTTTTTTAGATTTTGCGGATATTTTTTTAAAAATTTTAAAAATTATTCATCAACAGTCATGGTCTTATAATTTTTATTTCGAATTTGGTTCAATAGAGCATCCCCTTCATTTCAATTTAAAAATTTTGCCAAGACTTAATACTTGGGCGTCAGTAGAAATAGCAAATCAAAATTACATCATTTCTATTACTCCTGAGGTATCGGCTAATTTTTATAAGACACAAATAAAAAATTTATTTTTATAATTTACCATTTTACATTTTTGTTTTAGTTAAATTATGAAAATAACTCATCATTTCTTAAATCGATCTGTCGCTTTTGACTCAAATTTTATTGGTCTTTTGAATTGCGATAACATCGGGGGGTATTTTTTGTTAACTCATAATAATCAAACAAGATATCAAGGTTGGCATATTAATATTGATGGGACAATGTTCAAAATTATTGACTCTTTTAAAGTTTTGTCTCAAGGCACTCTTATTGGCTTTGAAAATCGTATCTGGAAAATTCGAAAGTCTTATGAAGGTTTTTTTGAAGAGGTTATTCTTCCTTATGGTTTTATTGGTATGTTTTATAAATTAAGCAAGCCACTAGATTTTGAAATTAATTTCGATATAAAAAAAGGATATGAAAATCCTACAGAGGGGAGGTTGTACAAAATTAATTTATTAGATAAAAAAACTTTTCATCTTGTTTTTCAACAAACTGATAGCCAAAAAGAAAAAATTTTCGAAATTAATGTTATCGGCAAAATCAATGCTGGCAAAATAGAAAAAAAAGAAAATTGGACTCGGCTTGAATATAATTATGATCAATTCAGAGCTTCTAATCCCTTCGAAAAATGGGTATTTTCAGGAATTTCTATTTTAGGCGCTAAAGAGTTGGTCTTATCAGCTGGTCGAAATTTCGAGGAGGCTCTGAAAAATTTCAATAAAATTTATAAAAATAAAAAAGTAATCCTTGAAAAAACTCGAAAAATTAATCAACGCCAAGTCATTTTTCATAAAAATATTCCTGAGAATATATCCTGGGCGCTTACTTTATGTAAAAGCGCATTGAAAAATCTCAGTGTTTTATCTAAAGACAGAAAAACTCTCATTGGTTTATACGCTGGACTTCCTTGGTTTTATCAATTTTGGCTTCGTGATGAAGCAATGGCTTTAAAGGCACTTACTTTTTTGGACAAAAAATTAGCTAAGGAACTGTCGTTAATAAGGTTGCAAAGTTTTTTAAGGATAAATAGCCTAAACTTTGAATGGACTCAAAGTTTAGATGGATTATTGCTTTATCTTAAAAAAATATTCGATATATATTCGGAAAATCCTTCGTTTTTTAATGTAAGGGAGTCAAAACTTCTTTTAAGTGTTTTTATACATATCAGTAAACTTCTTAAAGAATCTGAAATAAATGGGCTACTTTTTTGTGATGGTAAAAAAACTTGGATGGATTCTATAAAAAGATCTGATTTTGCGCTTGAGATACAATTTTTATATGCCGCATTTCTATCAAATTTATTCAAATTAACTAAAAATGCCACTATTTTAAATTCACTAAATAAATTAATTCGTGTTATTCGAAATAAATATTACGAAAATGGAATTTTGAAAGATGGAATCGATGATTCGACAATTAGACCCAATGTTTTTTTAGCTTATTATTATTATTCTCGAGTATTTCGTAAAAGTGAATGGGAGAAAATTTTCGATATTACTTTAGAGAAAATTTATCTTGAGTGGGGAGGTATAAGTACAATTGATAAAAACAGTCCTTATTTTATATCTTTTTATACGGGAGAAAATCCTCGCAGTTATCATCAAGGCGACTCTTGGTTTTATCTAAATAACATCGCCGCTTGGTGCCTTCTTGATGTCAATTTTCAAAAATATTTTAATAAGATTAAATCAATTATTCAATCCTCCAGTGAAGATATATTGAAAAAATTGATCCCAGGTTATGCTTCAGAATTAAGTTCGGCAGGAGTATTTGCGCCAGCTGGATCATTTTGTCAACTTTGGTCAAGCGCAACTTTTATTGAATTAATTAAAAAGATTTATCCACAAATATAAAATTAGAATTAATAGTTTTTATGAAAATATTAGTTTTAGGTTGGGAATACCCACCATTTAACTCAGGCGGACTTGGCGTTGCATGTCATTATTTAACGAAATATTTGTCAAGAAAACATAAAATCATTTTAGTTTTACCACGAAAAATGAAAATTGATTTTCCATATGGCAAATTAATATTTGCCGAAGACTTTTTAGTTCAGAGGTTTTCAGGTAAAATTTTAGAAGGCTACAAAACTTCTTGGCATTTAAATTATAGTTCACAGTTAATCGAACAAGTTATGCTTTATCGAGAGGCTATAAAAATCATTTGTCAACATTTTGATTTTGATATTATTCATGCTCACGATTGGTTGACTTACCCTGCTGGTATTGAGGCAAAAAATATCACTAAAAAACCTCTCATTATTCATGTTCATGCTACTGAATTTGATCGCGGTGGTGGTCAATTCGTAAATTCAGCAATTTTTCATATAGAGAAAGAAGGTTTAGACAAAGCGGATCAAGCTATAGCAGTAAGTCATTTTACTAAAGATAAAATTATACGACATTATCAAATAAATCCTGAAAAAATCGCTGTAGTTCATAATGGAATTGAGAATTGTTTTCAAAAAAAAGTTCAAAATAGTTTAATGAATAAAATTCTGAACAAAAAAATAGTTATTTTCGTTGGTCGTTTTACTATTCAAAAAGGTCCTGACTATTTTTTAAAAGCAGCGAAAAAAACTTTAGAATATTACAAAGATGTTGTTTTTGTTATGTCTGGAGCCGGTGATATGGAAAGGTATTTAATAGAAGAAGTGGCGCGCAGTGGACTCGCTGACAAAGTTTTTTTCGTTGGTTTTTTAAGGGATGATGACTTAAATAAATTATATCAAAGCGCTGATCTTTTTGTAATGCCGTCTGTTTCAGAGCCTTTTGGAATTACTACTTTAGAAGCAATGGCTAATGGTACGCCGGCGTTAATATCAAAACAATCTGGAGTTAACGAAGTTGTCAAACATGTTTTGAAGGTTGATTTTTGGGATATTGACGAAATGACTAATAAAATTTTAGCTGTTTTAAAATATGAGTCTTTGAAAAATACCTTAAGTCAAAATTGCTATCGCGAATGTTCAAAAATTAGTTGGGCTGATGCGGCAGAAAAAATACATAATATATATCTAAAGTTCGTACCAGCAATGATATATGCTTAAAAATTAAATAAATCATTTAATAAAAATTGTAAACATTTTGACATTAATATGGTTCTTACTCTTTATTTTAAAGTTCACCAGCCTTATAGACTAAAAAAATATCCTTTTTTTGCGATTGGAAAGGATGATTTATATTTTGAAGGTGTTGTAGATCGTTACAATCAAACCAATGAATCGATATTTAAAAAAGTGGCAGATAAATGTTATTGGCCAGCCACCAAATTAATTTTAAAGCTCATCCAAAAATACCCTCAATTTAAAGTTAATTATTCTTTATCAGGGATTTTTTTAGAACAAGCCCAACTTTATGATCCAGCTATCATTGATTTATTTAAACTTTTAGTTAAAACAGGGCAGGTGGAAATTTTAGGAGAAACTTACTATCATTCTTTGGCTTTTTTATATTCTTTAGACGAATTTTCAAGTCAAATAAAACTACAAGAGGAAACGCTACATAAATATTTCCATATTAAGCCTAAAGTTTTTTCAAATACCGAAGCGGCTTATTGTGATGATATTGGTTTGTTTTTAAGCAAAATGGGGTATAAAGGTATCATTACTGAAGGAGCGGATAAAATTTTAGGCTGGCGGAGTGCTAATTTTGTTTATCATCATCCACAAACAAAAAACTTTAAAATATTGCTTAAAAATTATCGTCTTTCAGATGATATTGCGTTTAGATTTAGTGAAAGAAGTTGGGTAGAATACCCATTAACAGCCGATAAATTCGCTTCTTGGATTTTCACGCTCGATGGGAATTCTGATGTTGTCAATCTTTGCATGGATTATGAAACTTTAGGAGAACATCAGTGGAAAGACACTGGTATTTTTGAATTTTTCGAACATTTAATTCCTGAAATTTTAAAAAATAAAAATATTACTTTTTATACTTTTAGTGAAGTTATAGAAAGAATTAAACCAGTTGCGCCAATTAATGTGCCATATTATATTACCTGGGCAGATACTGAACGAGATTTATCAGCTTGGCAAGAAAATGATATGCAAAAAGAAGCCTTAAAACTTCTTTTTGAACTTAAAAAAGAATTAGATGAAGTCAAAGATGAAAAACTTTTAAATAATTGGCGACGCCTTCAAACTTCAGATCATTTTTATTATATGTGCACTAAATGGTTCGCTGATGGAGATGTTCATAAGTATTTCAATCCTTACGAATCGCCTTATGAAGCCTTCATTAATTTCATGAATATTTATCAAGATTTAAAATTAAGACTTAATAAATTAAAATCAAGGAAAGAAGATTTAAATTAAAAATTAATTGCTTTGGAAAATCGCAAGAAAATTTCATGCTTCTTGTGACTTTTCTTCAAAAAATATGAGAAAACATGCTAAAATCGCACAACAATATTTACGAATCATTCCTGAAAAATCTAAATGCTTTTTTTGTGTTGATTGTTCGTTATACGAATTCAGGACAGGACTTGAACAAATGTCTGAAGAGACTTTTAAATACCATTCAAATAAAAAAAAGTCTGATTTTGCTCAATGGATTTACGATGTTATCGGCGATAAAATTTTAGCAAGAATGGTAGAAAAATTAAAAGATGATAAAAATAAAACTTTAATTACTGTTAGTCGCCGAATAAAAAAATTGGAAGATAAAATAGATAATTTAGCCCGAACACTTGCTTTTTAATCTCGTGTTGTTACAATCTACTTATAAATAATAAAGCTATAAGTAATACTGATGTCAATAAAAATTATATCAGTATTAATTTTTTATGATTGATATTAATTATATCATTAACAATCGAAAAGAATATGAAAAAAGTATTTTAGACAGAAACTTAAACCCTGCCGATTTTAAATTGGATCAAATTATTATTTTAGAAAAAGAGAGAAAAAAGATTGTTACTGAAATCAGTACTTTAAGAAAAAAACGCAATCAATTAAATGAAGAGATTAAAAAAGATCTTTCAAAAATTAAAGATGAAAAAATTATTGCACTTTTAAAAGAGGTAAAAAATGATATTTTAAAAAAGGAAGAGATTTTAAAAAATGTTGAGCAAAATTTAAAAAATTTTAGTTTAAGACTACCAAACATTTTAAGTCCTAATATGCCTCGTGGCAAAAATTCCAAAGAAAATGTTGTTATAAAAGAATGGGGCAAAAAAACTAAATTCGATTTTACTCCAAAAGATCATTTAGCGCTTGGGGCTTTAAATAATTTAATTGACACAAAAACTTCTGCTGAGGTTTCTGGTTCGCGGTTTTATTATTTAAAAAACGATCTTGTTTTAATGCAATTTGCACTTTTTTCTTTTGTGTTAAAAAAATTGATTAATAAAGGATTTATTCCTATCATCCCTCCGGTAATCGTAAAAAGTTTTGCACTTGAAGGAACCGGTTATTTACCTTTTGAATCTTCAAATATTTATCGACTTGAAATCGGGGATGAAAGTTATAAAAACGAAGAGATTGAAAAAGAGCCGAAATATTTAGTAGGCACCTCTGAAGTTTCAATTGTAGCTTATCACCATAATACAATTTTCGATATCAAAGAACTGCCCCTAAAATATGTCGGTTATTCGCCATGTTTTCGGACAGAGGTTGGTTCCTGGGGTAAAGATGTTCGTGGTATCAAGAGAGTTCATCAGTTTGATAAAATAGAAATGATTTTATTTACTACTGAAGAAACTTCCGAGAAATTAATATTTGAGGTTTTAGATATTGAAGAAGAAATCCTACAAGATTTAGGTCTACCATATCGTATTCTTGATATGTGTTCAGGGGATGTAGGGATGCCGACTTATCGCAAATTTGATTTGGAAGTTTGGTTGCCTTCTTCTCAAAGTTATATGGAAGTTATGTCTAATTCTGATCTTTGGGAATTTCAGGCAAGAAGATTAAATATAAAATATAAGGATAAAGACAAAATAAAATATTGTCATACAATTTCTGCCACAGCTATTACTAATACTAGACCGCTATTGGCTATAATGGAAAATTATCAAAAAAAAGATGGCTCAATAGAAATTCCACAGCCACTTCAAGAATATATGGGCAAAACTGTTATTGCTCGTAAAAAATAGTTTTTGAAGTATTATACTGTCAATTTGTGTCTACCCTTTTTCCGTCGTCGTTTTAGAACTTTTTTTCCTGATTTCGTTTTAGAGCGACTTAAAAATCCGTGATCTCTTTTTCTTTTAATTTTTTTCAATTTCGAGCCTTTTACCATATTGTTTTTATTATAATTAATTTCCTTTAAAAATCAACAAACATATTTTCATAAAAATGAATTTTTATCAAAATGCAAGTCATTTTTATAAAGTTAAACTCAAAAATGTTGAAATTTGCAAATCTTAGAGCTTGTCAAACCACAAATTTTATTAACAAAGCTTGCTTAAAATTATTTTTGTGGTATTATAATTAAAAAAGATAAAAAAAATAAATAAGGAAATTTTCAATATCTAATTAAAATGGAAATTTTAAAAAGGAAACATTTTTTGGAGTTTCTTGAAAATTTCCAAGCTATTAAACAAAACACAAAAATAACTTGGGTTTTATTTTTATATAACACTATTCATTACAGACATCAGTAACTTGATGTCTGTTTTATTTATGAATTTAATAGATTCTAATTATTTAAAAAAAATTAAAGAATTCGACAATCATAAATTAGTCATAAAAATTGAAGATGCCTCAGTAAATCTTAAAGGATTTATTGCAATACATAACGATAATTTAGGTTTGCCTGCTGTTGGAGGTACAAGAATGTTTCCTTATCAGTCAGAAATCCAAGCCTTGAAGGATGTTTTAAGGCTTTCTCGTGCTATGACTTATAAATGCGCTATCGCTAAAGTCCATCACGGAGGAGGTAAGGGTGTTATTATCGGGAATCCTAAAACAGATAAAACACCCAACCTTTTGAAAGCCTATGCGAAAAAGATAAATGAACTTGAAGGGAAGTTTTATACTGGAGAAGATGTTGGATTGACTGAAAATGATGTCTCATTTATGTTGAAATATTCGAAATTTTTTATTGGTAATCCGTCTTTAGCTGGAGATCCTTCGCCATACGCTGCCTTAAGTGTTTTTTACGCTATGCAAGGTGCTGTTTCGTTTGTTTTTCATAAGGACTCTTTTTCTGGTTTAAAAGTCGCTATTAAGGGAGTCGGAAAAGTCGGAAGAACTTTGGCTAAACTTTTATTTGACGCTGGAGCGCAAATATATATTGCTGATATTGATGAAACTGCTCTTATTCAAACAAAGAAAATAATTAAAAAAGTAGAAATTGTTAACCCAAGAAAAATCCACTCTTTAGAAGTTGATATTTATTCGCCTTGTGCTTTAGGAAACGAATTTTCATTAAAAAAAGCTCGTGAAA
>JBBIMT010000028.1:0-8979 GCA_037444265.1 bacterium
AAATTCTATTTCTTCGCGAGAACGCACCAAAATCTCAGCAGCATTAGATGGAGTAGAAGCACGTATATCAGCGGTATAATCGGCTAAAGTTTCATCTCTTTCATGACCAACGCCTACTAAAACTGGCACTCGCGAACCAAAAATCGCGAAAGCCACCTCTTCTGAATTAAAAGCTTGTAAATCTTCCAAAGATCCTCCGCCACGAATAAGCACCACAACATCTAAATTTAAATTTAAAGCATTTTCGTTAAAATATTGAAAAGCGCTAACAATTTCATCAATAGCTTCAATGCCCTGAACATGGACATGAGCTAAATATATTTTAAGTCCTCCCTGACGATGCCGCAGGACTTTAATGAAATCTGAATAAGCCGCTGATTCTTTAGAGGTAATTAAACCAATATTTTCTGGAAATTCTGGAAGTGGTCTTTTTCTCTCTTTGGCAAATAATCCATGTGCTTGCAATTTTGCTTTGGTTAATTCAAAGGCTCTTTTAAGTGCTCCTTCTCCAAATGGTTCAATTTTATAAACCCTTATTCTGAAGCGACCTGATCTTTTATGAACTCCTGGAACGCCATAAATTAAAACCTTCATTCCTACTTCAACTGCTACTTTTATCTCAAAAATAGGCATGAAACATTCTACAACAGCTTCTTGATCTTTCAGTGAAAAAAAAGCCCATTTTGAATGGCTTATATTAAACTGTGAAATTTCTCCTTCAATAAATGCGTCGATTTGAGATAGCGACGCATTTGCCAGTTCTATAAATTCAGAAACTGATAGCGGTTTTTGACTTTTAAAATCCACGATTGATTATAATGAGGTATTATTTGCATAGGTAAAAGCAATTTTTTAATTTTAATATAAGTAATAAAAATTTTCAGTAAAAAAATTATTTAAATTAATTTTTACATAAAACAATTATATGCCTCTTCTACCAAAAGGCACACCGCGTTTTTTACCACCGCTAAAAAATTGCCTTTTTAGTTGTCTTTTTAAAAACTCCTTTCCTTTATCTTTCTTTTTCCAAAAAGGAATATTACTCTGAACGTCTTGATCAGTTTTCGTTTTAACTGTTTCATCTTGATTTTTGTTTTCTTCTTTTTCTTTCAGCATATTCTTTTATCTGGGAGGGTAGATGTCCCGCTTTTTAATTGTGCGATAAACAACTTGGAAAGGCAATTTTAGTAAATACCAAAGTGTATACCAAATATCAAGAAAATTTTCTATAAATTTAATCATATTTTTAAATTTTTATCTTCAAGGTTTGATCTTGTGTCTTCGATGTTGTACCTTCAAGGTCCAATCTTGATCTTGATTAAAGAATATATTATTCATTTTAATATATTTTTTTAAAAAAAGAAGGGGTAAGAGTTTAAAAATTCTCTTACCCCCCCAAAGAAGCCCTATGCGACAAGGGAGGATATATGGGAAGAAACGAGTGGAGTTGAAATAGCGCATAGGGCTTATTATTTATCCTCCTATAGAAATTTTAGAAATTTTGAGCTTGGTAATGCCCTTATTGCGAAAACCCAAAATTTCAGCCGCTGCTTCCGAAAGATCAAAGTCTCTTCCGAAAACATAAGGTCCTCGGTCTTTGATAACAACCATAATACTGACACCTTCAGAGTTTGTTAATTTTACGATTGTTCCAAGAGGTAAACATTTATGAGCCGCAATCATTGGATTAAATCTATTAAACGGCTCGCCGTTTGCCATAAGCAGGCCTTGAAAGGACGCACCATACCAACTCGCGACCGCAAATTGTCGCGCATTGTAAGGGCGAATTTTCAAAACCTGCCCTATTTTAATCAGATTCGGATTTTTAATTTTGTTACGTAAAACAAGATCTTTGACCGTAGTTCCAAAACATTGAGCGATTGCCCAAAGGGTATCGCCCTTTTTGACTTTGTAACTTACAGTCTCCTCATTTAACCCGAAAACCGAGAAACCGCATAGTGCGGCAAATAAAAAGAACAACCGAATCATTTCATTCTCCTTTCTTTTGGTTTAAACTCAGGATTAGATTTTCTAATCTTCTTTCATTTTTCTTTTATAGTATCATAAAATATTATAAAGTCAAGAATTTTTTCAATTGTCGAGATTTCGCAAATCTAACAAAATTAATTACAAGTTATTTAATGTATAAAATTTCAAAATTCAACTTTGGACGCGGAGGGAATCGAACCCTCGTGAGAATAAAACTTTTACAAAGGTTTAGCAGGTTTAGTTGATTTTTAATCTCGCTTTAACAGTAAAAAATCAACAAAATCTGCTAAAGCAAAGTCAAGTTTGACTTGACGACAGATCTGAGAATTTCGGAAAAAGACAAGATCAGCTTCTTTTTCCTATCCCCGTCCCTACTTTATTTTCTCTACGGAGACTTGAGAAAATAAAGCCTCGGTTCTTAAGCGAACGCGAAGGAAGGTGCAAAGGTGTTCACACTTTTTTGCTAAAGTTTTTTTAACGAAGCCTTTAGCCGCTCCGACCTGCCCGATTGTAAAAGATCTATCCTTCAAATCCAAGAACGCGCCCGTGATATTGCTGATATTTCTTAAAAACTTTTTGATTTCTCTATTCTTCTTTTCATTTCTTTTTCTTTTATTTTTTCTCTTTTATCAATTTTTTTTAAATGTTTAGCGACAGCAAATTCAAGTTTGATCAGATTATTTTTATTATATAATTTAAGCGGGAGTAAAATCAATCCTTTTTCTTTTTGTTTTCCTTGTAAATAAGAAATTTCTTTTTTATTTAATAAAAGTTCTATTGGTCTATTGGGGCTTAGATCTTGAGGGGTATTTTTTGGTTGGTATAAACCAATCGAAGCTCCACGAAGAAAAGCTCTTTGATTTTCAACTTTTACTATCGCTCCTGGCAAAGATACCTTTCCAGTTTTTATTGCTTTTACTTCAAACCCAAAAAGCTTCAATCCAGCGTTGAATTTTTCTTTTATATCGTAATGAAAAGAAACTCCTTTATTTTGGGCATATATTTTTCCATTCATTTCTTTTATTTTATCATAAATTCGATATTTTGACAATATCAAATATAAAATTTTTTTAATTCAAAAGTACATTTTGATAAATCTTTAAAGTTTTGTTTGCCATTTTTTTCCAGCTATATCTTTTTAATATCTCATTGCCTTTAATTAAAAGTTTTTTTTGAAGCTTTGAATCACTAAGCAGACGAAAAATTTTTTCTGACATATCTTCAATATCGTATGGATTAAAAAACAACGCTCCTTCTTGGAGCACCTCCGGCATTGGACCTACTTTGGAGACAACAGAAGGCGTTCCTTGACTTAACGCTTCAAGGGGGGTTAATCCAAATCCTTCATAAAACGATGGCAAAATATATGCATCGGCTCCTCTATAAACAAGATTTAATTTTTTTCCGGTAATTAATCCAGTCAAAAAAACTTCTTTTTCTAATTTAAGTCTTTTGATTAAAATTTTTACCTCTGGGTAGTATGGATCTTCTTTTCCGCAGATGACAAGATGATGAGGGATTTGTTTTTTAATTTTTAAAAAATGGAAAGCTCTGATAAGCCCAGTAAGATTTTTATGATTTCTCCAAACGCCAACATACAATATATAAGGAAAACTAAAATTTAAAAAAAATTTTTCCTTTAATTTTTCTTTTGCTTCTTTTTTCTTTTTTTCTATATTGTTTATAAAATAGTCTCTCTGTGATTTTGGAGGTTTATTTTTTATTCCTTCATATATGACAAAAATTTTTTTTGGATCAATGGAAAAATATTTTAAAATATCATTTTTAGTAAATTGCGAAGGAGTGATAATGGCTTGGGAGCGATGAACAACATGTTTTAAAACTGCTTTGTAAGCTATTTTTCTTAAAATATTTCCTCCCATTTTATGACCAGGCCAAAACATTGGCGTTAAATCATGAATCGTTACAATAAATTTTTTCATATAAAGAATCGGCGCGTTAAAATGGGTAAAATGCATTAAATCTAACTTGGCATTATATAAGGTCAAAGGCAAAATAAACTGTTCTTTAAAAGAATACCAAGGCGCATCAACATAATGGATTTCGATATTTAAATTGGAGGATTTTATTTTATCAGCTGTAACTTTAGCGTTTTGCAAAAAAAATAAATGATACTCGTTATGATTATCGAGTTCTGTTAAATGCTTGATTAAATATTGAATGTATGTTCCAATGCCGGTTTGCTTTGGTCCGTACATCCGGCAGTCAATTCCAAGGTGCATAATATCTAAATTTTCATAGAAATTTCCAAAAAATCAACTTTTAATTTAAAATTAATTTTTTGTATAAATAAAATTATAATTTTATTATAACTTTTTTTAAAGTCTGATAAAAATAATAATCTTAGATAATAATTATTTAAATAATTTTTGCACCGAACTTTTGGCGCAAAAATAAAAAAATTCATTAGTGAATTTAAACAACAAAAACAACAGCCAGTTCAACCAGAACAAACTATTAAACCGTAAGAAAAGCCCGTTTTAGATGATCTATTAAAGGAAGCTGGCGCAATAACCGCAACTATTAAACAAGCAAATATAGAATAACGAATAAAAAAAGCGCATGAAGAAGCTTCTAAAGTTGAAAATCAGCTTAATTGGAAGGAACAGGACAAAGTACTGTGAAAAAAAAGCTTGGACCAAAATTTTATTTAATGGCGGTTATCGCTGAAGAACTAAGATCAATTAAAAAAGGGCCAAGTTATAATATATTTTTGAACGTATATCTGATTTAAATAAGTTTATCAAAGATGGCGGTGATCAATTAAAAAAGAAATCAGCAAGATTTGATAGATCTCAATATGATCGTTTAATGGAACTTGTTCGCAACCCAAGATATTTAAAAAATGAATATTATGGTGGACCATTTTTCAGAAAAAAAGCTTATTTAGAACCAGGCCATGAAGGAGAGCTATTAATAGAGAATCTTGACATACCGATTGAAAATCAAACTTAAGAAATATTATTGCAAAAATACCTTGAGGTTTATCAAACAGCTAAAGCTGATTTAGAAAAGGCAAACAAAGAATTTGAACAAGCTTCGCAAGCTCCAGAAGAAAGAAAAATTCATCTAAAAGCGATGCAGAAAAGAGCCGCGAAAATGGCTCTAAAACAAAATGCCGCCCTTATCAAAGGGTGCGCCTATGAGGCATTAGATTTAAATGATTTTAAATTCGGGATTGAGGCATTAATTGGTATCGATCTAATAGAAGATCCTGCAACGGAAAATATTCTTTTTCTAAAGCTAAAAGAGTTGAAGATTGTTTTAGATGAATTTATCCAAAAAAGAAACCGCGGTGAATTTATTCCAAAAGAGAAGGTTGACCAATTTAACAAATTGTTTGAAAATTTTCAAGCTGGAGTTAAAAAACTTAATGAATATAAAGAAGCTAAAAATAAAGAAGCTCAAAAGTAACATTGAACTTAAATAAAAACCAAAAAAGGCTGACAATGAAACAAAATTGGGACTTACGAAGTCCTGATTTTGGTTGTTAAGTACTTTGTTACAATTCTCTTTTCATCCCACGAAATTGACCTTCCATTTTCAAAAACCATTGTTGCTTCTGTTCCTTTACCCAAAAGTAAAACAATATCATTTTTTTTAGCTATTTCGATTGCTTTTTTTATCGCTAATTCTCTATCTAAAATTTCAAATATCCGACATTCCTTAATTCTTGAATCATAATCATCAATTCCGGATTTTATTTCCAGTAAAATCTGTTGAGGGTCATCATCGTAAGGATCTTCATTAGTTAAAATAATATAATCTGAATTTTGTCCAGCAATTTTTCCCATAACAGGACGTTTCCACTTGTCTCTGCCTCCGCCCGCTGCGCCAAAAAGTGTAATAATTTTTGCGTCAGGTGTTTTTAATTTTTTTATCGATTCAAAAACCGCTTTAAATGAATCTGGCGTGTGAGCTAAATCTATTATCACTTTAAAATCTTGTCCCTGATCAATAAATTCCATTCTGCCAGGGAGGTTTTTAATTTTTTCTAATGCTTTTTTGATAGTGTCAATTTTTATGCCAAAGGCTAAAGCAGCTGTTCCGGCTGCTGAAGCATTGGATGCATTAAATGCTCCAATAAGATTTAAATTTATTTCTTTAAAAGATTTTTTATAATTTAAAATAAATTTTGTCGTCTTTACATCGCTATTGATAATTTCATAATATACTTCATTAACACTACTATCGGATTGAATTTTGTGATTATTTTTGATTTTTTTAAAAACCCATTTTTGGACACAATCAAATGCTAAAAAATCTTGAGCGTTTTCATCATCGCCATTGACGATAATAATTCCTTTTTTTCGATTTTTAGAGACAGCTTCAAATAACTTCATTTTGGCTCGTTTATAATTTTCAAAACCGCCATGGGCTTCAATATGTTCGGGTTGTAAGTTTGTTAATATTGCGGTCTTAAAATAAATTCCAAGATGGCGATATTGCTTTATGCCTTCGCTTGTGACTTCTAAAATTGCAAATTGAACTTTATTTTTTAACATTTTTTTCAAAATCTTCTGGATAATAAAAGGACTTGCCATCGTCATATGAAAAGGATTTGTTATTTCTTTTTTTCCGTCATGAAAACTCATAGATGAGGACCAGCCCACTTTAAAACCAGCTTCCTGGAAAATTTTCCCAAGCATATATACCGAAGTTGACTTGCCTTTTGTGCCAGTTATGCCAATCACTGTTAAATGTTTTGAAGGAAAACCATAAAAAAAAGCAGCTAAATAAGCTTTAAAAATATAGAAAATATTTATAATCATCGGTGGCGTAAATTTTTTGACAATTTTTTTAATCGATCTCATAAAGAAAGCTTCAGCTTTAGAATTTGAAAATTGTTATGATGTTTGGTTTTTATTTTTTCAGTGAACCTAAATCTAAAGTAGTTTAAAAATTTAAATTTCAGCAAAAAATCAATTCGAAATTCTTCATTTATATTTTTTTAAAATTCATAGTCCTTTTATAACTATTCTTCTTTTATTACCATTTAAGTGTTTTAAATTAATTTTAATAACATTTAAATTTTTAAAATTAAAATTGCCTATTTTATCAGCCCATTCAATTAAAATAATTGATTTTTTTTCTTTTAAAATATCTTTAAATCCAAGTTGCAATAAGTCTTTTACATTATTGAGGCGGTATAAATCAAAATGATACAAAGTGCAATATTTAGTCTGAAATTTTTGATAAATAATAAATGTTGGACTAATAATTTGTTCTTCTTGTATTTTCAATGATTTAACAAATCCTTTTATAAAAGTTGTTTTTCCAGATCCTAAATCGCCAAAAAATAATAAGATTAGTGGCCCCGTTTCTTTGTTTTTTATAAAAAAATCGCGACAAAAAGATCCAAGTTTTGCTCCAATTAGCTTTGTTTTATGCTCTGAACTTGTTGTAATTTCCATTATAAAAAAATTAAAATTATGAATCAAATTTTTATATTTAAAATAAAAAGCAAAAAAGATGGCAATAAAGCAAATAAAGTATATCAAATATCTTGACTTTTTGAAGTGCTTTTATAGGCAATCTTTTAAATAATTGAAAACAAAAAAATAAGGACTTGGCTTTTTTCTGAAATAATAAAAAACAAACTTTAATTTCACTGATGATTGCTTAAAAATTAAAATTAACTTAAAAATTTTATTTTATTAGTTTTTAATAATATTATTTTATCAATGCTGATAATTTAACTATTTTGGCTAAATTTTTTAAAAGTCTTTTAAATATCCTTCAATTTTATTTAATTTGTATGTTTGTGCTTTAAGAATTACTAATGATATATTGAATAAATGTTAAATACAAAATAAAAATATCCTTTATCAAGATTGACTTCATAAATAAACTTTATTAAACTTGAATGTTTCGATTGTTGATTTTGATAAAAGTAATTTTTTAAAATTAGCTGTTATGATGGAAAATGCAATTAAACTAATTAAAGAGGCAAAAGAAATAGCTGTTTTTGGGGGAAAAAATTCCTTAGGAGATATATTTGGAGCTGTTTCAGTGCTGACCAATTTTTTAAAAAATATTCAGAAAAAATCTTACGGTGTTATTTTGCAAAATGATTTTCAAAAGCCCGATTTTTTGACTTTAAAAGAAGGAGTATTTTATTCTTTAGATAATGTGATACCTTATGTTATTTTGATTGATAAAAATCAAATAGAAATTAGTGAAATAGCGTTTAATACTTCAGAAAATGAATATTTATTAGAGCTTTATTTACAAAAAGGATCTTTAAATTTAGATTCTATTAAAATTTTTCAAAAAAAGTTTGCCCCGGACTTAATTATTACTGTTGGGGTTTCAGATAGGTCAGAGCTTATAGAATTTAAGCCGCAATTTTCACAAGTTTTCTTTGATACTCCAATTATTAATATAGACAATAAAATAGAGAATACGCGCTATGGGCAGGTTAATTTAGTATATCTAACTAAAAGTACCAAATGCGAAATAGTTTTTGAATTGCTGCGTCTTATTGATGAACTTTCAATGTCTCCAGCGCATTCGACAAATTTGCTTGGAGGTATAATGATGGAGACTAAAAATTTCACATCTCCCAAAACTAATCCTTCTACTTTTGAAACTGCCGCTCGTTTGATTGAGCGTGGCGCGGATTATAAATTGATTATTGAAAAACTTTACCAAACAAAATCATTTTCGGTCCTAAAGTTAACTGGTTTTTTGTTGTCAAAATTGACTATCTTAAAAGATTTGCCAATAAGCTATGCTGCTATTTCTTTTTCGGAATTAAATTTAAATGATTATTCATTGAAAGATTTGCCTTCTGCTATAGAAGAAATTGAAAATAATTTTTTACCAGGTTTTATAATTGCGGTTTTTTATGAAAAAGAAGATAAAATAATAAAAGTTTTAATTTACTGGACTGATAATACAAGAATAATGAAGATCTCCAAAATTTTCCAAAATAGTTTTTTAAAAAAGAACTTCCTTGTTTTTAAC
>JBBIMT010000029.1:0-8903 GCA_037444265.1 bacterium
ATTTTGACCTCTGATATTACTGATTATCTTTAACAAATAAACATTAGGAGATAATTTAGGAAAATGTTTAGATATTTTGTGAGAACTTTTTGGGATTGATTGATATTGGTTCGTTAAAAGATTGTATTAGATTTTCTTCTTCGGTAATGCTATCCCATTTATAGAATTTATATAATATTTCTCCTTGTGCCTGGATGTCGCTAGTGTTTTTTACTTGAAATGCTATTGTAATATCAGTATTTGAAGGAAAAACAGGATTAAAATTTCTAAAAACATATTCTTGGCCATTGATCTTAAATGAACTTCTATCAAGGAAATGATTAAGAGAAAGACCATTTTGAATGTTAAACTCGGTTAATCCGCCATAGGCATTACTTAAAAAACTTACCCCTGAAAGGTTAAACTTGCGAGCAACAATAAAATAAGTAGCTAAGTGATATTTACCTTCTGGAGCAGAGTCGGGTATTTTATATTCAAATGTTAAAGGATAAGCACCGCCAGCTAAAATATTAATGTTTTCTTTTACTAAAAACTCATCAACAACTGTATCGCTATATTTAAAAGAATTCTCTGAACTTCCTAAATGGATTAATCTAGCAAAAATTAAGCCATTAACTATGGGATAATTATTTTCATTTTCTATTAATCCCTTAAAGTTAATGATTTCACCAGGAGAATAGTTAAATTTTTCCGGAGCGATACTATCCAGATTAATACTGCCAAATACATAATGGTCAAAACAAGAAAAAAGATCATCTGTTGAGCTTTGAGCAAAAGAAAAAAGAGGGATAATAGATAAAGTAAAAACTAAAAATTTTATCTTTGTCATTTTTTTAAATCATTAAAAAATTTTTTAAAATAAATAAGTCTAACGAAAAATTTGGCTAATTTCTTATTTCTGCTCTTTTTTTATATTTTCCAATATAATTTTAATTTTTTTTATTTAGACAGTCAAACAAAAATTTTTACTTTCAAGAATGAAAAAAGCAAATTGTAGCTTTATAAAGTTTCAGTGTTTTTTAAATGAACTTAAGATTTTGAAGTTGTTTCTACCGCCATCACTTCACTTTTAATTTTACTTTTCTCATTTTTTTAAAAAAAACTTACGAAATAACCAATTTAAAAAGTAAAAATCTCCAAATTGATCTAAATTTACCTTAATTTTTTATAATTTAAAATGACTTGCTTAAATATAAAATTAAGCTTAAGATAATTATTATGAAAATAGCGTTGGTTCACGATTATTTAACTCAATTTGGCGGAGCAGAACAAGTGTTAAGAGCGCTATGTGAAATATTCCCTGAAGCGCCAATTTATACTCTGATATACGATGAACAGAGAACGCACTATGTTTTTAAAGATAAAAAAATAATTCCATCTTTTATTCAAAATTTACCTTTTTCGCGACGCCACCATCGTTTTTATCCGTGGCTGATGCCAACTGCAATAGAAAGTTTCGATTTATCAAAATATGATTTAGTTGTATCAGACTCAGCTTCTTTTGCCAAAGGTATAATTACGCGGCCTGAAACTTTACATATTTGTTATTGTCATACTCCATTGCGTTATATATGGACTGATTCACAAAGAGCCAACCTAGATTTTAAAAATTTCCCCCTTGCCTCTTTAATTATTCCTTCTTTTCAACATTATTTAAGATTATGGGATTTTGCTGCGGCCCAAAGAGTTGACTATTTCATTGCTAATTCTAAAAATGTCAGTCAAAGAATAAAAAAATATTATCGCCGAGATTCAGAAATAATATATCCACCAGTGCGAGTTTCGGAGATACAAAATAAACTTAAAAATATAGAAAAAAAAGAAAAGCCTCTTCAAGATGAATATTTTTTGATTGTATCTAGACTTTTACCCTATAAATCCGTTGATATAGCTATTAAAGCATTTAAAACTTTACCTCAGGAAAATTTAATAGTCGTTGGTGGAGGAGCTCAATTAAATTATCTTAAAAAAATAGCGCCCAAAAATGTTTTTTTTGTCGGCGAGATGCCTTTTGGAGAAATTGTCCCGTATTATGCTTTTGCTAAGGCTTTAATTTTTCCTCAGGAAGAAGATTTTGGTATGGTGGCGGTTGAGGCATTGGCTTGTGGTCTTCCAGTTATTGGTTATAATCGTGGCGGTCTAAAAGAAATCATAAAAGATAATGAATTTGGAATTTTATACGATGAGCAAAAGGAAGAAGCATTGCTTCAGGCAATAAAAAAATTTTTAGATAAAAAAGCGAAATTCGACAAAGAAAAATTAATGAAAGAAGCTCAACGATTTGATGAAAAAATATTCAAAGAAAAAATAAAAAACTTTATTCAAAACTTTTATAAAAAGTAAAGAAAATAATTTTTTTTAGAACAGGTTTAAAGTTTTCCTGCAGCGCCAAATAAAATTATTTTTTCTTTAATCAATTTGTAAACTGTTTCTTTTGGAGTTTCGAATAATTTATAAGGCGTAGTTTCTTGAGGAAACTTTTTTATCTCTTCCTTCAAAGTATTAGTAAAAACAAGGCGCACTTCAGTGTTGATGTGAATATTGTTTATGCCGTTTTTTATAGCATTTTTTATATCGCTTTCGCTAATGCCTGAACCGCCATGCAAAACTAAAGTTTGATTAGGCATAACATTATTTATTTCTTTTAAAAGTTCTATGTCTAAAGAAGGTTTGCCTTCCAAGGTGATTCCATGAAAATTGCCAATCATTATTGCTAATCTATCAACCGAAGTTTTTTGGACGAAAGCTAAAGCTTCATTTGGTTTTGTAAAATCTTCTTTTTTTAATTCTATTTTTTCGTGGATTTTTGATTCCCCAGTAATAAAGCCTAACTCTCCTTCAACAGAAATATTCAAATCTTTCTTTTTTGCATAATTTAAAACTTCTTTAGTCATTTTTACATTTTCTTCAAAAGGATACTCCGAGGCGTCAATATGAATTGAATCATATCCAGCATCAATGGCTTTTTTTGCATTTTCTATTGTTTTGGTGTGATCAGCGTTTAAAAAAACTGGAAAACCTGTTTTTATTCTAAATCCCTTTACTAAACTTACCGCTTCCTCAAGCTCCAGAAATTTTCTTTCTCCTTCTGAAGTGCCAATCATAACGGGGCTTTTTAATTCTCGGGCTGCATCTAAAATAGCATCAAAAATAATTGAATCGGCGATATTAAAATGAGGTAATGCCCATTTTTCTTTTTTAGCTCTATTTAACCAATAAGAAAGAGTCATTAATATTAGTATATAGTATTTAGCATATAGGATCAAGACTTTAAAAGTTGGATCTTTATAGCATATAATATCGCAAATCAAACAGTAAAAGTTGGTAATCTATTTTTTTTAGGTTAAAATAATTTTATGCAAATATTTTTAAAAGACATAACATTGCCTATGTTCAAGAAAGTGTTAAAAGAAAAATATTGCTTTTTGATTTTTTTGATTTTTTTGCCTATTATTTTTTTTAATTTTCCTGGGGAAATTTTTGCTTTAACGCGCGAAGAGCTTGAAGAAGAGTTAAAAAAAATTGAATTACAAATAAAAGAATACGAGAGAGAACTTTTTAAAACTCAAACTCAAAAACAAAATTTAATTAATACAATTAATCAGTTAAAAAAAGAACAAGAAAAAATTTCGCTTCAAATACGATCAACTAATTTGCAAATTAAAGAATTAGATAAAGAAATTGCTTTTACCGAGAAGTTAATAAAAAATTTATTGGAAAAAATTAATACTTTAAAGAACGATGTTTCGGGAGTCATTCGCGTAATGTATGCTCGTGACAAGATATCTTTAGTGGAAGTTTTCTTAACATCTAACAGTTTTTCATCTTTTGTTTCAAAATCTGAAGCATTAAAACAATTGTCCCAAAAACTTAATCTCGTTTTAAAAGAAGTTAAAAAAACAAAAGAAGAACTGGAACAGAAGCGTCAAGAACTTGAATCTAAACAAAATGACAAAAAAAATCTTTTAGCTATTCAAATTTTGCAGAGCCAAAGTCTTCAATTTAAAACCGCTCAGCAAAATCAAATCTTAAAAGAAACGCAAGGCAAAGAAGCTAAATACCAAGCTTCTATCGCTAATTCCAAAAAACGCGCTCAGGAAATTCGAAGTCGTATTTATGAACTTTTGGGAGTTAGCAATCAAATTACCTTCGGGGAAGCTGTGGAAATTGCTAAATGGGCGGAAAGTTTAACAGGGGTGCGCGCCGCTTTGCTTTTGGCAGTGTTAACTCAAGAGTCAAATTTAGGAAAAAATGTCGGAACTTGCAATCGGCCAGGCGATCCACCTTCCAAAAGCTGGAAGGTGGTTATGAAGCCTGATCGAGATCAAAGTCTTTTTTTGGCTATTTTAAATGAATTAAAAATGAATCCTGATGTTACTCCAATATCTTGTCCAATGCGTGATGCAAAAGGAAATCAAATAGGGTGGGGAGGCGCAATGGGTCCGGCACAATTTATTCCTTCAACTTGGGTGTTATATAAAGATAAAATCTCTGCTTTAACAGGTAAAAAACCGGCTAATCCTTGGAATATTAAAGATGCTTTTTTAGGAGCGGCTCTTTTATTAAAAGATAACGGTGCTATCGCTGGTAATCAGGATGCTGAATGGGCTGCGGCAATGAGATATTTTTCTGGCTCTACCAATCCTCGTTTTCGGTTTTATGGAGATAATGTGATGGCGATTGCTAAAAAATATGAACAAGATATCAAGGATATAAGCTAATACACTCAAGTAGTTAAGGTCAAGATTATAAATAGGCAAACTTGATAATTGATTTTGAAAATCTTGCATTTTTTACAAGTATTGTTATAATCTAACCACATTATAATTATTAACTTTATCAATATCATTTTTCGTTATAGAATCAATCAACAAATAACCGTCTCAAAAGTCAGATTAATTGACGAAAATGGAGTGCAGATAGGCATAGTATCTCTTGAGGAGGCTAAAAAAATGGCTATAGACCGAGGTCTTGATTTGGTTGAAGTACAGCCTAATGCCGATCCTCCAGTTGTTAAGATTATTGATTTTTCAAAATTTTTGTATCAGTTAAAAAAAGCCAAAAAGAATAAGCCCCAACAAATTAAAACAAAGATTATTAGATTTTCGGTAAGAATAGCTGAACACGATTTGAATGTCAAAGCAAATCAAGCTTCAAAGTTTTTAAGCAAAGAATATAAAGTTCAAGTATTTTTAACATTAAAAGGGCGCGAGAAAGAACATAAAGATTTAGCTAAAGAGAAATTGCAAGAATTTTTGAATAAAATAAAGGAGCAATACGCTATTGAAACACCGCTTAAAGAAACTCCGGCAGGATTAACAATTTTATTAAGGAAAAGTAATGCTCAAAACAAAAAAATCAGCAGCTAAAAGATTTAAAATTACTAGCACTGGAAAAGTGCTTTTTCGGCCTGCTGGTGTAAATCATTTTAGAGCAAAAAAATCTTCTAACAAATTAAGAGCAAAAAAAGTCTGGAAAAAATTAGAAGGCAAATTAGCAAAACAAATTAAAAGACTTCTACCATATCATTAAATATATAAAATCGATAACAAGGCGCAGGTTTAATGATTTGATATTTTAAATTTTATTAATAGTCGTAATTTTCTATAACAAACTAAAATAATTTATGCGTATCAAACGTGGAAAAGCAAGATTAAAAAGAAGGAAACATATTCTAGAAGATGCTAAGGGTTTTAAATGGGGTAGAAAATCAAAACTTCGTGCCGCTAAAGAAGCTCTTTTGCATGCACGCTATTTTGCTTATAGGGATCGTAAAAAGAAAAAATCAGAATTTAGGAAATTATGGAATATACGAATTAATGCTGCAGTCAGAGAATATGGGATATCTTATAGTAAGTTTATTTTTGGCTTGAAAAAATCAGGTTTAGCTATTGACCGAAAAATGCTTTCAGATTTAGCTCAGAATGCGCCATCGACTTTTAAAGCCGTTGTTTTAAAAGTAAAATCAGCCCTAAAGTAAAAACTCCTGTACTATCAACTAGGAAATCAAAAATATCACTATTTCTGCCCATGACGAAATGTTGATGAAATTCATCAAAAGCGCCATAAGCTAAAGCTACAAGCACCGCTTTCAAAAGCGGGTTTTTTATTTTTTTGTGTTGTTTTAAAGCGTTGAAAAGCAAAAAAGTAAAAATAAAAAATTCCGCAAAATGAGCGCTTTTACTTAACAATTCGCCTACGATTCCAGTAGGTAGCAAAAGAGAAGGCTGGGCAGAAAGAAAGAATATAACTGCCGCCCAAAATAATACTAAAAACCAATGGATAATGACTTGAATTTTAATCGGATATTGACGATAAGAAATCATTTGCTTTTTTAAGTATTTTTTTTAAATTTTTATATTTAAGTTTTTCAAAAGCTTTTTCATATGATGCCCAAATAAATTTTTTATGTTCATATGAAAGTCGCACTTTTTTAGAATAACTTTGGGCTAAAAAGAAATAAACTATTTTATATATTTTTTGTTTTCTGTTTTTCTGTTTTTGCTGAAAATAATAAAAAATCTTTTCTTTAAATTTCTTATTTATTTTTTTTATTTTTAAACCGGTTTCTTCCCAAACTTCTCTTAATGCCGCTTGCTCTAAAGTTTCATTTTTTTCAAGATGACCCTTTGGAAAATTCCAGATTCCATTTCCTCCTTGTAAAAGCAAAAACTTGAGGCCTTTGCTGTTTTTTAAAAAAACAACTATGCCAGCACTAACCTCTTTTTTAGTAATATCAGTAATAAACTTTTTTGAAGATGTTTTAACCAAAATGCAATTTTATAAAAATTTTATTAATCTGTTTTTGAAAAAACTATTAATCGAGTAAACATTATATTCATTATATTTTTTTAAAAAATGTCAGTGATTTGAATTTTGGAATTTTCAACTAAAGTAAAGTCTCTTGTTTATTTTTTTGAGATAATTCCTCCGGTTTAAAAATATGGATTTTACCGTATGTGCCATCGTAGCCTGGTTCAATGTGTAATTTATTTTCTCTTACTCTTTTTATCCCTTCGGCGACATTTTGAGATATTTTAGCAATGACTGAAAAATCAGCTTCGGTTAAAATATAAATTTCAGGACCAATATTCTTTATTAAAGAAAAATATATTCTCCAGACTTTTTCTGATTTAGATTTTATCCCCAACGCTTCCATAATAATTTCATCCAGCGGAATTAAATTTTTGTAGGGTACAAATTTATCAGAAATATAACCTTTTGGTCTGTCTGCTAAAAGTTCTATTCGGTGCAAAACTCCGATTGTTAAGGGTTTTTTGCAATGTGGACAGATGCCTTTTAATTTTTTTGTCTGTTCAGGCATTAATGACACTTTACAAACAGAGTGTCCATCGATATGATATTTCCCTTCTTCTGGAAAAAATTCTAAAGTATAAAGAAAATTTTGCTTATTTTTTGTTCTAATCGTATTAATGATCGCTCTATAATTTAGTTCAGTATTAAAAACATTTGCTTCGCGACCTATTCTTTGTAAGCTATGACTATCAGAATTGCTTACAAGTGCATATTTATCAAGTTTTGAAATGCGCCAATTCATAGATGGATCTGAAGAAAGTCCTGTTTCAATTGCGAAAATTTTATTAGTCCATTTATCAAAACATTCTTCTACTGAATCAAAACCAGATTTTGAACCGAAAATTGAAAACCAAGGGGTCCAAGCATGTGCTGGAATAATTACAGCTTCTTCTGTATTTTCAAAAACAATTTTTGCTAAATCTTCGGATGTAATTCCAATAATTGGTCGTCCGTCCGACATTAAATTTCCTACCCACGCTAGTCTCGTGTTGATTTCCTCTACTGATTTAAAATCAGGCGCCCATATAATATGATGTACTTTTCTAACTTTGCCAAGCTTAAAATAGATTAAACTTACTTCAGCTGTCAGCATAAATCTTGTGGGTTCTTGAGAAACACCATTTTCAATTTTGCGGTATTCTTTTTTTAATTTAAAAAGACCTTGTTCTGCTGGCTCTAATTTTTCTTTTAATTCTTTAAGCCAATACGGATGAGTAAAATCTCCAGTGCCTAAAACTTGGATACCTTTTATACGAGCCCAAAAATCCAGATTCTCAAGAGTCATTTCTTTTGAGGTAGCTCGCGAGTATTTTGAATGAATTTGTAGGTCAGCAACAAATTTCATAATATTATTGTAACAAACAATTTTCAAAATAAAAGTAAAACGCGCCAGGAATGCTGTAATGTTTTAAGTTTAAGCATTTTTCCAGGCGCGTATTGGCCGTCCTAACCATGACGGCACCCCCTTTCTTTTTTTATTTTTCATCTTCATCTATCTATAGCGCTGATAATCTTAGCACCTCCTTTTTGAAGATCATACAGAATCACCCGGTGACTCATCGGCTGGAAAAATTTTTTTCCAGCTTTCACCGGTGGCCGTTTTATTAAGACATTTATCTTAATATAAGACCTCTCAAACAGCCGACCACGATTGATTGGTTTGTTAATCTCGGTTTTAATCTTCACTTCTGCAGGAATAAAAATCGCTCCTGAATCATCTTCCATTTTCACTACCACCTCTTCAGATTCTCCACGAAGATTAAGACGGTTATTATGCCAAGCACCGTCTTTTTCCAAGGCAAATTTTCCTATGGTTTCATAGATTATTTGCTTAAGTTCATTAAGCAAAGGATCCTCTGGCCAATTAGGGAGAATTTCAGTCTCAAGTATTAACTTTTTTAGTCTTTCTAATTCGGTCTGGTGACCATTTTGTCTGTCGTTAACTTGCGCTTGTTGATCTTGAGCAAACGCCAGTAATATAGGCAATTTAGTCATTTTCAAAGAACCCTCCTTTTTGACTAATTAATTTTATCTTAATCTCAAGTAATTTTTTGTCAAGTTTGTATATTTGCCAAATATGCATCAGG
>JBBIMT010000030.1:0-8726 GCA_037444265.1 bacterium
TTTTAAGCTAATTGGAATAAGTTTTGGAATTTTAAATTTCTTATCAAGATTTTTTTTGATGTTAAATATTTCAAAAGCATAATCAAAAAAATTTATGATTCCTCCATTAGTTCGATGAAAGATTCCGCCTTTGAAATTTTGGTTTTGTAAAAGCTGGCGCGAAGCATAAGCTAAATCTAGAGCATAAGTTACCGAAACAAATTGATCTGAAACCAATTTTATTTCAGAGAGTTTATTCGCTAAATTTAGCATCGTAGTGACAAAATTTTTTCCACCTATACCAAAAACATAACTTGTCCTAATTAAGTAAAAATTAGGGATAGAGAAATTTTCAGATATTTCACGAAGATAATTTTCTCCGGCTAATTTGGATTTACCATAGACATTAAGTGGATTTTGAGGAATCTCTTCTTCTTTATATCCTTCCTTTTTTGACCCATCAAAAACAAAATCTGTGCTATAGTGAAAAAATTTCGCTTGAATTTCAAAAGAAACTTTTGCTAAATTTTTAACTGCTTCAGCATTAACTTTAAAACAAAGTTCTTTTTCTGTCTCGGCTTTTTCAACATCAGTGTAAGCGGCAGCATTAAAAATCACATCAGGTTTCAGTTGCGAAATTTTTTTTTGCGTTTTGTGAAAGTCAGTAATATCAAGATTTTTAATATCCCAACAAATTGGCTTTAAATCAATGAATGCTTTTTTTAATGCTAAACCAACTAAACCCTTGCCTAAAATAAGTATTTTCATTGTTCGAAAAAATCATATAAAATTTAACTACAAAGCATTTTTGAAAATTTTATAATGATTGAAGTTTGAAGGTGGGTAGTATTTATTTAAAAAATGCTTTTATTTTGTCTCTTAAAAAAGCGGCTTTTTCGAAATCTAACTCTTGCGCAGCTTTTTTCATCTGCTTGCGTAGTTCTTCCAAAATGATTTGCTTTTCTTTTTCCGATGCATATTTTATTTTTTCATCAATATTTCTAAGGGATTTTTCTAAAAATTTTTTAGTTGATTTTGAGCCAACTATTTCCAAAGGGCGAATTTCTTTAATGATACTTTGGGGAGTGATATTATTTTTTAAATTATATTCTTTTTGGATTTGGCGTCTGAAGTTGGTTTGTTCTATGGCTCGACGCATGCTAGCAGTAATTGTATCAGCATACAAGATCACTTTTCCTTCAATATGTCTGGCAGCTCTTCCTATAGTTTGAATTAATGTCGTCTCTGATCTTAAAAAGCCTTCCTTATCGGCGTCTAAAATTAATATTAAAGAAACTTCAGGCAGATCTAAACCTTCACGCAATAAATTAATTCCAACAATAACATCATAAGCACCTTTTCTTAAATTATATAATATTTCTGGCCTATTTAAAGTATGAATTTCAGAATGTAAATATTCGGCATTTATTTTGTGTTCTTTTAAATATTCAGCTAGATTTTCTGCTGAGCGTTTCGTTAAAGTAGTAATTAACACTCTTTGTTTTTTGGCAATTGCTTGTTTTATTTCCTTGAGAATATCTTTTATCTGATTTTTTGTTGGACGTACTTCAATTTCAGGATCAAGGAGACCGGTGGGACGAATAAACATTTTGGCTATAAAAGGAGAAGATCTTTTTATTTCAAATTCAGCTGGAGTTGCAGAAACATAAATTACTTGATCTAATTTTTTATCAAATTCAGTAAATTTTAATGGCCGATTATCAATTGCCGAAGGAAGTCTAAATCCATAATCTATTAAAACTTGTTTTCTGGAACGATCTCCTTCATACATACCTTTAATTTGTGGAATTGTCATATGTGACTCGTCTATAAATGTTAAATAACCTCCTGTTTTTTTAGTTGTAAAAATAAAAAAATCAATTAAAGTGCTTGGGGGATCTCCAGGTGCGCGAAATTCTAAATGACGTGAATAATTTTCAATTCCTGGACAAAAACCATTGAGTTTTAACATCTCTAAATCATAATTTGTTCTTTCTTGAATGCGTTGTGCTTCAATAAATTTATTTCTTTTTTTGAAATATTTGACACGTTCTTGCAATTCGGTCTTAATATTTTGTAGCGCTAAATCTAATTTATCTTGAGCTGTAACAAAATGTTTAGCCGGAAAAATTGTCACTTCGTTAACTTCTTGAAGTTTCTTAAATTGAAATTTAATGAAAATTTTTTCTATCAAATCTCCGAATAATTCAATCAAAATGCTTTCATAGCCACTTGGAGTAAAAATTTCAATCGTATCGCCTCTAACTCTGAAAGTGCCTGGTAATAGCTCAAAGTCGTTTCTTTCGTATTGCAATTTGCTTAAAATTTTAGTGAGTGAGGTTCTTTTTAAATCTATTCCTTTTTTTAGAATGAAAGAAATTTTCTTATATTGTTCAGGAGAACCAATATTATAAATACAAGAAACAGAAGCAACAATTAAAACATCGCGCCTTGTTAAAAGTGCTTGAGTAGCTCCATGACGCAAACGATCAATTTCATCATTTATTTTGGCATCTTTTTCAATGTAAGTATCAGTCGTAGGTAAATATGCTTCAGGCTGATAATAATCGTAATAAGATACAAAGTAATGAACGGCATTATGCGGGAAAAAGTTTTTAAACTCAAAATAAAGTTGGGAAGCAAGAGTCTTGTTATGAGAAATAACTAAAGTAGGTTTTTGAATTGCTTCGATAACTTTTGCCATAACAAAAGTTTTACCCGAACCGGTTACGCCATGTAATGTCTGGTATTTTATTCCATTTTTTAAGTTGCGACTTAAAAAATCAATAGCGTTTTGTTGGTCACCTTTTGGAGTAAATGGCGAAATAAGCTTAAACATAAAATAAATGTTAAAATTTTTAAAAATAAATACAAAAATTAAGATGCAGTCTTGGCTAAGAAAATATTATTTCAATGTTTGAGAATTGTAATTAATATTTTACATTAAAACTTGATTTATCTTGCTATGTAGTCAATATTAAGATATATTAAAATAGTATGTTGGAAACGATTAAAGGAAAATTAGAGGCTAAATACGAAGATTATCTTATTTTAAATAATGGAGGTTGGGGGCTAAAAATTTATATGTGTCGCCGCGATCTTTTAAAGATGCCAAAAGTTAGAAGTATTGTCAAGTTATTTACACATTTTTCGCTTCGTTTTAAAAGCCAAGAAATAGAATTGCTTATTTTTGGTTTTTTAAAAAAAGAAGACAGAGATTTTTTTAGGGAGCTTTTGAAAAAAAATCAGATTGGGGTTAAAATAGCATTTTCTATTTTAAATTTTGCCAGTCACTCTCAAATTAAAAATGCTTTAAAAAAGGGGGACATTAATTTTTTCAAAGATTGTAAAGGCATTCCCAAGAAAGCCATAAAAAATTTATTTTTGGAACACTCTTTAGTAGAGGAATTTAAAAAAAATAAAATAAGTGAAGAAGATAAAAAAATTATTGCGGCGCTTAAAAAATTAGGGTATGGCGCAGTTGAAGCCAAAGAAGCAATTTTAAAAATTCCTACTCAAGTTAAATCTCTTCAAAATAGATTAAAAGAAGCGCTAAAAATTTTAAATCAATAATCTTTAAATTGTTTTAAAATGAATGATTGGAGAAATTTGCAAAAAAAATTTAGTCCAGGAAATTTCTATCAATCTATTGAATGGGGAAAATTTTTTCAAAATAAAGGCGGTAAATTTTTTTTATGGCAGAAAAAAGAAGGCAAAGCAATAAAAGCCGGCGCTATTATTTTAAAATATATTTTGTTTAAACAGTTAAATTATTTATATGTTCCACTTGGTCCAATAGGAGAAATGAGTATTGAATCTTGGGGAGATTTTTTTGAAACTGTAAAAGCAATTGCCAAGAATGAAAATTCTTTTTTTATTAGATTTTATGCTGATAATTTAAGTTATGATTTAATCAAGAAATATTTTATCAAGCAACCTCCTAAAAATTATTTTTTATCAGCCGGCAATATTCCTTTATTCAATGCTCGATTAGATTTAAGCGATAGCAAAAAAAACATTTTTAAAAATTTACATCCTAAAACAAGATACAATATTCGTCTTGCTCAAAGAAGAGGCGTTGTCGTGAAATCGTTTTTTAAAAACGATATTTTAAATGAATTTGATAATTTTTTAAAACTTCTTTTAAAAACCGCTCAGAAAAAAAAATTTTTAATCTATAACGATGCTCATTATAAAAGTTTAATAGAAAATTTCAAGGAAAATATGGTTTTATTGATAGCTTATCACCAACAGACACCTATTGCCACAGCGCTTTTTTTAAAATGGGACGAGATTGTGTACTATTTACACGGTGGCACAAATTTTGACTTTCGTCATTTAATGGCGTCTCATTTATTACATTGGGAAGCTATAAATTTTTTTTGCAATTTAAATTTTAAATTTTATGATTTTGGCGCAATCAGCACTGACAAGATGCCAATTAAAAAGTGGGAAGGTATTACTAGATTTAAAATGGCTTTTAACGCCAAGCCATATATTTTGCCTCAGGCATACGATTTAATAATCAATAAACCAATTTATTCTTTGTATAATCTTTTCAAAAAAATTAAAAATGACTAAAGCCTTCTTCAGTCAGACTCTCAATTGCTTCTTTTAATAATTGAGAATATAAATTAATACCCACTGCTGACATATAGCCTGATTGTTCTTTGCCTAAGATATTACCAGCGCCGCGAATTTCCAAATCTTTTAATGCTATATAATATCCGTCACCTAATTCTTGGAATCTTTTAATATATTGAAGTCGTTTTTTTGCCTGCATCGTTAAACCTTCTTTTTTATAAAAGAAATAAGCGAAACTTTGAATATCTTTTCTACCAATACGACCTCTAATTTGATGCATCTGAGCTAATCCTAACTTTTGCGCTTGTTCTACTATTAAAGTATTGACCTCGGGTAAGTCAAGACCATTTTCTATAATTGTAGTTGCCAGTAGTAAATTATACTTTTTTTCTTCAAAACTATGCAATGTTTTAATTATTTCTATCTCAGGCATTTTGGCGTGTAAAGTTGCAATTTTTATGCCAGGTACTAATTTCTCCAATTCTTTTTTTTTAAAATCAAGTTTGAAAATTTGGTTATATAAATAATAAATTTGTCCTTTTCGTGCAAGCTCAAATTTGATTGCTTCTTTTATTTTTTTTATATCATATGGCGCAATAAAAGTTTCAGTCTTTTTTTTGCCAAGCGGTGGTGTCAAAATATTAGATATCTTCCAAATGCCACTTAAGGCTAAGTGTAAGGTACGGGGAATAGGAGTAGCGCTTAAACTTAATAAATCAATCGCTCCTCGCCAATGTCGTAATTTTTCCTTTTGTTTAACTCCGAACTTTTGTTCCTCATCTATAATTAAAAGCCCCAAATTTTTAAATTTAACATCTTCGGATAAAACACGATGAGTGCCAATCAAAAAATCTATTTTACCTGAAGATAAGTTTTGTAATACCTCTCTTTGTTTTGCTTTTGGTACAGCCCTACTTAAAATTTCAATATTCACTCCTGTATTTTTAAATCTATTTTTGGCTCTACGAAAATGTTGATCGGCTAAAATCATAGTTGGAGCAAGCAAAACTACCTGATATCCTTCTAAAATAGCTTTGTGGGCAATGCAAAATGCAATTTCAGTTTTACCAAATCCAACGTCACCGCAAAGTAGTCTATCCATATACTTTTTTGAACTTAAATCTTTCTTTATGTCTTCTAAAGCTTGGCGCTGATCTAAAGTCAGTTCAAATTCAAATTTACTTTCGAAATTTTTTTGCCATTCATCATCAGGCCCAAATGGTTTTCTTTTAGCAATGGCGCGCCGAGCATATTTATTTAGTAATTCTTTGGCTAATTTTTCGACTTCATCTTTTACTTTTTTCTTGGTTTTAAACCATAAAGAGCCTCCCAATCGATAAATTATTGGCTTGGAAAAACCTATATAGGGACTTAATTTTTCTGATAATTCAAAAGGCACAAATAAAGTATCACCTTTAGCGTATTTAATTTCAAAATATTTTTTGCCTTTTAAAAAGACAAATCTATTAAAAATACCAATTCCATGATCTAAATGAACTATATAGTCTCCTTTTTCCAGGCGATTTAAATAAAGTTGCGTTATTTTTCGTTCAAATATTCTTTTTTGTTCTTGCTCGTTAATTGATTTTAATGGTGGAAGTTTTGTTATTTTTTCTATGTAGTTGCCAAAAAAACTAATTTGATAAACCGCGTTTTCTAATATTGGGTAGATTTTCACAGTATCGCCTAAAACATTAAATTGACCTGGGGCTGATATAGTCTGCACTTTTTCGTAATTTAGTTCTGATAAGACACGTAAAAATTTACTTAAAGGGATAATTTCGTTTTCTTCGATATAAAAAGAAATTTTTGCCCACCAAGAGTTTATTTGTCGAGATTTTAAAATATGGGCTTTGTTTTGCTCAAGCCAATCTTGGTTTTTATCTACAAATGATTCATCAATTGCTAAAATCAATAAATCTTTTTTATTGTTCATATTTTTAAAGTATATTTGAATTTCTTTGTATCGCAAGCCCAAAATAAAAGCACTTGCCAGAGAGCAACTGTGTTTGATAAAATAAAAATATTATGAATATGCATTATCATTCTTGGCATTTGAAATATAAAATTTGTGTTTCTGGGGCAGCTGAAACTACTCATTGTGATGCTGGTGCTTTGGAAGCAGCTTATAAAATAGGACAAGAAATCGTGAAAAATAATGGCGTTTTAATTACCGGCGCTACTCATGGTACTCCTTATTGGGCGGCAAAAGGCGCTAAAGAAGCAGGAGGAGTAAGTATTGGAATTTCTCCTGCAGCTTCAGAAGCCCATCATATAAAAACTTATAAACTTCCATATGATTATTTTGATGTTATAATGTATACTGGTTTTGAATATTCAGGTCGGAATTTACTTTTAGTTAGATCTTCAGATGCGGTAATTTTCGTCTGTGGCAGAATGGGAACTTTAAATGAATTTACGATTGCTTTTGAGGATAAAAAAATAATGGGAGTTTTGGAAGGTAGCGGGGGAGCAGCTGATCACATAAAAGAAATAGTAGAAAGATCTCATCGAGGTGAGGGAAAAATAATTTATGATTATGATCCAATTCGTTTAGTACACAGAGTGATTGAAAAAATAAAAGAAGAAAAAAATAATTACGATATTTTTAATCAAAATTCTACCATCTTTTCAAATTGAAAATAAATTTTATGTTAACTTTAGAAAATCAGTTTGATATTATTTTGAAACTATTTTTAGCAGCTTTGTTCGGTTCAATTATTGGTTTTGAAAGAAAATATATAGGAAAGGAGGCTGGCATCAAAACTTTTTCTTTAATAGCTTTGGGAGCCGCGCTTTTTGCAATTTTAGGTAAAGAAGCTGTACCTTATTTTTCTTTAAGTGGAGTCTACGATGCTGGCAGAATTTTAAGTTACATTGTAATAGGGGTTGGTTTTTTAGGTAGTGGGATTATTTTACATCGTGGATTACATATTCAGGGATTAACAACTGCGGCAGGTATTTGGGTTACTGCTGCTATTGGAATAGCCTGCGCATTAGGACTTTATTTAATAGCTGCTTTCACAGCGCTTTTTGTGATTATAATTTTTATGGTTGTTAAGAGACTTGAGGAAAAATTTTTTGATTAGTTTTTGCAATGTGGAGTAAATTTTTAGCGATTAGCACTTTAAGTGGCACAATTATCGGCGCCGGAATTTTTGGTTTACCTTATGCTGCTTTAAAATCAGGATTTGTCATTTTTATATTAGAGCTAGTGGTTTTATTTTTTATAGTTTTTATTTTACATCTTTTTTATGGAGAAGTCGTCATTAAAACTTCAGGAAAGCATAGACTTGTAGGATATGTAGAAAAATATTTAGGGGAAAAAGCTAAAAAGATTGCTTTTATCAGTTCTTTATTTGGGCTTTATGGAACATTGCTTGTATTTTTATCTTTGGGAGGAAAATTTACAGCCACTCTTTTAAATTATTATTTTTCGTTTGACAATTATTTAGTTAGTTCTTTAATATTTTATTTTTTCTGTGCAATGGCAGTTTTTTTTACAATTAGATGGATTGTTTCTCTTGAATTTTTTTTCTCTGGCTTACTTTTTTTAATCATTTTGATATTGACCGGATTGCTCGCTGATAAAATCGTTCCATCAAATCTTGAAGGTTATAATATCCAAAATATTTTTTTACCTTATGGCATTATTCTTTTTGCTTTATCGGGCGCAACAGCTATCCCTGAACTTAAAGAAATAATTCATAAAGATTTTTTTAAAATAATTTTTTGGGGCACTTTCATTCCAGCGATAATCTATTTTGTTTTTACTTTAAGCGTACTTGGTTTTACGGGAGCGGAAACTTCAAAAAATGCGATTGATGGTTTGTTGTTAAAATTTGGCAATGGCATTATTATTTATCTTGCGACATTGGGGCTTATTTCTATATTTACTTCTTTTATTACCCTTGGAGATACCCTAAAAAAAATATTTTGGTATGATTTAAAAATTAATCATTTTCAAAGCTGGTTGTTAGTTGTCATTATACCACTTATTTTATTTCTCTTGAAATTTCAAGATTTTATTATCATAATGGAAATAGTTGGTTCAATAACGATTGCAATTGAAGGATTTTTTATCATTGCTTTACACCAAAAAATTCAATCTTTTAATCAGCATTTCTTTAGGTCTTCTTACAGTGTGCCTGGGGGGCATTAAA
>JBBIMT010000031.1:0-8618 GCA_037444265.1 bacterium
CAAGATTACCGTATCTAACATTTCATTACTTTTTTAGATTTAATATTTTTTCGGCTTTTAAAATAATCGCTTTTTCTATTGCCTTACTTGTTTGTTTATTGATTGGGTGATAAATGTTTATATTTCTGTTGCCAATTTTTTTAGTAGGATAAGTAATTCTATATCCTGAGCCGTCAATCCTCGTGTAAACCCCAATAGAGCCTAAATAAAGGCTATTTTCAACCACCACACTGGCAAATGCTACCAATCCGTCTTTGGGTTTTATCGGTATTATTTGTATCTCTGTTATTTTCATTGTTTTCATTACAAATTTGTTTCCAAAGTTCTGGGTTTTTTTAGCCACTTTCAAAAGCAAGCTAAAAAACCCAACAGCATTTTGTTTAGCTTCAAAATTTAATTCTTTTCCTTTGGGTTGTTTCCATTCAATATTTTCCAACATAAAAAAGCCTGATTATCGTCAGGCTTATTTTAGTAGATAGGGTATTGGTGAATTCAGTTGAAATTCAGTTGAACTTTAGCTAAACATATTTTGGATTTATCCTTATTTCCTTAGTGTTTTTTATAATAAAATCTTTTATTTGGGTTTCTATTGCTACAGCTATATTATATCATTGCCAGCACTATAAAACTTTTTCCAATAATCTTTGGCTTTAGGATTTGTTGCCTTAACATCTTCCCATCGGTCGTCCCACTTTTCTTGTATTTCATCGTAATACCAATTCTTTTTAGGGTCTTCAAATAGGGTAGCCAAGAGGTCTTTTTGGTTTTGTTTGTTTCTAAAATCTATTTCCTTTTTTTACCTATTTTTCAAGCTTAATTAAAACAAAACCAGTTGTTCTGGGTAATTAAAGCGAGTTTCATTTCTTAAATTCCTGCCGTTAATAAGCCTCTTTCCATCATAATCCTAAAAGGTTCAATTTCTTCTTTTACTTTCTTCCAGTTAACCATTCTAAATGCGTCCATTATGGGGAGCCAAACTCTTAACAATACGAGCTCAAAATTTTCAGAAAAACTTGTTGGCTTGATAAGCCCCGTCTTTTAGCGGGGCTTAAATTATTTTGATAGTGTTAAAGTTGTTATTTGTTTTTCTAAAATGTTTTTTAATTTACGGATAAGATTTAATAGAAAAGCAAAAAGTATGATTTAAAAAGCCACGAAGCAAATGCTTGGAACCTTTTCGGACTTACCTTTTTAAATAATAAATATCTAAAAGATAACGATAAGCCGGTAATTTAAAAAATATTTTTATTTCAGTTTTCAAGCAGGATATTTCAAATTAAACTTTCAAAATTTTCTTTACATTATTAAAATAATTTTATATTATTATAGATTGTGATTACTTTATGATGCATGAATTTTATTATTTTAATATTATGTTAAAAAAAGATTCCTCAAATAAACAAAGAGATAAAAAAGCCAAGGAAAAAATAGGGCTTATTGCAAAGACGGCTTTTTCTAAATTAGCTAATATTTTCTATGACACAACAACAAAGTAAAGTCAAACCGTATCACTAACTTGCCAATTAATACACTTAAAATCAAGCAAAAACTTAAAAAACTTTTTTCAAAAAAAATTTCTTAAAGTTTTAACTTATAAACACTTATAAAAATATTAATTGCATTTACCTGATGATTTTTTAAAAAACGGGTTTTAAGGAATGTAATTGCTTATATTACTGACAATTTTTAAAGAAAATATATAATGGCTTTAATTTTATGAACGAAACTTTCTTTCAAATGACTTTTCTTTTAGCGACAACTGTTCTTGTCGCATTTATTTTACGATTTTTGCGTCAACCTATTATTATCGCTTATTTGATAGTCGGACTTATTGCTGGTCCGATGTTTTTAAATTTATTACATTTGAAAAAAGAAGTATTTGAAGTTTTCGCTCAATTTGGAGTAGTACTTTTACTTTTTATTATCGGTATCAATCTTAACTTTCGCCATCTAAAAAATATCGCTCAAGTCTCTTTTATTACTGGTATTGGTCAATTTATTTTTACAGTTATTTTTGGCGTTTTAATTTTACAATTTTTTGGATTTCCTTTTTTGAGTTCTTTTTATTTAGCAATAGCAATGACTTTCTCAAGTACTATTATTATTATGAAACTTCTATCTGATAAAGGAGATACTGATAAAGTCTACGGGAAATATACTATAGGATTAATGTTGGTCCAAGATATAATAGCCATAATTATTTTAATTATACTAGGTATTTTAAAGGATAATAATTTTGTTCAGATTGAACCGATAGCTTTTCTTATTTTAAAAGCATTTTTTATTGGATTTACGCTTTTTTTGATTTCAGTGTATTTATTACCAAAAATATTAGACAGAATTTCACATTCAAGCGAGCTTCTTTTTCTTTTTACAGTAGCTTGGTGTTTAAGTTTAGCAACTATTTTTCAAATGAGCGGTTTTTCTATAGAATTAGGTGCTATCGTAGCAGGAATTACTCTTAGCTCATCGCCTTATCAACTAGAGATAGCCAGTCGTATTAAACCCTTACGAGATTTTTTTCTTGTAATATTCTTTATCATTTTAGGTAGTGAAATGTATTTTGAAAATTTGGAAACCATCTTGATATATGGGATTGCACTTTCTTTATTTATTTTAATAGGAAATCCTTTAATATTGTATATATTATTCAGAGCTCTTAAATTTACCAGACGCAACAGTTTTTTAGCTGGACTCACTGCCGCTCAAGTCAGTGAATTTGGATTTGTGCTTTTATTTGTCGCTCGACAATCAAATTACTTAGATGGTTTAGAATTGTCAATATTTACTTTTGTAGCTATAACGACAATTTTTGTTTCTTCTTATTTGATTACTTATGGTGATAAAATTTATAATTTGCTTTTACCTTTATTTAATATTTTCGGGCCTGATAAATATCGGTCAAAGGAAAAAATTCCTCCAATGTATGAAGTCTGGTTAATCGGCCACCATCGCATTGGCTCAATTGTAGCAAAGACCTTAAAAGAAAAGGGGATAAACTTTGCGGTAATAGATTATAATCCAACTATCGTTAAATCCCTCCGCTCAAAAAAGATTCCTTGCTATTTTGGCGATATATCAGATATTGAATTTTTAAACGATATACCCTTTAGTGGGGCAAAAATGGTGATTTCAACCATTCCCTCATTAGAAGATCAAAAAAATTTAATTTCGCATTTGAAGAAATTAAATAAAAATATAATAGTTATTGTCAGTGCTTATTATTTATTCGAAAGAGAAGAGCTTTATAACATCGGAGCAGATTATGTAATGCTGCCACATTATATTGGAGCCAAATGGATTTCAGAAGTAATCAAAACTACACCTTGGACAAAAGAAAACTTCAAGAAAATAGCAAAAAACGAGCAAAAAGAAAATTTAATACAAAAAGACTAAAAATTTTAAGTCTATTATTTTAATTTTTCTGACTCGTTTGAGTTTAAACCTTTGTTTTTGTTTTCTTCAACATCTTTCTTTAATTGTTCTAAAATGATACCTTCATAATCGCAAAGTTTTTTAATTAAAGGCGATTCTCGAATTCGTTGAAGCGCTTTGGCTTCTATTTGTCTAATTCTTTCTCGAGTAACACCAAATTTTAAACCAACTTCTTCCAAGGTATAAGATTCTCCATCTGCTAATCCAAATCTCATTTCTAAAATTTTTCTTTCGCGTGGTTTTAATGTAGCTAACACTTCATTGATATGTTCATGAAGCAAATTGCGAGCTGTTTCCTTATCAGGGGATGGCGATTTTTCATCTTCAATAAATTGTTCTAAGGTCGATTCTTCATCTTCTTCACCAACAGGAGTTTCAAGAGATATAGTTTTTTGCGAAATTTGTTTCACCTGGTTAATTTTATCAACATCAAGCCCCATTTCGGCGCCGATTTCTTCGGCCATGGGCTCACGACCTAAAACTTGAGCTAATTTACGACGCACTTGTAGGTATTTAGAAATAGTTTCCACCATATGAACCGGAATTCTAATTGTTCTTCCTTGATCGGCAATAGCGCGCGTAATTGCTTGTCTAATCCACCATGTTGCGTAGGTAGAAAATTTAAAGCCTTTTTTATAATTAAATTTCTCTACAGCCCGAAAGAGTCCAAGATTCCCTTCTTGGATTAAATCTAACAAAGATAGATGTGGTGTACGATAAGCATATTTTTTAGCAATAGAGACAACAAGGCGTAAGTTAGAATTAATTAATTTTTGTCTTGCTTCTTCATCTCCCTTCTCCAATCGCTTTGAAAGCTCAATTTCTTCTCGCCTTGATAAAAGTTTATATTTGCCGATATCACGAAGATAAATTTGCACTGGATCTAAAACAACAGCATTTTCAGAACTTTCCAATTTTTTTTCTGCTATATTTTCAAGTTTCTGTTCTTCTTGTTGGAGTTCTTCGAATTCGAAGGGATTTTTTTGATCAATAATCTTAATAGAAAAAGCTTCTAAATCCCGTAAAAAATTTTCATAAGCATCAATATCTTGTTCAATTTGAGGCAGCGCTTCGATAATCTCTTGATAAGTTAAAAACCCTCTTTGACGTCCCCTTGTTATTAAAAGTTCCATCTGTTCCTTTCGATGAGCCTCGATAGAACTTTTAATCTTTAAGCTTTTCTTTTTTGATGATTTAAGATGGCGATTTTTTTTAAAAGGAATAGATTGCCTGACGGAAATTGATTTTCTGCGTTTTGATTTTTTTTGCGAAGTTTTTTTTGCTTTAATGTTTTTCTTTTTTAATTTATTTTTTTTTCTGATATTTTTTTTCATAGTAAAAAACGAATTAAATTTTATTATTTTTTAATATTTTATTTAAAATATCTTGCAAATTAAAAACAGCTTCTTGATCGCCTTTTTTCTCGGCTTCTTTGATTTTTGAGCTTATCTCTTTTACTTTCTCTTTTAAATTCCTTTTTTGCAAATAAACTATTGCTAAGCTTAATTCTTTCTCCGCTAAAAATTCATCTGGAAATAAATATTCAGCCCTTAAAAGAAATCGATTAATATCATCTTTTACATCATTGCAGGGAAAATTATTAATAAGACAGCTTAAAATTTTTTTATTTAGATGATCTTTAAATAGACTATCTCCGTTTAAGACATCTTTCCATTTTCTTAACAAATCTGGATATTTTAAAAATATAGAAATAACGTTATCTTCAATATTACTACGCTTAAGTGTCTTTAAATTGGAGGAAAAAATTTTTTCTTCGATCCTTAAAACCTGTGTTTTATTTTCCTCATAAAATTCAATCATATCTGAAATCGCTTCTTGTGGCAAGTTAACTTTTTCAGAAAGAATCTTTATCCAATATGATTTATCTATTGGATTTTTGATGGAATTTATAAACCAGGCCAAATCTTCAATAATCTTTTTTTTATTATCTAAATTATCATCAGGGAATTTTTTGGCGGCAATATTAAAGTAAAATTCTATAGCATCCACCGCTTGCTCCACAGCAAAACTCCATAAAGAAGGACTCTTTTTAATTAAATCAGCCGGGTCTTTTCCTTCGGCGATCGAAATTAATTTCACCGTCACATCATTGGCAACGCATAATTGAACTGCTCTTTTAGCTGCTTCAATACCAGCTTCGTCACTGTCAAAAGCTAAATATAATTTTTGGACATATCTTTTTAAAATTTTTAAATGATCCAAAGTCAACGCCGTACCACAAGGCGCAATTACATTCTTAACGCCAGCTTGATATGATAAAATCATATCAAGATTTCCTTCTACTAAAATAGCAAATTTTTCTTTTTTAATAAAATCTCGTGCTTTATTTAAATTATACAAAGTAGCGCTTTTTTCGTAAAGAACAGTGTTTGGAGTATTTATATATTTAGCTTCTTTGGTGCCGTCTTTTTTTATTTCTAATTGAGGCAAGATACGACCACTAAAGGCAATAATCTCGTCGTTTGCCGAAAAGATCGGGAACATTATACGACCGCGAAATCGATCAATTAAATCCCCGTTTTTATTTGGCGATTTAATTCCAAACCCAGAAAAAATAATATCCTTATCAGCAATTTTTCTTTTTTTTAGAAAATAAGTTAAAGCTCTCCAATTATTTGGCGCGTATCCAATTTGAAAATCTTTTATAGTTTCTTCACTTAAACCTCGATTGATTAAATATTTTAAAGCTGCTTCTCCTCCTTTTGTATTATAAAGAGCGTTTACATAGAAATTTAAAGCTATTTGATTTATTTCTAATATTTTTGATCTTTTAGTGTAAAAATTTTTATCATATTTTTTTAACTCTACTCCCGCTTTTTGCGCTAACATTCTTAAAGCCTCTGAAAAATCTATTCCTTCTATTTCCATTACAAATTGAAAAATTGAACCACCCTTACCGCAACCAAAACAATGCCAAACTTGTTTATCAGGAGAAATAAATAAAGACGGAGTTTTTTCGTTATGAAAAGGACACAACGCTCGGTAATTGTTACCGGATTTTTGCACTTGAATGTATGTCTGAACTATATCTAAAATATTAAGCTTTGCCCTTATTTCTTCAACTGGAGAAAGCACTTTGAAATGATAAGATAATTAACTATTAAAATTGAATTAGATATTTTTATACTAGCACAAAGATTCTATTGGCTTGAAAATAAGCGAGATGTTTTGTTGAAAAACATTATTGGCTGGGTCTTAAAATGTAATTGAAATAAAATCGCCATCAAAATTACTAACACAATTAATAATATAGTACTCTTTTTTCAAAAAAAGGCAATAAATTTTAATATTGTAAATAAGAATATTTTAATAATAATTCAATTTTACATTTTAAAATTTAAGTTTCACTTCTTTCTTTAAGTTCATTAATATTAATCTCATTCGATGATAAAGCGTTTTTTCAAATATCTAAAATTTTTTTCCTAAAACAGCGGCCGCCATAAAAAACCCCAAAGCCATTCGTCTTGAAATTTTACCTTCGTTCCAAATAATCGTGGAATAATACTTCCAGCCAATATCCTTTGCAATTTTTGTAATATAAGCCACCTACAAATTGTTGACCGCCTTTATTTTTATCCAAAGAAATATTTAAAACGACCATCATCTTTTGATAATTCATAACATTTGGCAATTCATTTCCTAGAAAATTCTAAATAATCTTCATATAGAGCAAATCATCTTTATGGCTGTTATAGTGAATATCAACATTATAAGGTGGCAAAAAAACAAATTAAATCAAGGAAGATTTAGTGATGGCAGTAATTTTTAAAAAATCTGCTTTGTAGATAGTGATCTTATCATCTTGTCTAAAATACAGCTTTTTATTTTCCATATTTCCGCCATTTTTATTTTGTTTTGTCATTGTTAAATTTTGCATATCATTCTATTAACTCTTCAATATTTACTCCTAAAACCTTAGCTAATTTTAGGCATAAAAAACAGAAACAACTTTTAAATTAAACTTATATCAATTTTATTAGGGGAAAAATTTAACACTGAATTTTTGCAAAATCTTTTTTACGACAAGCTCAGTTTTAGCCCATATTTCTTAATACCTTCCCCAATGTTATTTTTTTCATCATATTTTTTCAATAATCTGATAATATATTGTTTTTAGTATTAAATTCCTGCTTTTAATATAATGATACTAAATAAAAATCAAGTAAAAAATTCAATAATTAAAAACTCGCTTTTGATTTTTTGCGTTTAAAAAGGCAAAAACAAAAAAAAATCAATTTAGCCTCTAAAATCGGCTAAGTCACACTTGTGCTTTAAGCCAAAAACCAGTCACCGAAAATTTTATTAACTAACGGAGGCGGTGAGATTCGAACTCACGATCCCTTGCGGGATATCCGCTCTCCAAGCGGACGCACTAGACCACTATGCGACGCCTCCAATTTTTAAAAAATGTTAAAAGATGCGTCACTTGATAAATTAAATAAATTTTTTATGTAATAATTAAAAAAGTGCTAAATAAAAACCGCAGTCTTATTTTTGAATTTTTTATTTTTAAAATTATATGAAAATTAAAATTCAATCCCTCTTAATGCTTTTATTCTTTCTTCAATTGGCGGATGAGTCTGAAAAAGATTTAAAAGCCAAGAGCCAGTACTTTTACGATTGGACTTTAATGGATCATCAAAAAATAAATGTGCTGTTGCTGTTGAAGCTCTTTGCATTGGACGCGAAAAACTCCCTATCTTTTCTAAAGCGCTTGCCAGTCCTTCAGGATATCTTGTCAAAAGCGCACCTGAAGCGTCAGCCAAAAATTCTCTTTTTCTAGAAATAGCAAGTTGAATTAATAAAGCGGCAATTGGAGCCAAAATTGCGCCAATTACTGATATTATCAAAAAAGCTTGAGATTGACGACTGTCATTGCGTTGCCGACCGGAATAGAAACTCATTCTCAAAAATAAATCTGAAAGCATTGCCACTATACCATATAAAGTAACAGCAATCGTTGATACCAACATATCATAATTTCCAATATGCGATAATTCGTGCGCGATAACACCTTCTAGTTCAGAGCGATCTAAAATTTCAAGCAACCCAGTTGTTACCGCGATAGCGGAGTTTTTAGGATTTCGACCAGTCGCAAAAGCATTTGGCTGAGGATCATTAATGATATAAATTTTGGGTACTGGAAGTCCGGCGCTGATACA
>JBBIMT010000032.1:0-8552 GCA_037444265.1 bacterium
AATTTTTTTCAATCGTTAAGTACTAAATACTGATTAATTATTTAGCTGTTAAGAATATAGAATGGACTTTTTAGAAGGAAAAAGCTTAAAAATTATCTTAAAGGCTTTTTAAATTTAAAATATTAGTGTTGTGCAAAATTGAGGAGCAAGTTATTTATCTATTTATTGAAAAATATTTTTTAAAATTTAAAAAACTTTAATTTTTTTTAAAAAAACCTTAAGTTTGAAAAAATTTATTTTCAATAAAGAAAGCTAAAAGCCACTTTTTAAAACGAAAAATGATAAAAATGATTTTTATAAACTTATTTTTCAATTTTTTATGCTGGAATTTGAAAAAAAATTTTAAAGTTTTGTAAAAATTGATTTAAGGTTAATTTGCCTAAATTGCCTTTGCCATGTTGTCTCACTGAAATTGAATTTGATTGCATTTCTTTTTCTCCAATAACAAAAATGAAAGGCACTTTCATCTTTTCGGCTTCAAGGATTTTCTTTTTTAAAGTGGCGCGGCTTTCATCAAGATGGGCGCGAATGTTATGATTTTTTAAATTTTCTAAAATTAGTTTTCCGTAATTAATAAATTTATCTGAGACTGGCACAATTCTTATCTGTTCTGGCGCAAGCCAAATTGGAAAATTGCCTGCAAAATGTTCAATTAAAAAACCTATAAAACGTTCATGGGTACCTAAAGGAGCTCGGTGAATAATTACTGGACTTTTTCTTGACCCATCTTTATCGATATATTCGAGATTAAATCTCTCTGCCATAAATAAATCAATTTGACTTGTAGAAGCTGTAAAAATTCTGCCACTTACGGCTTTGATTTGAAAATCAATTTTTGGACCGTAAAAAGCAGCCCCATCATTAACAACGATATAAGGAACTTTGCTCTTTTCCATTGCAGCGCGCATTAACTCTTCAGCTTCAATCCACATCTCATTATTGCCTAAATATTTTTTTCTTTTTTTAGGATTGCGAAGCGACAACTCCATATAATAATCTTTTATATTTAAAATACTGTAATAATATTGATGAAGTTTAATGACTGATAAAAACTCATCTACAGCTTGATCTAAAGTACAATAAATATGAGCGTCATTCATTGTCATTCCTCGCACGCGCATTAAGCCATAAAGTTCACCCGATTTTTCATATCGGTAAACATCTCCATATTCAGCCAGTCTAAAAGGCAATTCTTTATAGCTACGAATGCGGGATTTAAATATAAGATGATGCATTGGACAGTTCATTGCCTTTAAATAATAGATGGCATCATCTAACTTCATTTTTGGATACATTGAATTTTTATAATAAGGAAGATGGCCAGAAGTTTTAAAAAGATTTTCTTTCGCAACATGTGGCGTTGCAACGCGAATGTAGCCCCATTTTTTTTCTGTTTCTATTGCCCAGCGTTCTAATGTGTCACGGATTATAGTCCCGCGCGGTAGCCATAAGATAAGACCCGGCCCAACATCTTCAGAAACCATATAAAGTTCAAGCGCTAATCCTATTTTACGATGATCTCTTTTTTCTGCTTCTTCTTGATTTTTTAAAAATTCCTCTAATTGTTGTTTCGTTTCGAAAGCTAGTCCATAGATTCTTGTTAATTGTTCTCGTTTTGCATCTCCTTTAAAATATGCGCCGGCGATTTTAATTAGCTTAAAACCATCTACAGGAATCTCAGAAGTGTTTTCTACATGTCCTCCTTTACAAAAATCAAAAAAATGATCCCCAGTTTTATAAATTTGCACATTATACAAATCGCTTTTTTCTCTTATTAATTCCCTTTTTAAAGGCTGATTTTTGTAAAATTCAAGCGCTCTTTCAAAACTCCAAATTTCTTTTTTAAAAGGCAAGGCTTTTTTAATTATTTCTCGCATTTTTTCTTCGATAATCGGTAAATCATTTTGGGTAATTGGTTTTGAAAATAAAAAATCGTAATAAAATCCATTTTCAATCGCGGGGCCAAAGCCTAATTTTGTGTCCGGATACATCTCTAAAACAGCCATTGCTAAAATATGCGCTAAAGAATGCCTGATTTTTTCTATTTTAGATATTTCAATTTTTCGTGGCATAATTTAAATATAAGTAAAGTATATAATTAATCAGATAATAAAGAAATTTTAACAAAGATTCATTAAAAATCAACGATAATAAAGAATATTGAAAATGTAAAAAAGCTCAAGTTAATTGAATTATTCAAGGGATTAAAACAAAAAAGTTTTAAAAAAACTTGGTTTAATAATTTGAAATAATTTAAAAAAATTTATCTAGCAGCTTTAAAATTTAACTATCAAAGGTTAAAATTAGCGGAGTTTGAGATCACTAGTTTTTTTAGTTTTGATGTTTTATAAGTTTTTTGCTTTGTTTACTAAAAACGCAAGTTCGCCGTTTCTTTCTTGAATGCGGCCTTGGGCAAATACTACTTTGTTTATTTGCCATACTGCAGCGGTTTTATTCAACACGTTAGGGAAAACAACTATATCAATCTCGCTTGTCAAATCTCTTCCTTTGATAAAAAGCATTGGTTCTCCGCTTTTGGTATTTATTTTTTTTATCTCTTCAGTGATGAAGCAAATATTTAATGTTTTGTTTAAAAAGCGTTTGTCAGATTTTATTTGATTTATAGGGGTTGCAAATTTTTGAATTAATTTTTTATGCTTTTTAAGAGGATGACTAGAAACATACAAACCTAATACTTCTTTTTCCCATAATAACTTTTCGTCTTCTGAAGCAGGTTCACAATTATCAAGTTTCAAGGAAATGAAATCGGCATTATTTTCTCCAAAAAGACTGTTTTGTTGAGTTTTGATTGCCCCACGAAGCTCTGCTAAAATTTTTAATATTTTGTCTAAATTAAATAAAATTTTTTTCCGTTCTTCTAATGAATCAAGAGCTCCGGCTTTTATAAGTGCTTCCAGGCTTTTTTTATTTAAATCACGGATTTTAACTCTTGTAATTAAATCTTTCAAATTTTTGAATTTTCCATTTTTTTTCCTTTCGGCAATAATTTCTAAAACTATGTTTTCTCCAACATTTTTTATGGCAAGTAAACCGAATCTTATTGTTTTTTCGCCAATTACTGTAAACTTCCCTAAACTTTCATTGATATCGGGCGGTAAAACCGTGATGTTTTGTTTGGCGGCATCTTCTATTAAAAAAGCAATTTCATCTATATCGCTATCTCTGGAATTTAAAAGGGCGCAGGTGAATTCTGTAGGATAATGCGCTTTTAAAAAAGCAGTTTGATAGGCAATCATTGCATAACAGGCACTGTGAGAACGATTAAAGCCGTATCTTCCGAAAGGTTCTATAAGTTCCCAAATTTTAAAAGCAATCTCATAGCTGATATTATTTTTAACTAACCCTTTTATCAATTTTATTTTTTGTTCATTTAATAATTTTTTATTTTTTTTCCCTATCGCTTTTCTTAAAATATCGGCTTCAGGCAAGGAAAAACCAGCTAATTCTTTCGCTATTTGAATAAGTTGTTCTTGATAAATCATAATGCCAAAGGTGTTTCTCAAAATTGGTTCCATTTTCGGATGAAGATAGGTAACAGGTTCTTTTTTATGTTTGCGGGCTATATAATGAGGAATAAGCTCCATAGGACCTGGTCGGTATAGAGAAATCATTGCTATAATATCCTCAAAATTTGTAGGCTTTAATTGAGTCAGGTATCTTCTCATTCCGTCACTTTCTAATTGAAAGACACCAGTGGTATTTCCTTGTTGTAATAATTTAAATGTTTCTTCATCATCAAGAGGCAGTTGATTGATGTTAATATTTTTCCCTTGTGTCTTTTCTACAATTTTTATAGTTTGTTCTATGATGGTTAAATTTTTAAGTCCAAGAAAATCCATTTTTAAAAGTCCTAAATCTTCAATGGAATGCATTTCATATTGAGTTATAATAGTTTTATTTTCTTGGGAATCATACTGTAGTGGAACAAGATTATTAAGAGATTCTTTGCCGATAACTACTCCACAAGCATGAGTGGAAGCATGGCGGACTACCCCTTCGAGTTTTTTGGCATTGTCAATTAAGATTTGAACTCGTTCATCTTTTTTATAGGCTTCTTTTAAATCTGAAATTTCTTCTAAGGCTCTTTTTAAAGTGAAACCAAAGGGAATCATTTTAGCCAACTTATCACAAAAAGAATACTCATAACCCATTGCTCGTCCTACATCGCGAATGGCAGCCCGTGCATTCATTTTCCCGAAAGTTATTATTTGAGCGACTTTATCTTGGCCATATTTTTGTTTAACATATTCAAGAACTTTGTCTCTTTTAATATCATCGAAATCAATATCAATATCAGGCATTGATACTCTTTCGGGATTTAAAAATCGTTCAAAAATCAAATCATATTTTAAAGGATCTAAATCAGTTATATTCAATAAATAAGAAACAAGCGATCCAGCGGCTGAACCTCGTCCGGGACCAACTAAAATACCATTATTTTTTGCCCAGTTGACAAAATCACTAACTATTAAAAAATAAGATGCAAAACCAGTTTTTTCAATTATTGATAATTCATAATTAAGTCGATCTATAATTTTTTTGTATTGTTCAGGATTATTATTTTTAAGATCAGAGTAACGTCTTTTTAAGCCATCTTCGCAAAGATCTTTTAAATATTCAATCGGAGGCTTATTATTTGGCGGTTTAAAATCCGGTAAGACAGTTTTTCCCAATTCAATTTCAAAATTGCATTTTTCAACAATTTCTTGGGTGTTATCTATTGCTTCTGGCAAATCAGAGAACTCATTTATCATTGTTTCAGGGGCTTTTAAAGAAAAATCGCTTTGTCGAATCGTTAACCGATTTTCATCTAAAAGATCTTTATTAGTTTGTACTGCTACCAAAATATCTTGTATTGCCGCATCCTCAGGGCGCAAATAATGAACATCGTTTGTGGCCACGACTTTTAATTTAAATTTTTTGGCAAAATCAACTAAATAATTATTAACAATTTCTTGTTCTTCAATTTCTTTATGTCGTCCAAGTTCTAAATAAAAATTTTCTTTGCCGAAAATGTTGGTGTACTCACTTAAAGCCCTTTCTGCTTTATCTAAATCTCCAGCAGCAATTGCTTTTGGAATTTCCCCTGATAAACAGCCTGACATTGCAATAAGTCCCTCTGAATATTTTTTTAAAAGTTCCTTATCGACTCTTGGTTTGTAATAAAATCCCTCTAAATACCCTTTTGTCGATAGTTGGATTAAATTCCTATATCCTTGTTGATTTTTAACTAATAGTGTTAAATGATAGCGAATTCTGTCGGATGGCAAAGAACGAGAAAGTCTTGAACCAGAAGCCACATACAACTCTGCTCCTAAAATTGGTTTTATGCCGCGCTCTTTTGCTTTTTTATAAAATTCTATTACCCCATACATTGCCCCATGGTCAGTTAAAGCTAATGAGTTAAAGCCTAATTCTTTTGCATAATCCAAAAGATCGTCTATTTTAGCTAAGCCATCAAGCAAAGAATAATGACTATGAACATGTAAATGGGTAAAGCGCATAATTTTAAATTGTAGTTTTATTTAAATTTTTATTTCAGATGAAAATTTTAAGTTAAAATATTTACTTTTTTAAGTTTTTGTTTGAGCGAAAATATTTTAACATCCAGTTCAATTTTCCAATTTTTTTTAAACTCATCTGAAATTTTAAGAAATTTTTTATTCATTTTTCTATATTGTTTTTTTCATTATATTGTTTTTTTCCTTTTTTGCAAAATTTTATTTCTTTAAAACATCATTTTTAAATATTATCTGAAAATTTGTCGATATTTATTGTTATTTTTAAAGAAAACTTATCGTAAATTTTTAAAATTTTTAAGTTCGATTGACTTTTTAATTTTAATAAGGAATGCTTTTAATTTTTAGCGTTACACTTGTTTTTTTAAAAATTTAGTTTATACTTTTTTTATAGTATTTTTTATAAAATAAAAGTACCATTATGTCTGTCCCAAAACGTCGACGAAGTAAATCAAAACAAGCAAGACATCGTTCACAATGGAAGTTAGATTTGCCAACTTTTTATTTTTGTTCAAATTGTAAATCAGCTGTTTTATCTCATAGAGTTTGTTGGGTTTGTGGTTACTATAAAGGCAAAAAAGTATTAGCTATTGAAACTAAAGAAGAAAAGGCATTAAGAAAAAAGAAAGAAAAAAATACAAAATACTATTAGGATATAAAATTATAACGATAAAATGTAATTTAAAAATATGCTTTCGCGCCACAAAGTCAGGGAAGTTATTGTGCAGACATTATACGAGTGGGATTTTCATAAACAATTTTCTTCGAAAGAAAAACAAAGATCCATTGAAGAGATTTTAAAGGATAATTTGAAAGGAAAGACAATTGATGGGAAAAATAAAAAATTTGCCTTGAAAGCTCTCAACGGTATTGTTCAATATCAAAAAAAAATCGATGAGATTATCACAAAAGCGGCTCCGCGGTGGCCGCTTGATCAAATTGTTTTAATAGATAGGAATGTTTTACGATTGGGGATTTATGAGTTAATTTTTGGTAATTATGAAGAAGTGCCGCCTAAGGTAGCCATTGATGAAGCTATAGAGCTGGCTAAAGAATTCGGAGGAGCTTCCTCGGGTAAATTTATAAACGGAGTTCTTGGGACGATATACAAAGAGATGGGAGAGCCGCTCAAAGAACAAACAACAAAGAAAAAAACAAATAAATAGTTTAAATTATTTAAAAAGTTTTTTAAAATATAAAACTTTTCTTAAATTGGCTGCAAAATTCGACTTTCTGTCCGCGTACAAGCGAACCGGAGGTCGCCTTTTGCAGGAGATTGATTAGATTGTTAGATTGGTTATATGGAAAAAGATTTGAAAGAATTAGAAAAAAAATTAAAGATTCAATTTCGTGACAAAAAAATTTTAAAAAGAGCTCTTTGTCATCGTTCGTATATTATTGAACAGGCAAATGAAAAAGAATCAAACGAAAGGCTGGAATTTTTAGGGGATGCGGTTTTAGAACTTATTGTTTCTAAATTTCTTTTTATTAAATTCCCTCAAATGAAAGAAGGAGAGATGACGAATTTGCGGGCGATGCTAGTTAATACTAAACGACTTGCTAACATTGCAAAAGGGCTAGGAATCCCAGAATATATTTTGTTGTCTAAAGGAGAACAAAAAACTTTCGGGCGCGAAAAAGAATCTATTTTAGCTGATACTTTCGAAGCCATTATTGGCGCTATCTATTATGATCAAGGATTTAGGGCGGCTGAAAAATTTATAGAAGAAAATCTATTAATTAAAATCAATGATGTTATTTCAGAACAATCTCAAGCCAACCCCAAGGGTCAGTTTCAAGAAATATCACAAGAAGTTACTGGTATTACTCCTATTTATAAAGTTTTGAAAGAAGAAGGCCCTGATCATAAAAAAAATTTTACGGTAGGCGTTTATTTAAATGACGAATTAGTGGCTAAAGGCAAGGGAAAATCTAAACAAGAAGCAGAAACAAACGCCGCTTTAAACGCTTTAAAAATTAAAAATTGGTCACATTAAAAACATTTTAAAAGATAAAAAATTAAAAAAAATTTTTTCGAAATTTAATTATTAAAGTTAACAATTAAAAATAAATAATTTCGTTATTTTATGGTGAAACTTAGATTTGCCCGAGTTGGGCGGAAAAATATAGCAATATTTAAAATAGTGGCCCAAGATTCGCAAGTTGATCCTTTTGGTCGCGTTATTGAAATCTTAGGTTTTTACAATCCTAAAACTAAAGAGAAAAGAATTAATGCTGAAAAAGTTAAGGAATGGATTAAAAAAGGAGCCCAAATAACTGATTCTTTGTACAATCTGTTAATTACAGAAAAAATTATTGAAGGCAAAAAAAGAAATGTTTATAGCGTGAAAAAAAAGCATTTTAAAAAAGATGAGGGTAGCAAACAAGCTGAAGAAATAAAGAAAGAGGGATGATTTTTAATTTTTTGGCAAAATTGGCGAAAAAATAATTGTCAGTCTTTTTAATAATTTATTAAGGTAATTTTTTAGTAAAATTTTTTAAATTTTGCAGTTGACTTTATAAAATTTTTTGTTATTATTATAAACAAGCTTTGACAGTGAGAGTTTTTATTTAAAAGGTCGGCTCTCGCTTAAAGTTCAAAGCACATTAAAAAAAGTAACTCCAGATAAGATTTAAGCAATTCTGGAATAAAAGAATGGCTAAGTTACCTCCAGATCAGGAATTTTTGCAGTTTGTCGTTCAGCAGCTCGTAAAAAATCAAGAGGCTGTTAAGATTGAAAGAAAAATTGATGAAATGGGCGTTTTGCTCACCTTGTCAGTAAGTCCGGAAGATATGGGTACAGTTATCGGCAGGCAAGGGAATACGGCGCGTGCTATAAGAACTTTGCTTCGCGTTATTGGAGCCAGGAATAACGCTCGCGTTAATCTTAAATTAGAAGAGCCAGCCGGAATGAAAACTCAATCTTCAGGCAATGCTGCCAAGGAAAAGAAATCGTCAGTTGAAGAAGTAGTTGAATCGTTAGAGCTGTGATTTAAATTCAATTTTAAAAT
>JBBIMT010000033.1:0-8391 GCA_037444265.1 bacterium
ATCAGCTGCTCTACCAACTGAGCTAAAAGTCCTTTAATAATTTTGAATTAATGTAATGTGATTTAGGAAAAAGTCAAAAAAAATTTTTAAAAGGTGACCTTATCTATTTAATCTTATTTTTTATGAAAATGTTAATTGCTTGATAGTTTTTATTTTACCCAAATTTTTTGGCCATCGGAAAATAAAACAACATCTCCTCTCTCATCATTACGCAAAATCACGCTTGGGGATAAATTTTTGAGAGTTTCGTTATGAGGATGTCCGTAAGGATTATTTTTCCCAACCTGAATTATAGAAATTCCAGGAGAAGTTGTTGTTAAAAATTCTAACGATGATGATGTTTTTGATCCATGATGAGCTACTTTTAATACATCAATATTTAATTTATCGCCGAATTTTTTTAATAGCATTTTTTCAGTCAACTGCTCAATATCAGCAGTAAATAAAAATTTTCTTTTACCATAAGTTAATATAAATGATGTCGCATAATTATTTTCATTCCTCATTTCTTTCAAAGAAATATCTTGATCTGGGTTTATAATTTCGATTTCAGCATTTCGACCGATAAATATTTTTAAACCGCTAATTGCTTTAATGAGAAAAACATTTTTTTCGTGAAGCTTTTTAATTAATGATTGATAAGTTTTACTAAAACTAAAGTTTCCTCCAATCAAAGCAGATTTAACGGTTAATTGATCTAGTAAATCGATAAATCCAGAAATATGGTCACGGTCAGGATGAGTTGGGATAATAAGGTCAATACTTTTATTATAAAATGGTAGTTCTTTTTTTATTTTTTCAATAATTTTTTCACCGGCTCCAGCATCCACTAATATTTTATATCCATTCGGCATTTTAATTAGTATAGCATCACCTTGCCCAACATCGAAAAAAATTAATTTAAGAAAATTAATATCGGAAAGCTCGTTTTTGATGAAAAAAACTAAAGAAATATTAGTTAAAAAAATAGCAGTAATAATTATTTTTTTTACTCCTTTTACTTTAAATAATAACATATTATCTATATTTATGAAGTTGGACTCCGAAAGTTTTTAAATATTAAAACAAAAATCATAAAAATACAGTAATAAAAAAATACAAAAATTATATTATTTTGAAAATTTAAATTGATATAGCTTATTGGATTTTGAGCAAAAAAAGAAATAAAACTAATTATAAAGCTAGATATAATATTCATCGGAAAACTAATAATATCAGCTAAAAAAGGAAAAGTTATTGAAAAAACGCCAAAAAATAAACTAATTAAAAGTAAAAAAGAAGAAAACGGCACAACTAATCCATTAATGAGCGGAGAAATGATTGAAAAACCGCCGAAATAATAAATTAATAAAGGCAACAACAACAATTGAGCAGATATTGACAAACTTATTGTTGAGAGGATAAATTGAGGAAATTTTAATTTTTTGAAATATAATTCTAATTTTTCAGCAAAAAATATAATACCAAGTATTGATAAAAAAGAAAATTGAAAACTAATATCTTTAATTAAAATTTCAGGATTTTGCAAAATCATTATGAAAGCTGTAATCAAAAGAGCATTTAAAGGAGTTGAGGTAGAAAATATTAAACGCCCCCCTATTGTAAATAAAACCATAATCATTGCTCTAACAGCTGAAGGAGGGGCTTGAACAAAAATCGTATAAAAAATTAAAAATATAAATAAAATGAAAAATGATAATTTTCGAGAAAAACCTAAAAAATAAAAAATCCAATGAAGAATTATTGCTAAAATCGTCATATTAAACCCTGAAATTGCCACAATATGTCGCGTCCCTGTTTTATTTAAATCCTCTTTAAATTTCTTATCAGTAATACTTTCCTGCCCCAATAAAAGTCCTTTTATAAATTCAGACTCTGGCGGAAAAAAATTTTTATTTATAGCCTGTAGTATCTTTTGTCTAAATAAATCTATGTATTTCATTTTTAATGACGACCAAAAAAATTTTTCGTTTTTTTGGTAAGTATCAGCTCTTAAAAACCCTAAAAGAAAAATAATCACAAATATACCAACAAAAAATAATCTTCTATCTAAAAAAGATAAAGAAAAAAAGATAAAAGCGATATTAATCAAAAACAAATAAAAAAGAAAGTTCCCCTTTAACAAAGAATTTAGGCCAATGCCCGCTCCCAAAATAAAGCTTAAAAAAGTAAATAAAAAAATTCGTTGAACAGAAAATGCCATAATAAACCAATCATTATAAGCTCTTTTTTTTATATAGCAAGATATAATATCCTATGTGTCAAAATATAACTAAAAAAGTAACTTTTTAAAAAAAAATTAGATTTAAATAACCAAAAAAACTAATTTCGATTAATTTACAATTTTTGAAATCTTTTTTAATTAAAAACTTATTAATAAAAAAATTAGGTTAACTAAATAGCACGCAATTAATTTTTTGCTAAATATAGGCTAAAAAAAATATGAAAACCCCGAAAAAAATTTCGGAGTTTTCGAAATTCATCTATATTTATTTTTTATTCACATTTAGAATAACTACAATCGCGACACATAAAACAACCATTTGTAAACATCAACACTCCCCCACATTGAGGACAAAAGTCTTTATCTCTATTAAATAAAAAACCATTACTGTTTGTTAATGAAGAATTAGAAGGTTCTTTTTTGTTTATCTGATTTAAAGGTATATTTATCGTTTTTTTATTGTCTAAATTAATCAAAGGTAGTTGCTCTCCTTTTAAATATTTCTCCATTGCCTTAGCGATGGCATCCGGAACAGAAAATACAACTTCATTATCTTCCTGCACCACAGGACGAGAACCACGAATATATTTTAAAGCTTCAATAATGTCTTCAGGTCTTACCGAAGATCTTAAAGCAAGAGAAATGAGTCTACCCATTGCTTCTGCAAATGACATTGGCACCGATCCTGATCTTCCTAAATGAATAAAAACCTCAAAAAGCCCTTTGTCGTCCTCATTAATAGTGATAAAAGTACTGCCCATTTCTGTTTTCATTTTATATGTTTTTCCTTGAATTACTCTTGGCCTTGGACGCGGACCCACCGGCATAAGAGAAGGAACAAAATTTTTTTCTTTTTGCAAAGCTGCCTCTTTTTCTGTTAACAAAATACCCTCACGAGAACCTTCCCGATACACCGTTATTCCTTTGCAACCTAGTTTCCAAGCGTAAAGATATATTTTTTCAACTTCCTCAAGGGAAATATCTTTTGGTAAGTTAACTGTTGAAGAAATAGAATGATCTATATGTTTTTGAATAGTCGCCTGCATCTTAACTCGCATTTCTGGCTTAATTTGGTGACTAACCACGAAAATATCAGGTAAATCTTTTTCTTCTTTAATATTGTGAAAATCCATATACTCCTTTACTATAGGATGATAAACTTTAAATTCATTTTTTGTTAATGATTTTGATTTTCTGACATAACTTAAGGCAAAAATTGGCTCAATACCGCTTGATACTCCGGCTAAAGCGGATCCAGAACCAACTGGTGGAACTGTCAATAAAGCAGCATTTCTAATTCCCCCTTTTTTAATCTTAGCGATAACTGTTTTGCTTAATCTTTGAATAAATGGCGATTTTAAATGTTTAGCGGCTTCGAAAGCCGGAAAAACGCCTTTTTCTAAAGCGATATTACAGCTTTCGTCATAAACGAAATTTTTTATTTTTTCGAAAAGTTTATCAGTAAATTCAACAGTTTTATCATCATCGTATTTTAAGTTAAGTTTAATAAACATATCTCCTAATCCTGTAAATCCAACTCCGATACGCCGAGATCTTAAAGAGGCTTCAGTTTGTTCTTTTAGGGGATGTCGCGGAGCGCTGTAATCTAATACATCATCCAAAAATCTTGTAGCGTACCTTAAAGCTTTTTCGAGATTTTCCCAGTCTACCGAAGCTTTATTGGTAAATGGATTTTTAACAAAGTGAACTAAATTAATATTTCCTAAACAACAACAGCCATATGGCTCAAGAGGAATTTCAGCGCAAGGATTTGTAGTAATAACTTCCATTCCATTGTATTCTGTAGTAGACTGACTTTTAACATTATCCCAAAAAATCACTCCTGGTTCTGCTGAAGCATGGGCAGCTTTAATTAATTTATCCCAAATTTCTCGAGCTTTCACTTTTTTTTCAATGAGCCCAGTTTTTTCACTTTCATATCTTAAAGTAAAATCTACATTTGCCTCCACTGCTTTCATAAATTCATCAGTCACTCTAACCGAGATATTAGCGTATTGAACTCGCTTTCTCTCAGAATCATTTTTAATATCTATAAAATCTAAAACATCAGGGTGGTCAACTGAAATAGTAATCATTAAAGCACCTCTGCGACCAGCTTGGCCTATGGTGCCTGTAACGGTAGAAAAAATTTCCATGAAAGAAACTGATCCCGTAGAATAAATAGCGCTGTTATTTACCGGCGCACCTTTAGGGCGCAAAATAGAAATATCAACTCCCATTCCTCCGCCAAAAGAATATGTCCTTGCAGCCTCTTTACACCAATCAAAAATTGCCTCTATTGAATCATCTTTAATCGGAATAACATAACAATTCAGTAAAGTAGCGCGGCGCGGCTGACCAGCCCCAAACATAATGCGCCCCCCGGGAACGAAACGAAAATTTTCTAACAACCAATAAAAATTTTCTTCCCATATTTTTCTCAAATGAGGTTTTTCCACTGATGATATTTCGCGGGCGATACGGCGCCACATTTGGGGAGGAGTAGTTTCAACTATATAACCATCTTTATCTCTTAAAGCGTATTTATCTAAAAAAACTCTTACCCTTAAATCATCTCCTTTAAAATATTCAAGAGTTTCCGGTGGAGTATCGCCAACTTTAACCTTTTGAATGCCTGCCGCGGCAATAAGAGAACCTGAAAAAAAATTTTGGGTGTCCATAGTGGGTAGGATTAAAAAATTAATAAAAGTATTTACTTAATTTAAAGTAAAAGGACGAAAAAACAGATATAATTTTTTTTATTAAGTAAGAAAAAATTCAAAAAAACAAAAAATTCCTACATAAAAATTTTAGTAGGAATTTTTTTAAAACGCAAGGTTGTTTTAAAAAAGCTTTAAAATAAAAGCCAAAATCATCAGTATTTTTTTTGATCTGTTGGTTGATTTAGTTTCTTTCTAATAAAAGCGGGAATATCAAAATCTTGTTCTTCATTTTTTTTCTCCTGTTCCTGAGATTCAATCCCTAAACTTTGGTCAAAATCTATTTGAGTAAGTTGATCAGAAGATTCAAGTCGAATTTTTGGCAATTCGTATTTAGGAGCAATTAATTTTTCGGAAGTATTTAATTTTTGAGGCATTCTTGTTTTCTCAGATGATTTATAAATTTCTCTTACTTCTTTTATTTTACCAGTTCTCATTTGCGCTTGCCCTTGATAATCAAAACCGGTAGCAATAACTGTTATTTTGATATCCCCTTTCTTTAAAGATTCATCATAAGTAACTCCGAAAATCACTTTAGCGTCAGGATCAATAGAATCAGTAATTTGCTTTGCTGCTTGAGCTACTTCTGCCATAGTTAAATCTTCATTACCACTAACATTAAATAAGACTCCTCTGGCACCTTCAATTGATATCTCAAGAAGTGGCGATTGAATTGCGGCAAGAGCTGCTTTAACCGCCCGCTCTTCTCCACTGGCTACGCCGATGCCCATTAAAGCAGATCCAGCATCTTGCATAATCGCTCTTACATCCGCAAAGTCCACATTAATAATTCCAGGATAAGTTATTAAATCAGAAATACCCTGTACCGCTTGTCGCAAAACATCATCAACGATTCCAAAAGCCTCCCTTAAGGTAGTTTTTTTCTCAATAATGCTAAGCAATCTATCATTTTGAATAGTAATAAGAGTATCAACTTTCCCTTGTAGTTCTTCCAAAGCTTCTTTAGCAATTTGGGTTCTTTGTGATCCTTCAAAACTAAAAGGTTTAGTTACCACGCCAACCGTCAAGGCCCCTAAAGATTTAGCAATTTCAGCGACTATTGGCCCTGCTCCGGATCCTGTGCCACCGCCAAGACCACAAGTAATAAACACCATATCAGCTCCTTCTATTATTTTTTCTATATCTTCTTTATTTTCTTCTGCTGCTAATCTGCCAAGCTCCGGATCCATTCCGGCACCAAGTCCCTTTGTAACATTTTTCCCTATGTGAAGTTTAGTGTTGGCTTTAGTATGATGAAGATCCTGAGCATCAGTATTAATAGCAATAAATTCGACACCGCGGATTCCCTTTTCAATCATATGCTCAACGGCGTTACCTCCACTTCCTCCTACTCCTATCACTTTTATAGAAGCAAAAGATTCAACTTCGGGTTTAATAAAAGGCATATATTTAACAAATAGATATCTAGATATTAATAAAATCTAGTATCTAAAATAATTAATAATTTTAAATTTCAAAAAACTGAAAACTCAAAATTGACGACGAATCCTTTTTTTCAAAAAATTAAAAACCTTCATTTTTAAGTATAAAGGTAAATAAAAGAAAGTCAAGATTAATTAAAGATAAATAAGAAACTAAGGAATAAGATTTTTAAAAAATGAGACGAAACGATTTTTAAAATTTGAAATTCCACTTCGTTCAAAAACAGATCCTTTTTCAGAATCATAAAAAATCGGTTGATTTAAAGATGACGCTATCAATCCAATTGCTCTAGCAAAAGTAGGATCAGAAGCAAATTCAGTAACACCTTTTAAGTTAATAGGCAAACCAATGCGAGCCGGTAACATAAGTTCTTCTTTAGCCATTTCTAACAATCCTTCGAGTTTCGAACCTCCGCCGACAAAAATAGCTCCTGCTGGAAGAAATCCTTTCCTGTTAATCCTTTCAAGATCTTGATTAATTAATTCGAATATTTCTTTCATTCTAGCTGATATTATTTCAGAAATATCTTGTCTTTTAACGCGCAATTTTTCATCAACTCCCAATTCACTCAAATCTATAAATTCTGTTTTTCTAATTAAACTAGGCAAACAAGATCCGTATTTTAATTTTATTAACTCAGCTGTATCCAAATCAGTGCGAAGACCTATCGCTATATCATTAGTAATATGAGTTGAACCTACAGGAAAAATGTTTAAATGAAAAACCTCCCCATCTTCATAAACCGCTATACTGGTAGTTTCAGCTCCAAAATCAATAACTACTACTCCTAATTCCTTTTGTCTTTTTCCAATAACTGATTCAGCTGAAGCTAGTGGTCCGGCTTCAACATTAATTACCTTTAAATCGCATTCTTCTATTGATTTAGTTAAATTACGCAAAAAGGGAGTTGAAGCGCTTACAATGATAGTATTAGCTTCAAGTCTAATACCACTCATTCCTACAGGGTTTTTGATACCTTGTTCTTCGTCAATATTAAAAAATCTGGCAATAACTTCAATAACTTCCCTATTAGGACTTAGATGTACAGTTTGAGCGGCTTTTAATGCTCTTTCTACATCAGATTGCGATATTTCTTTATCAGCGCGAGATACAGCCACTACTCCTCTGGATTCTTGAGCCTTAATGTGAGAACCATTCAATGCAACATTGACATTTTTTATTTTGACTCCGGTTAAATTTTGAATTTCAACAACAGCCTTCTTGATAGCATCTTTGGCATCAGCAATATCGATCACAATACCTCTTCTTATTCCTAAAGACTGAACTAAAGAAGCTCCCAATATTTGCAATTGGTTGTCTTTGCTAATTTGCGCCGTCGCGATTTTGATATAATTTGAACCGCAGTCAATCCCTGTAATGATGTTAAGCATAAAAAACCTTAATGCGATAAAAAACTAAATTATTAATCATTAGCATTTTTTTATTTTTTTAATTATTTGTTTTTCTAGTTTTTTCATTTTCAAATAAGATTCCTGATTTCGATGATGAATGCCAAAATAATGCAAAAGACCATGAATAAAATATTTTAAAAGATCTTTTGGGGGTATAACTTTAGGACATAACACAATCTCCCCTTCAATAACCCTGGCGCTTGACTTGTAAACGAAAGTTAAAACATCTGCTGGTTTATTTCGGTTTTTATAATTTTTGTTTAGTTTTTGAGCTAACTTTTTACCAACTAAGACAATTGATAAAATACATCTTTTTTTTTCTTTTAAATGAGATTTAGCAAGCTTGAAAATGTTTAAAAAAAAACTCCTGGCAAACTTCTTTTTTGTAAAATTACAAATTACAATTTCATCCATTTATTTTACTTATCTAATTTTCATTGAGCATTAATATTTTTAAGGTGATTGTCAATAATTTTTTGGAATTCTTCATAGGGCAAAGCTCCGGATAATCCTTGGTTATTGATCAAAAAACTAGGAGTTCCGCTTACTTTGAAATTTTCTTGTCCTTCTCGTAAATCTTCCAAAATTAAAT
>JBBIMT010000034.1:0-8151 GCA_037444265.1 bacterium
ATGATAAATAATAAACAAGACAAAAAATTATAAGTTTAATAATATTTATTAAGACTAAACCATTATGGATCGCAAGCAAAAATTGAAGAAATACGGAAATAGAATTTTTGCACTGAGTAATTTTTTTTATTTTATTTTTACCAGTTGCTTGCGATGTATTAAAAGTCGACATCAACTTTTTCATGAAAGTAAATTATAGTTTTAACTAAAATGCACGGGAAATTTTTTTACAGTGAACTAATAAGTTTTTGAGTATTTATTTTTCAAAAATTTTTGATAAAATAAATTTAAGTACAATTATATAAATACATTAAGGAAAGAAGCGACATTTTGTTTGCGGTCTCGATGGTTTAGTCATTTGCTTGTATTGAATTTTTAGAATCAAACCCAACCAATGATTTTGAAAAAGGAAAAAAATTTTAATTATAAAGATCGCAAATTAATTTCAATTTTAAGTACAAAAACTGGTATAATCCTTCCTGTACAATAAGAAAGTTATTTTAAAGTGATTTTTTTAAATTAATACTAAGTATTAGGTAACAATTTTACTTTAAAAATCTGAAAAATCTTGATTTAAACTTTATTTCGAAAAATAAAAAATCAATTTTACGCCCAAAATCAACTGACGAGCTTTGTAGAGGGCGAGCCAGTAATCTTTTTTACTAACTGCTAAAAGGTATGGAACTTAAACCCAAACGAATTCCTGCTCACCGGTTTTCAAGACCGGTCTTTTACCGTTGGGGACACATTTTTAAAAATTTATTCTTTTTAAGTTAATTCAGCAAAAAATCTTTGAAGTTTATACAAAAACTGGTTTTCATGATTTTTTATAGTAGAAAATAAAAAATTGACAATCTAAATAAATCTAATAAAATATCAATATAGATTGATATTTTCAAAAAACTGTATGAATTCGAATTGTTACAGGGTTAAAAAATCGCAGATAAAAATAAAAATGGTCATAGATGTTTTGAAGGCTATTTCCGAAGAAAACCGGTTGAAAATTTTATGTATTTTAAAAAAACAAGAAAAGTGCGTTTGCGAAATTTGGCAATTTTTGAATTTGCCTCAGAATTTGATTTCTCATCATCTTAAAGTACTAAAGGGCGCTGGTTTAATCAATTCAAGAAAAGAAGGAACTAAAGTTTTTTATTTTTTAAATAAGAAAAACATTAAAAGGTTGCTATCTTTATTAAATAAATTTATTAAATAACCACCAAATATGACTATTAAAATTTTGGGTTCTGGTTGTTCTAATTGCCAAAAATTAGAACAAAATGCTGAAAAAGCAGTAAAAGAATTAAGGCTGAAAGATGTAAGAGTTGAACATATCTACGATATTGACAAAATTATTGAAATGGGCGTAATAGTAACTCCAGCTATTGTTTTTGATGAACAAATTAAAGCTGCAGGCAGAATTCCTGATGTTGAAGAAATAAAAAATTGGCTTAAATAAATTTATGAGTAAAGAAATTAATATTTTTATTTTTCTGGTTGGTTTGTTTTTGCTGTTTTATTTTATGCCGATGAATTCGGCTTTATTTACTGGTGCTATTTTGTCTGGATTTAATCTTTTGCATGAATACGCTCGTCAGCATATCTTGACTTGTTTGTTGCCGGCTTTTTTCATTGCTGGCGCTGTTTCAACTTTTGTCAAAAAAGATTTTATCTTGCGTTATTTTGGGGTGCAAGCGAAAAAAATTGTTTCATATTCTTTGGCTTCAATTTCTGGATCAATTCTAGCGGTTTGTTCTTGTACGATTTTGCCGTTATTTGCTGGTATTAGAAAAAGAGGTGCCGGACTTGGTCCTGCCATTACCTTTTTATTTTCCGGACCGGCCATAAATATAGCCGCCATATTTCTGACTATTTCGGTTTTAGGGTTAAAAATTGGATTGGCTAGAGTTTTTTTCTATCTTTCTTTCAATTTTAGTTGGTCTTTCTATGCAAACCATTTTCAGAGAAAAAGTTGAGCAGGGTAGTTTATTTATGGAAGAATATAAAGACATAAAAATTGCCAAAAAAATTTTGATTATATTTTTTGTTGCGATGGTCGGAATTTTAATCGTTAATGGGCTACAGATAGAAAAATTTATTAAATTTACTTTGATGATTTTGCTGGCATTAATTACTGCCTTAATTGCTATTTTCAAATTTCATCAAGAAATTACTAGAAAATGGCTCGAAGAAACTTGGAATTTTACCAAAATGATTTTACCAGTTTTGTTTGTTGGCGTTTTTGTAGCCGGATTTATTATGCCTTTTTTGCCCCAACAATTTATTGAAAAGATAGTTGGTTCAAACTCAGTTTTTGGTAATTTGATCTAGGCCGTCTTCGGTGCATTTATGTATTTTTCCACTTTAACAGAAATTTCAATATTGCAGGTTTTGATTGCCAAAGGTATGAATCAAGGGCCTGCTTTGGCTTTGCTTTTAGCAGGTCCTTCTTTAAGTTTACCTAATATGCTGGTTATTAAAAAAGTTTTAGGAAATAAAAAAGCGGTGGTTTATGTACTGCTAGTCATATTTTATTCAGCGATTGCTGGATTAATATTTGGAAATTTAGATTAATATTGTGTATGGTCCATTTCTAGAATTAAATTAATTTGTATCTTGCAAAACAGAGTTTAGCTGTGCCTTAGGAGATAAAATCAAAAAACCGCAAAAAATAATCAAAGAATTTTTATTATTTTTGAAAATAAAGAAAAATTAGAAAGAAGAAAAAATAAATTAAAATTTGAATTATGACTGTTATAAAAAAAGTTATAATTTCCAAAATTTTATTTATTGCTATTTTGATTTTTTTTAATCTTTTGCGCTTTCGCAGAAAAAAATAAAGACCAAACAAGTCAAAAACCAACTAATCAAAAAAGCCAACAACCAAACAAAATTATATTTTTACGGCGATAGTTGTCCTCACTGTGACACTGTGGAAGGTTATATTAAACGCAATGATATTAAAAGAGCAATTGTTTTTTAAAAAGTTTATTACAATTAAATTAAAGCTAAAAAATTAAAAGTTAAAGCGAAAATTTTTGGATTGCCAATTAATTCAATCGGCGCGTCTTTTTTTAAAAATAGCGAAAATGCTTGACTTGATTAGCTATTAAGATATTATTGATTTTTTTAAGCAAAAAACTGATGAACAATAAATTGATGATGCTATTATTTATTCAATCATGAATCGGTAGGCTTATTGTTTTATGATTACTTGGACAAAAATTGGTTGAGGGGAAAAACATCTGTTTAAGAAGTAGCTTTTTTATAAATTCTTTTGAAATTTTACCTCCTTGATTTTAACTTTTAATGATTTTAGTTATCTCATAGAAATATAAATACAAAAGTATAATTATCCGATTTGTATGTTTATTTAAATTAGCGCGATAAATATATAATTCAAGCAATATTTTTTATCCCATTAGCCAAAAGATTAAAAAATTGCAAGAAAAGAAATTTTTTTCAAAACAAACTTACTAAATTGATAAATGTGGCTTTAAGTGTTAAAATCAAAATATCATTAAATTTAATCGAAAATTTTAAATAGAAATTGTTTAAAAATTACAAATGCTTTTGATTTTTTGCTTACAATTTGATAAGATAATTATTGCAAGAAAGTATGGGTGAAGATAAAATATAAACAAGCTTTTAAGTTTTTTCCAATAATAATTGAATTTTCTTTAAAGCCAAAACACTTCGCCGAAAAAGAACAAAAAATATGGACAACCAAAATTTTAATCGGCCTACATCAGAGCAATCTATACAAGAGAGCACCCAATCATCGCCGGTTATGCGGGAACCAGAATTTAAGAAAAAAGTTTGGATTTTTTCAGGAATTTCAGGGATAGTCATTGTCATTGCTTTGGCAGTTTATTTTGTTTTGCCAAAATCCAGTCAAGAAGAACTCAAGAAAACTGCTGAAAATATTTTTGAGCCTGCTACTGTGTTAGCTTCCAAATTCGCAACTTACGAAGAAGTGCCAGTAAATATTAGCCCTAAAGTTCCGCCTTATACTGTAAATCAAGACTTAAGCAATATTATTAACGCCAAAGATCTCTTTTACTACAACTTTTCTCCTTCTTCTTTTTCTGATAAGGAAAAAGATTTACTTATAAAGAACGCTTTTGTGGTTAAACCGTCTCATTATAACGAATTTTTTCAACTATATGAATCAAATCGTTACAGTTATATACCTAGCTTTATTACAACAGATTCGATACTTCATAACTATCATTTGATTTTTGACTTTTTGCTTAAAAAATTAGAAGAGCAAAAATTGGCGCCTGAACTAAAAAAACTTAATGCAGGTATGCTTGCTGAAGCAATTAACCAATATAACATTTTAAAAGGCACTGAATGGGAAAACGCCGCCAAAAGAAATGTTGGATTTTTTGCTGTTGGCAGTAAACTTTTGGATCCCACGATAAATATTCCTGCAATTGTTGCCAATGAAGTTAATCAAGAGTTAGCACTAATTGAAGCGCATCAAGGCATAGCAAAGTCTCCAGTAATGAACATCGGCGCCAGAGAAGATGTGATGATTGATACTCCTGAAGGTCAGCAACCGCTGGAAGCATTAAAAGAAGATTACTCTCAATATATTCCAAGAGGCCATTACGATGAATTGGAACAATTAAAGGCTTATTTTAAATCAATGATGTGGTATGGGCGCCTAACTTTTAGAATGAAAAGCGATGACGAAATAAAATCAGCAATACTTATTACTCTTGCACTTAATAAAGAAAACAATCAAAGAAGCTGGAATAAAATTTATGAACCGATGAACTTCTTTGTTGGTAAAAGTGATGATATCACTTATTATCAATTTAAAAACTTAGTTGAGAAAGTTTACGGCGCAAATATTACTCTTCAATCCTTAGTGAGCGATAAAAATAAGTTCACCATTTTTATTAACGAAGCTAGAATTTTGGAGCCACCGCAAATCAATTCAATACCAATTTTTCAAGAATCAATTCAAGCGGATAGAGAAAAAGAAATCAAAGGATTCCGTTTTATGGGACAAAGATTTACTATTGACGCTTTAATTTTCCAATGGCTTGTTGATAGAGAAACTCCGGGACGAATGTTGCCAAATGGTTTAGATATTCCTGCAGCAATGGGATCAAAAGAAGCATTGAATATTTTGACACAAATGGGAGAAACAAAATATGACAAATATTTAGAAAACATGTCAAAAATACAGACTCATCTTTCGGGATTATCAAATGAAAATTGGACGCAAAATCTGTATTGGGGCTGGTTGTATCAACTCCTTCCGCTTCTCTATGAAAAAGGAAGTGGTTATCCTTCCTTTATGCAAAATGTTGCCTGGTTAAGAAAAGATATTAATACCTTTTTAGGAAGTTGGTCAGAATTAAAACATGATACAATTCTTTATGCCAAGCAGGTTTACGCTGAATTAGGAGCAGGTGGCGGTGAACCACCTCCACCACCTGATGATCGCGGTTATGTTGAGCCAAATCCTTATGTTTACGCTCGTTTAGCTTCACTTCTTAAGATGACAATCGACGGTTTGGATATACGTGGGCTTTTGAAGCCAAGTATGAAAAATAATTTAGAAAAAATGGTACAATTGGCAATATCGTTTAAAACAATATCAGAAAAAGAGTTAAACAATGAAAAGTTGACTGACGAAGAATACGAGCTTATTCGTTCCTACGGCGGGCAATTGGAGCATTTTTGGATTGAAATTAATAAAGATGAACCAGAATATAAAAAGGCTGAAAGCCAAGGTGATTACTTAAACGAAAAGCCAGCTGCAATTATTACCGATGTCGCAACCAATCCTAATGGTCAAGTTTTAGAAGTAGGAACAGGTAAAATTTTTGAGATTTTTGTTGTCGTTCCTATCGACGGAGAATTAAAAATCACCAGAGGTGGGGTTTATTCGTATTACGAATTTACGTGGCCGATGTCAGATAGATTAACCAATATAAAATGGCAAGAATTGTTAAATTCCAGCCAAGCTCCGACTTTGCCTTCTTGGACTGACGAATTTATTGCAAAATAAAATAAATGCAGGAAAAAATTAAATGGTTAATTATTATTTCTATCTTGGGTTTTACTTTTTGGAGTGGTAGCTACTATTTACATCTTTCTGAAAAAAATCAAGAAATTTTAGAAAATCAAGCGCAAATCGAAAAATATTTTTTAGATTTTTTATCGCAAAAAAAGAAGCTTCCTCAAACAAGCGAGGAAGTTTCTTTTATTGCAGTTGGCGATATTTCTTATTCGCGGGGAGTAGAAAGGATAGTAAGAAAACAAAACAATATTAATTATCCTTTTCTTAAAATTCAGGATTATCTAAAAAGTGCAGATTTGGTTTTCGGAAATTTGGAAACGTCAATTACGCAGGGTCCGGAAATTTTTGACTTTGAAATAATTTTTAGGTCAAATCCGGGAACTGAACAAGCATTGAAGCAGGCTGGATTTTCTATTTTATCGTTAGCAAATAATCATACCCCAGATTTTGGAGAAAAAGGTTTAAAAGATACTTTTACTTATCTTAAAAATGCGGGAATTAAATATGTTGGAGCTGGACAAAACGAGCGAGAAGCATTTCAACCAGTTTATATTGAGAAAAAAGGGATAAGATTTGCTTTTTTAGCATATAACGATACTGATATTGTTCCTACTTACTATGAAGCGTCAGTTGACCGCGCGGGGACGGCGTTTATGCGAAAAGATAAAATGATTGAAAGTGTAAAAGAAGCAAAACGAAAAGCCGATTTTGTCATTGTTTCAATGCATGCTGGAATTGAATATGCTAAAAAACCAAATAATTCACAGATAAATTTCGCTCGTGCAGCGATAGACGCTGGAGCTGATTTGGTTATTGGTCATCACCCCCATGTAGTGCAAACAATGGAAAAATACAAAGGTAAATACATTTTTTACAGTTTAGGAAATTTTGTTTTTGATCAGCCACAAAAACAGGAAACAAAAGAAGGATTAGTTATAAAAGTTTATTTTTCAAAAAACGGAATTACCAAAATTTCACTCTTACCTGTAGTTATGGAAAATTTTGTCCAGCCAAGAATGGCAAATAAAAACGAGGCAGATAAAATTTTGCAGAGATTAAATTTTCCACTGGCGAACCAAAATGTTTATTCGTGGAATGGTAGCGATAATAATTTTGATGATGAAACACGAAAGGCCATTTATGGAAAAACTTCCAAAAGCAGCAAAATTATTATTAGACAAGAATTAGCTGATTTAGATAACGATTCATTTTTTGAAAATTATGACTTGAAAAATGGAAGATTGACAATTAAGGAAAATGACAAAATAATTTGGCAATCTCCGCGCAACTGGTGGATAGATGATTTTATTCTCGCTGATTCAAACAATGATGGGGTTGTAGACATAAATTTATCTCTTTGGAAATCTGGTAGCTTTGGAACATCAAAACCTTTTTGGGTAAAAGAAAACGATTTAAGCGTAAAAAACCATTTTTTCGTTTTGGATTTTAGTCGAGGTACAATTAAACAATTTTGGGGTTCTTCTAATCTTGTTAAGCCAAACTGTGCATTTAAAATTGCTGATGTTGATAGTGATAAGAAAAACGATTTGGTTGTGATTGAAGGAGATTATTCACAAAAACCAAAATGTCAGGGAAATTATTTAGCAATTTGGAAATGGAATGGTTGGGGGTTTTCAAACAAATGGCGAAGTAAAAAAGGAAATTTTTCAAACCTGGAAATTGAAAAAATTGACGGAAAAATCTATATTGTAGTTGATACTCCCTGATTTTTTAGCCGTCGTGCCCCTAAAGTAAATAATTTAAAAAGCAAGCAAAAATTAAGCGCCATCCTCTCTAATGAATTTTTGCTTTTTCATTAGCCGCTGATTTTTTGGCGATTTTTTACTTGTTTGTTTTTGATGAGTAAGCTCAATTAGTGTCTGGATTTTTGTTTAAAAAAGCCTTGTTTTTTTAAAAATAGCTTAATTGTTAAAATTTAAGCAAGAACCTTCACGCGGTCAAACTTAGCCTAACGTCTTGGCAATTTTATTCATTAACAAATCAGAAGGTTTTTTATGACACCACTTTCGATTTTGGTCAAGATAGTGTGTTTAACGTCAGATTTTTTGGTAAAATCTTACTGTGACAAACCTTGTTTCGTGCAGTATTTC
>JBBIMT010000035.1:0-8019 GCA_037444265.1 bacterium
TGTTTTGGAATCGCTGTTGCCGGAAGTCACGGTAAAACCACAACTAGTGGTATGATAGCTGAAATTTTAAATTATGCGAAATTACCTTTTATTGCACTGGTTGGTTCAGAAATTTTAAATTTAAAAAGTAATGCAATAGTAAAAATTCCAAACACCAAGCTTTTTACAAGGATTAGAAACGCTTTAAACAAACGAGTTCCAAGTTCTCCGTTCTTTGTTCTTGAGGCAGATGAATATAAAGAGGCATTTTTAAACTATATTCCAAAAATTTTGTTGATAACAAACATTGATTGGGATCATCCTGATCATTTCAAAAAAGAAATAGACTATATTAATGCTTTCAAAAAGTTTATTCAAAAAACCATCACAAATGGCGGTAAAGTAATTTTATCTAGAGACGCTTTAAAAATCCTTAAACTTTATAACTTTCAAGATCGGACCTCTATAGAAGTATATGACGGAAAATTGAAGTTTAATTTAAAAGTTGCTGGTGAGTTTAATCAATATAACGCAAATGGCGCTTACAAAGTTGCCAAAAAATTAGGTATTAAAGATTTTTTAATTAAAGAAGCACTTGAAAAATTTAAAGGAACTCGTAGAAGAATGGAAGAACATTATTTGGATATTGATTATTTAAAAACTCGGCTGAGAATTTTCTTTATTGATGATTACGCTCATCATCCAACTGAAATTGCTGAAACTTTAAAGGCAATAAAACAAAAATTCAAAAATAAAAAAATCTGGGTTTTTTTTCAGCCTCATACTTACTCTCGCACTAAAGCTTATTTTTCCCAATTTATTAAGGCGCTGCAATTGGCAGATAAGGTGAGTATTTTAGAAACATTTGCATCGGCTAGAGAAACGAAAGGATTTTCTGCTCGAAATATTTCTAAAAAAATTAAGAAAGCGACTTTTCATAAAACTATAAAAGATGCAGCAGTATTTTTGTTTAAATTCATCATAAACAGTCGAAATTTTATTAAAAATTATATTATTATAACAATGGGTGCTGGGGATATTAATAAATTAATAAATGAAGTTTGGAAACAATCGAAACAAAATGCCTAAAGTCGCTATAATTATTTTAAATTATAATTGCTGGAAGGATACGATAGAAACAGTCCAATCGGTAATTAAAAATGATTATTCGAATTTTGAAGTTTTTGTCGTTGATAATTGTTCTACCGATGATTCTTGGCAAAAGTTAAATCAATGGTACACAACTTTCGGAAGCTTTAATTTAAAATTAAAGTCTTCATTTTTTTTAGTGCAAAATCCAGTTAATAATGGTTTTGCTGGTGGAAATAATTTTGGTATAAAAATAGCTACCAAAAAACGAGTCGACTATTTTTTGATTTTAAATCCGGATGTTGAGGTCGAAAAAAATTTTTTAAGCGAGATGGTAAAATTTTATGAAAATTCGTTAAAAAGTAGAACTTTAAATTTGTCAAAACGAAAAATTGGTTTCGTTGGTCCTCGCATTTTTTATCACCATAACCGAAATTTAATTTATTCAAACGGTGGCAAAATCAACTGGAGTTTTACAAAAGGCAAGCTAATAGATAATGGTGAAAATTTTAAAAATATTGATTCTGAAACGCCTTTTGCTGTTAAAAATCAAAAAGATTTTAGGTATAAAGGATTTAAAGAAATGCCATTTGAAACTGATTATGTTTCTGGAACAGCATTATTGATCCATAAAAATGTATTAAATGATATCGGTTTGATGGATGAATCTTTTTTTCTTTATTATGAAGACACAGAGTGGGCTTTAAGAGCTTCAAAAAAGGGATATAAACATTTCATCGTGCCGTCTTCTATTATTTATCATAAAGAATCAGTAAGTACTGGTAAATTTTCTTATAATTACGTTTATTACCATACCCGTAACGCTTTAATGATGGCAAAAAAACACGGTAATATTTTTATTAAGATTTATTTATTTTTTTTTATTATCCAAAAAATAACAAAACAATTTTTCAAATTGATTTTTTTTCCTTCAAAAAAACTCTGGGCAAAAGCTATTTTAAAAGGAATATGGGATTATCTAATTAACCATAAAGGTAAAATCTAAAAATATATGATATTTAAATATGAATGTAAAAAAATAATTAATGCGGTATTCAAAATAAAAAGTAATATATCATTGATTCGGGCAATAATATTGTAACACCAAAAATAATTTTTAAAGGGATAAATTAACATAATCATGAAAATTGGTATTGATGCGCGAAGTTTAGAAGGCAAAAAAACTGGGGTAGGGCGATATTTGGAAAATCTGCTTAAATTTTGGTGTTATGAAAAAGATTGTTCCTTTTTTTTATTTTTTAAACAAGAAATTCCGCAGGAAAAATTTCTAAAAACAGATAATTTTCAACTAGTTTTACTGAAAACAAAAAGTAATTTTTTATTTACTCATAAAATTTTGCCGCATTTAATAAAAAAATATCATTGCGATATTTTTTTTTCACCTGGCTATATTCTTCCTTTATTTATTTACACCCCAGCCGTTTTAACTTTACATGATATCATTTACGAAGCGCGCCCTGATTTGTATAATTGGCCTTCAAAAGCTGATTTATTTAATTTAAAATTAGTTTCCAAATTATCAGCACGAAAAGCTAAAATCATTTTTACTCCATCTAAATTTACTAAAGAAGAAATTTGTAAATTTTATAAAATCGATCCACAAAAAATTATCGTTACGCCGTTGGCGGCCGATGAATGTTTTTTTATTGATAAAATTTCTTGTCAATTGAGCGAAAAAAAAATTCTTTTAAAACTTAATTTACCGAAAAATTATTTATTTTTCGCTGGTGCTTGTCTTGAAAGACGACATATTAAAGAAATTATTTTTGCTGTTGTAAAATTAATTAAAAGGGGATATAATATTGGCTTTTTAATATCTGGACCTGATTTAACAGAAAAAAAAGATATTGCCTCTATCGCTTCAAATATTAATAAAGCATTTAATAAAAAAGTAATTTTTTATGAACCGTATATTGATTCAAAAATTTTGACTTTTTTATATCATCAGGCGCAAGCATTAATATATCTTTCTGATTATGAAGGTTTTGGTTTGCCCATTATTGAAGCTATGGCTTCGTCTTGTCCTGTCATTACCGGGCCAGCTCAAGCCTTGAAAGAAACAGCAGGGGATTCTGCTTTGATCGTTGAAAATATCTCTGAAAATGAAATTTATGATAAAATTAAGTTGATTTTGGACAATAAAGACTTAAGAGAAGATTTAAAAAAACGTGGTTTAAAAAGAGTTAAAGAATTTTCCTGGCAAAAAACCGCTGAGATTACTATCGCGAAAATCAAAGAAATAAAAACTTAAATATATGATTGGTTTACTTGGGACGAATTTATCTAAATTATATTTTTTTCAAATAGTAATTATCTTGTTTTTAATTTTAAATATTTTGCCGCTTTATTATTCATGGGTTATTGTTGCTATTGCTATTTATTTTTTTTATAAAGAAAGTCTTGAAAAATGTTTTTATTATTTTATTTGTTCATTGCCTTTTTTCATTGCGACGCCTTTTTTTTCTTTTGAATCTTTAAGTTTATGGAGATCTTTTTCGCTTTTATTGTTAATAAAATATTTATTAAGTACTCAAACGACCAAGAAATTTTTTAATTTTTTTAAAAAAATCAGTAATAAAAAATTTACTTTTAAAAAGTTAAGCCCGGAACTTTTTAGTTTAGCTGTTTTTTTTACTTTATCATTTTTTGGAATATTTATCGCGCAAGATAAAATAGCTGCTATAAGAGGGATTTTATATTATCTTAATATTGTTATTATTGGTTTTTTGTCTTGGAATATCATTAAAAATAAAGTAGTTTTTGATAAAACTATAAAATCTATTTTTTTAAGTGGTGTCATTATTTTATTTATTGCTATTTTACAAGAAATTGCTGTTTTTATCGTTTCTTTAAATCAATTTTGGAATTTTTGGGCTAAAGGTCCAATTCTTGTGTATTATGGAAAAAATCTTTCAAACTTATTACTGCAATCTAATACTTGGTTTTCTTATTGGCCTGGGGATTTCGCAACTTTACGCGCTTTTTCGATTTTTCAAGATTCTCATTCTTTTGGGTTAATGATGGTTTTTTTATTGGTCATATCTATTTATTTGTTTTTTAATTTTTCGAAAAAAAGCAAAAATTCCAAAAAAGTGGTTTCGCCTTTAAAATTGAAATTTTATTTTATCATTATTTTATCTCTTTTATTTATAATTTTATCAGGCACACGAGGGTTGTGGGTGTCGTTTTATTTAGTATTAGCTCCGACACTTCTTGCTTTAAGCTATTTTTTAAAAAATAAAATATTTTTGCTTTACAAAAAAGATATTTTTAAATTAATTATTATTTTTACTGCTTGTTTTTTTGTTGCTTCTGGATTATGGGTTGCTCAAATTTATATACAAAATACCATTAAACCCCCGGCAGAAATTTTGCTTGCCTTTAAGCGTATTAAAAGTTCTTTTGATATAAATGAAATTTCCAATAAGGGTAGAATAGAAATTTGGAAAAAAAGCATAGAGACTGCAATAAAAAACCCTCTTTTTGGTGTGGGACCAGGAAACTTTCCAGTGGCTTTAAACGAGGAAATTTTTAATGCTAAAAAGGGCGCTTCTGCTCATAATTTGTATCTTCAATTTTTAGTTGAAAATGGTTTGTTAGGACTTTTTAACGTTTTTATTCTTTTTTGTCGGATTTTTTATCAAACATATCATAAATTATCTTTGAAAAAAAATAATTTCTATGCTTTTAGTTTTTTCATTGCCTTCTTATGGCTTTTGGCATATAATCTATTTGACATCGCGCTTTTGAATGATAAAATTTTCATCATTTTTACGATATTAGTAATTTTATTGTATAAGTCTGATATATTGACAAATATAAAATTTCGTAACAATTTATAATTTTTTTACTTATCTTTGAACATTTATTAATTCTTTGCTTTTTTCTATGCTTGTTTCTGTTAATATTTTAACTTGGAATGCTCAAAAATACATCCGCCAATGTTTAAATGGCGTTTTTAGTCAATCGTATGATAAATTTGAAATTAATATCGTTGATAACGGTTCAAAAGATAACACGGTTGTTATTTTAAAAGAAGAATTTTTACCTAAATATAAAGGAATAAAGTTGATAGAGAATAAAAATAATATCGGATTTGCGCAAGGACACAATCAGTTAATAAAAATTTCGTCAGGCGATTTAATTTTATCTTTAAATCAGGATTTAATTTTAGAAAAAGATTATATTAAAAATTCTGTTTCTTTGTTTAAAGATAAATCTATCGGTGCAATGCAGGGTAAACTTTATCGTTTTGATTGGGATAAAAATGAAATTCAACAAAACGAAGGTAAAAAAATTATTGATACTACTGGATTGATAATTTTAAAATCACGGCGAGTCATCAATAGGGGACAAGGACAACCTGATTTGGGACTTTATGAAAATATAGAAGAAATTTTTGGAGTTGACGGTGCGGCGCCGATTTATCGTCGTCAAGCGTTGGAAGATATCAAATTGCCATTTATTTTTCAGTCTTTTAATGATGAATATTTTGATTCTGATTTTTTTTCCTACTTAGAAGATGTTGATATCTCCTGGCGTTTACGACTAGCAGGCTGGAAAATTGTTTATAATCCAAAAGCGATTGGCTATCATGGGAGAGGTGCTAAAGATGTCAAAAATATATTTAATTTCTTTGAATTATTTTTAACAAGAAAAAATATTAATTCTTTTGTAAAAAAAATTTCCTGGCGTAATAGAAGATTAATGCAGCTTAAAAATGAATTTGTTTTAAATATTTTAAAAGATGCTCCTTTTTGGTTAATAAAAGAATTTTTGGGATTAATTTATATTCTTTTTTTTGAACCACAAACTCTTAAGGCAATTCCTGAATTTTTTTCAATGGCTCCTAAAGCGCTTAAAAAAAGAAAATATATCATGAATAATTTAAAAGTTAAACCACAAGATATTAGGCAATGGTTTCAATGATATGTTCAAGTCAATTTTGATAAAAATTATCTTTAGCGTTCTTATTTTAGTGTTCATAATTTTAATTTTTACTGGCTATTTAACATTTAAAACAAATATCGTTTTAGATCAAATTTCTGTTTCTGAAGATAAAATAAGTACAGATTTTTATCTTCCGAAGGTTGAGACTTTTGATAATTATTTACCAAAATTATCAGAATATAAAGAACCAGCCAAAAATCCAAATAGAATTAATATTTTATTGCTTGGAATAAGAGGTATTAATGACCCCTTTGGTGGAACATTAACCGATACTATTTTGCTTATCTCTTATAAAATAAATTCGTCGCAAGTAGCGCTTATTTCAATACCGCGAGATATTTACATTAAACTACCGTTTCAAAATAGTTGGGTGAAAATCAACGAGGCTTATGCTCAGGGGTTAAAATTTGGAAGCGAAAGAGATGGTCTTGAACTTGCCCGTCATGCAGTTCAAAGAATAATAGGAGTAGCAATTGATCATGTAGTGCGAATAGACTTCGAAGCCTTTAAAAAAGCAATTGATTTAGTCGGCGGCATTGAAATTTATTTAGATAAACCTTTTGAAGAAAAAGAACAATTCAAAGGAGCCGGAACTTTTTATCTGCCAGCAGGAAAAAATATTTTAAATAGCGAACAAGCTCTTTATTATGTAAGGTCACGTTATTCCACGAACGATTTCGATAGAGCAAAAAGAACCCAGCAAGTTTTAATCGCTATTAAAGATAAAATTTTAAAAGATAAGACTTTATTTAACATAGGAAAAATCAACGAAGTATTGAATATTTTGGGAGAGCATGTAAGAACTGATATGAGTGTTGCTCAAATTAAAAAATATTTTTCAGCATACAGTCATTTTGATTTTTCAAGTATCAAAACGAAAGTTTTTACTGATGCGCCTGATGGAGAACTTATTTCTAAATTAATCAACGGTATATATGTGCTTTTGCCAAAAGATGGAACTTTTCAAAAAATTCAAGAAGAAGTTCAAAAAATTTTCGATTAATATTAAATTTAGTCTGTATGTTGTCAATTATTATTACTCATTATGAAACATTAAATTTATTAATAAAATGCCTTGATTCAATTAAAAAATTTGAAGGTAAAAAAGATTTTGAAGTCATCGTTTGTGATTCTCAGGCTCAGGAAAAAACAAAACAAATTATAAAAAAAAATTATCCACGGGTACGCTATATAAAATTTACTAAAAATGTTGGATATGGTAGACTAGTCAATGCTGGCATAAAAGTCGCTCAAGGAAATTATTACCTGATTTTAAACGCTGACGTCATCGTCAATTTTAATGGAATTGAAAAAATGCTTAATTATTTCGATAATAATCCTGATATTGGCGTTTTAGGTCCTAAACTTTTAAACATTGATGGTACCTTGCAAAATAGTTGTTTTCGGTGGTATGATTTTTGGGTAGTGCTTGCTAGGCGAACAAGTTTTGGCAAAACAAATTTTGGAAAAAAAGTTTTAGCAAAATTTTTAATGGAAGATTATGACAAGAAACATCCTCGTGAAGTCAATTGGGTAATGGGGTCGGCTTTTTTAACCTCTAAAAAAGTTATTCAGAAAGTTGGCTTGATAGATTCGCGGTTTTTTATGTATTTTGATGATGTAGATTTTTGTAAAAGAGTCTGGCTTGCTGGTTTTAAGGTAGTTTATTTTCCTGAAGCAATATTTATACATCATCATCTGAAATCTTCAGATAGCAAAAGGGGAGTGATAGATATCTTCAAAAATCCATTAACAAGAATTCATATTGCAAGTTATATAAAATATACCCTAAAGTGGATGTTTAAAAAAAATTTAATACGATTTTTGCAGTCACGAATTTTTTTAAAAATAAAAAAATTTAGTGTATGCTTAATTATTTTATAAAAAATATTCAAAATTTCGATTTTTATAATTTAAAAATAAAATAGACTATTTAACTATAATTTAAATCGTTTAAAAAGCTAATCATTATATCTTTTT
>JBBIMT010000036.1:0-7986 GCA_037444265.1 bacterium
AAGAGAAGCGCCAATTGTCTCTTGAGAAATAAGTTTAATGGGCAAAGGCAAAGCTCCGGCATTTAATCTTTGCACTAATTTTTTTGCTTCACTTAAGGTGAAATTTCCACTTATTACTGCTTGGCCACTGGTAATTTCTTGTTCAACGGTAGGAGCTGAAATAATTTCTTTATCAAGGAAAATAGCAATTACAGGACATTTAGAACGATCTGGATTATTACAAACATATTTTTTTGTTAATTCAGCAAAAAGCTTTTTTCCTTCCTCATTAAAACTAAGTCCAACGATTGGATTAAATCCGCTTTGTCCAAATTGGAGTTCAGCTTTCACTAAATGTCGCCCATTCAATCCTGTCGACTCAAAACAATTTAATTTAATAAAATTGTCAACTGTGCTATCAAAATCTTTATCTTCTGATATCCTTAAAAGTTGCTTAATATTGTCTTTTCCTAATTTTAAAAAATCTTCTTTTTGTTGTTTTAATTTCTCTTCCGAACAAGGTTCACGGAAATCCAAAAATGGAGTAGCGCCAATTTGTTCTATGGCTTCAGAAAGGTTTTTAACACCTGCAAGTTCAACGATAATTCTCCAACTATTGCCTGAACCAGCAATTTGAACATTAGGTTCGGCTACCCCAACAATATTATTAACTCTTTTTTCAATCACATCACGCGAAGCTATTACTGCTTCAACAGGCTTAATATTTTTTATTTGACTAACATCAGCTTCATAAATTAAATGCGCTCCACCTTGAAGATCAAGACCTAATTTAAAAGGTCGCGGATTGATATGAGGAATAGGAGGAATATCAAAAATTAATTCTCTCTTATCAAGCGCAAGAATTTTATTAACCAAATCCGCTGCCTTATTAAAACCCTCAGGATAGTTAAAAGCAGACGCCCAAAGAGAAAAAATTAAAATTAATATTAAGATAATTTTTCGATTGCGTAAAATTCGAATCATAAATCACCGCTATAATTTTTAAGTTAAAAAATTTTTCAATTATGACTAATCTTGAACTATTTTAAAAATTAATTTTGTAGTGTACCACAATATCAAAATTTTTAAATATTGACAAAAACAAAATAAACTGTCTGCTATAAAAGTAACCTTTTGTAATTAATGAAAAAGGGGCTTTTATTAGGCTCCGTGACAACGTTTAAATTTTTTGCCTGAACCGCATGGACAAGGATCATTTCGTCCTACCCCTTGATATTTATTTTCATCTAGAGGAGTTATTCTGGCTTTTAATGGTATTTCTGTCGTTAATTTGTTTTGTTTTAATAATGAATTATCAAATCCAAAAATTATCTTTTTTTGAGTAGTTTGATTTTGTTGCACCTCATTTCCTACCTTAAAAAGAGCGCTAATAAACTGTTGTCTAATATTAGAGTTAAGCTCATCGAACATTTTTAATCCTTCACGTTTATACTCAACTAAAGGATCTTGTTGACCATAAACGCGTAGTCTAACTCCTTCGCGTAAATGTTCCATTGCGTCCAAATGCGCCATCCATAAAACATCGATAGTGTTAAGCCAAATTGATTTTATGATATTTTCTACAATTTTATCTTCAAAATTTAAAAATTTTTTAATAAAACTGCCTTTAACCTGTTTAAAAATTTCTTCTATTACTTCGTTTTCATTCATTGATTTTAAGTTAGATACTTGAATTTGAATTCCGATTAATGAATAAATTTTTTTAGCTATTTCCCCAATATTAAAAGTAGGTTCATCAAAATTATAAAATGAAATTATTTCTTTTATTTCAGTTAAGAAAACTTCGAACAAATCGTTTTTCAAAGATTGGCCATAAAAGAATTTTTCCAAAATTTGTCGTCTTTTTCGATAAATTACCTCGCGTTGTTTGTTTAAAACTTCATCGAATTCTAAAACATATTTTCGTATATCAAAATTAAAACCTTCAATCTTGCTTTGAGCGCTTTCTAAAGCATTTGAAACGAACTTATTTTCAATGGGCATATCTTCCGGTATTCTAAATGTATCCATCATTCTCTTTAATCTCTCCGGGCCAAAAATTCTCATTAAATCATCTTCTAAAGATACAAAAAATCTAGACTGCCCAGGATCACCTTGTCGTCCAGAACGACCACGTAATTGATTATCAATTCGACGAGCTTCGTGTCTTTCAGTGCCAATCACATAAAGACCGCCAAGCGCTTTCACTTTTTCTTTTTCGATTTCATTAGGAGGATTTCCTCCTAAAATAATATCGACGCCTCGTCCAGCCATATTGGTAGCCACAGTTACTGCATGAAGTTTTCCCGCTTGAGCGATTATTTCTGCTTCTTTTTCATGATTTTTAGCGTTTAACACATTATGGGGGATTCCTTCTTTTTTTAACATTGCGCTTAAGAGTTCATTTTTTTCAATCGAGATTGTACCTACCAAAACCGGTTGTCCTTTAACATAAGCTTCTTTAATTTCTTTTACTACCGCTTTAAATTTACCCATCAATGTTTTATAAATGCGATCTGGATAATCGACGCGGATCATTTTTTTATTGGGAGGTATAGCGACAGTTTCCAATTTATATACCTTATAGAATTCTTCAGCGGAAGTCAAAGCAGTACCGGTCATTCCAGCAATTTTGGGATATTTTCTAAAAAGATTTTGAAAAGTAATGGTAGCTAAAGTTTTACTTTCCTCTCTGACAAGCACCCCTTCTTTAGCTTCTATTGCTTGATGAATACCTTCAGAATATCGACGATCCGGCATCAATCGTCCTGTAAATTCATCAATAATAATAACTTGACCGTCTTTAACGATATAATCTCTATCTTTCTGAAAAAGACAATAAGCTTTCAAAGCCTGTTCCAAGTGAAATATTTTTTCTATATCTCCTCTTTTATATATTCCAGGATCCCTCAAAAGTTCTTCAACTTTTTTAATTCCTTCTTCTGTTAAAGTGACGGCATGAAACTTCTCATCGACTTTATAATCAACATCTTTTTTTAAAATAGGAACAATAGAAGCAAATTTCTTATACATCTGCGTCGATTCTCTATCAGGAGCTGAAATAATTAAAGGAGTGCGCGCTTCATCTATTAAAATACTATCAACTTCATCTATGATTGCGTAATAATATGGCCTTTGAACTATTTCTTGGAAATTTTGAACTAAATTGTCTTTTAAATAATCAAACCCAAAAGTGTTGTTAGTACCATAAGTAATATCAGTTTCGTAGGCTTCTTTTCTAGAGCAAGGTTTTAAAAATTCATAATCCACCTTAAAATTTATTGTAATTTTTTCTTTATCATCTAAAGTTTTTTGATGACTTGGATCAAAAAGATAAGCTTCGTGTTGGGTAATGCAACCTACTGTAAGTCCTAAAAAATTATAAATTTTCCCCATCCAAACTGTATCGCGACGAGCCAAATAATCATTGACGGTTACAATATGAACTCCTTTTTTTGTCATTGCGTTTAAAGCCGCCGGTAAAGTAGCTACCAATGTTTTTCCCTCACCTGTTTTCATTTCGATTATTTTTCCTTCATGTAAAGCAATTCCGCCCATCAATTGAACATCAAAATGGCGCTGACCTAAAGTTCTTTTGGCAGCTTCGCGAGTTAAAGCGAATGATTCCTCAAGCGCCTCATCTAAATCAACTTTTTTTTCTAAAACTTTCTCCTTAAGAGACAGGAATCTTTTTTTAATTGTCTCATCATCTAATTTTTCTAATTCTTTTTCCAGTGCATTTATCCTTTGAACTCTTTTCTCCAAAGATTTCAAATATTTATTTTGAAAACCGCTGAATAATTTAAAAAAGAAATTCATCGTAAGTCAAATTAAAAATATGATTTTTCAAATTGAATATTTACTAATTCTACTTATCTTATCAATATTTTAATTAAAATACAAGTAAAACGCTTTAAATTAGCGCCTTAAATACATTTTAAAAGATAAATCCACTATGGAAAATTGACTCAATATCTTGATCTTAAACTTTTCTTTTCATCAAAAAGACCGGTAGCCAGGTCGATCCTCCGAGGGAAGCTCAATGGGGAGAAGGTGTGGAAATTTCTTTCCGAGGCGTTCTACGAATACCATCAAGGGAGAATCAAGAAATCTCGCAGCGCCTTCTTCACTGACCTGCTTAAGCGCTATCTTGCGGAGAAGGGCAAAGATTTGAAGCAGCTTCTCCGCGAGGCTTGACAGGAAGTTTTCTGGGAGTATAATCTGGGAGTATAATATATTAGAATGGACTGGGTGCTCTGCTGTTTCTCGTCGTAACCAGTCGGCGGGCTAGGCAGAGGTTGTAGCCCTAGAAGGTGTACCCCCAGTCTATTTTTTTTTAATTTAAGCACTCGATATACCTGAGCGAGCGTGATCAATTTGTCTGGGCGCCTTTTTTTATGCATCGCATAGGCCAAGCGATCCGGCGGGCTTTTCGCCCTCATTTTTACGAAGCAAACGGTGTATTTAAGAAACTTGGACTAAACCCTACGAACAAACGACAGCACTAAATCTTTAATTACTTGCTGAATTTATTAAGCTTCATATTTTAGTTTAATTTTAATAACCTGTACAGAAGGATTATGTATTCAGTGTAACCTATAGTTTTTCAAAAAATACAGCCCTGACGATTATCGTCAGGGCTGATAATGTAGCAGGGTCGGCCTCATACGTACAGGCTCAATCCTGCTAAGGAGTGGATGTATGACGAATATTTGACTTTAAAGAGCGAGGCACCGAAAGGAACAGGCCATCGAGTGAGGAGAGGTTCTCGGAGTGATCGTTCGCAGCGAACTCCGGGACCTCTCCCTCACTCGCGTTAATCTAATGATAAACGATCGTTTGGACATTGTCAATATCTCAAAAGGAGGTTTATCGAATTGATCACGAAATTGGAACAACGCGAGCGCACCAAGAAAGTTTTAGCGGGGTTGAAACTTCCTCTTGGTTTGGCTTTTTGGCGGTACCTTTACAGATTCAGAAAAAGGCGTTAGAAGGACCTTTAGGGATTCGGAAACCTTTTTTGCATCCCAAAGTTTCCTTTAGGTTTACTTACCAAACATTCCCAACAAAGAGACGACGGCAAGATAATGCCCCAAAGCTTTATAACCGGCAAAAGGAGCTCTAACAGACCCGCATTTGGCTTTAAAGCGAAGGGGCTTTAGTTGACCTCCGGCCCCCATTTCTGCTATACTTTATATTAAAAATTAAAAGTTTAATAATAGTTATCGCAAACTTTATGCCAAAGACGAATTTTCTTTCAATGAGCGACAAAAGTCCTTTTTTTAATAAAAAATTTTCAATAACATGCCAACCATGAACACGAAGACTACGCTTATTGCGCTTTCAATCGTTATCCTTATTGGAATTGGAGTTATAGGAGCTTCAGCTTACTTGTTTAAAGGAGGGGAGAAGCAGGAGAAAGAGTCAGTATCTGTCTTGCCTGAAATGTCTGAGGTTATTGTAAGTGGTAGGATTTTAGATACGTCCCCTAGTAGCTTACGAGCAATTCACATCATAAGGGATGGTGATAAGGAGATATTTACGGTTGTGCTAGATGATTATACAGCACTAATTTTTACCAGTGGTAGCCAAATTAAGTTGGAGAATTTGCGCTCAGGAATGCGTATTAGAGCGATTGGAAAGCGAGGACTTACAGATGACGGAATGTTGGCTCGTGAAGTACAAATTTTGGAAGAATAAAACTTAAAAGTCATCACCAATCCCAGAGACAAAGCCATCATCCTTCTTGCTTACCGTCATGGTTTAAGAGCCAGCGAGATCGGAGAGCTGCAAATCTCTGATATAGACTTCCATAGATCAAGAATCCGCATCAATAGAAAGAAAGGCTCGCTCCCGGGAGAGCATCTGATGAAACCTGATAAACTCACTCTCATCAAACGCTACCTTAAAAGCAGAAAAGACCAAATACCAACCCTCTTCCTCTCCAGACAAGGCACTCCTATCCACCGAGCTACCTTAGACTACTTAATAAAACGCTACGGAGAAAAGGCCAACCTCCCTCCCCACAAACGCCACTTCCACGTCCTCAAACACTCCATCGCTGTTCACATGTTGGACGCTGGAGCAGACCTCCTTGCAGTCAAAGACTGGTTAGAACATGCCCACATCAGCAGCACAATGACCTACGCCCATCTCACCAGCCAAACCAGAGATGCTATACACCGCAAAATCTTTTTCAGCGGGAAGATTGTGTGATGATGATTAGAAATTTGATTTCATATCGATTGAATTATTTAAAATATTGTTTCCAACTAGTGTAGGGTGATTGAGAATGACTATTAAAAGACAGCCAATAGTCAAGATTATCAGAGACTCTATACATGACTATATAAAGATCAATGAGATAGAAAGAAAAATTATATACTCATATCCCTTTCAAAGATTACGATATATACATTAAAATGGCACGCCTATCTAACCTATCCATCAGCTCCCCATAATGGACGCATTTAGAATGGTTAATTGGCAAAAGATAAGGGAAGAATTAAATATTTTAACTAATAACTTAAACTTAAATCTGGCTAACTCCCTTAATCTCTCATAAACACTGTTTTAGTTCTTTGTTGGTGGGAGACTTTCTTCTCTATTGTTAATATTAATTTTAAGATTTTTTCTATTTTTTTTATCTGCCAGTGGGAAACAAGCTACTTTAAGTTTTTATAAAACATTCTTTCTGATTTGTTCTTTTAATAATTTCCGTATCTCTTTTATCAATAATTCCGCACCCCTAAACTGTTCATCGCTATACCCTATGAGCTCCCTTGTTCCATAGCGTATTGTTTCTAACTGAACAATGGTTTACTTTTTAGGATTTTTATCTTAAACTTAATTTAAAGAAAAGACAAGAATAATAATCAAAAAAAGTAATGAAAAAGTAATGAATTTAACACCAGAGGAACAATTTAATCAAGAAGTTTTATGGATTTTAGAAGAAATAAAAAAAGAGCAACTCGCTACCCCGAAGGGAGAAGAAGTTGAGTTTACTATTAGACTAACTAAAGGTGGGTTCCGTCGATTGAAAGACAGAGAAAACTTCTTTATAAATTACAAGAATGGGGTGTATTAAAAGTAGAAATTGGCGATATTCTCTATTCTAAACTTAACGGAGAACCCAAAAAATATCTTTTAACTATTAAGGAGCAGAAATTTGAAAAATTATGGAATAAATATAAAAAATTAAACGAAAGCAAAAGGAAATAAAAAAATCATTAAAGAAATAAGAAGAAAAAAGAAACCACAAGTTATACCAGAGGTTTTTAAAATACGGGTAGAAGATAGAAATATCTGGATAAACGATTATCTTCTATCAAAACCTTTTGCTGTTGGAAGTAATTTTGAATTTTTTGAGTATATCCGTTCAAAACCCTTTAATACAAGAATAGAAAGAGATAAATTACCTTCGCAATTTGGTAGTTTGTCTCTTAGAAAGCAAGTCAAGAATAAAAGTTTTATAAAGATACTTAATGAACTGGGTTTTAAAGGTGAAATATTAAAAGCTTTTTTTCCTAAAAGAGGAAAGGATGTTGTAGTCTATAGAGGTGATAAAGTGAAGAAAAAAGATTTGGAAGAAGCTGGGGTAAAAATATTATTATTTTTAAAAGAATTAGAGCTGGCACATCTCAAAAATACAATATAAATAGTCCAAAATAATCCGGTTTAGTCCGATTTAGTCCAAAATTCAAACAAGATTCTGTAGAAGAACCATACTTAATAAAAAGTATGGTTTTTTATTTTTCTTGATATGTCCGAAATTAAAGAAACTGGAAATAAGGAAAAAATGGAATTTAAAGCTAAACAAAATGCTGTTGGGTTTTTTAGCTTGCTTTTGAAAGTGGCTAAAAAAACCCAGAACTTTGGAAACAAATTTGTAATGAAAACAATGAAAATAACAGAGATACAAATAATACCGATAAAACCTAAAGACGGATTGGTAGCATTTGCCAGTGTGGTGGTTGAAAATAGCCTTTATTTAGGCTCTATTGGGGT
>JBBIMT010000037.1:0-7891 GCA_037444265.1 bacterium
TTAAGGAAAATAGTTTAAGTTTATATAAGTCTCAGGGTTGCGCTGAATGTGGTAATAAGGGTACAAAAGGCAGAATAGGCATTTTTGAGACGCTTTTTATGACAAAAGAACTTGAAAATATTATTATCAAAAAAATCACCACCGAAGATTTACAACAAGAAGCCAGAAATCAAGGAATGGTAACAATGCGTCAAGATGGCATCTTAAAGGCTTTAAAAGGAATAGTATCCTTCGAGGAGGTTATAAAAGCAACAGAACAAAGTTATAAGAAATGAATTTTAAATATTAAACTGATAATAATAAATATTTTAATTTTTGTTTGAACTATGGAAAAGAAAAAAATTTTGCTAATTGAAGACGATCCTTTTATAGCAGAGATGTACGCTATAAAATTTAAAAGTGAATATGATTTTGATATTGCTCAAGACGGCGAAGCTGCACTTAAAAAATTAAATGAAAATAAACCAGATTTAGTTTTATTAGATATTATTTTGCCTAAAATTGATGGATTTGAAATATTACAAAAAATAAAAACAGATCCTAATTTTTCTTCTATTCCCGTGGTGCTTTTAACAAATTTAGGACAAAAAGAAAATATTAAAAAAGGATTACAGATGGGCGCTTTAGATTATATCGTTAAAGCTCATTTTACTCCAAGTGAAGTCGTTGAGAAAATTAAAAAAATTTTCAATGAAATAAAATGAAGCAATGCCGGAAATATCAAGAAAATATCAGCTTGAGGATTTACTGACTCTCTGCGCCGAACAGGAAGCATCAGACTTACATTTGGTTGTTGGCAAAAATCCAACTTTAAGAATAGATGGAACTCTTGTTCCTTTAGTTAAAAAAGATGTACTATCTCCGCGAGATACTGAAGAATTAGCGCAAATTATATTAGATGAAGCGCAGTATGAAATATTTAAAAAGAATCTTGAAATCGATTTATCTTACGATTTTAAGGGAAAAGCGAGATTTCGTGTTAATATTTACCGAGAAAGAGGATATGTGGCAATTGCTTTGAGATATATTTCAAAAAAGATAAGGACACTGGAGGATTTAAATTTGCCTCCAACGCTGGCTGATTTTACTAGATATTCCCAGGGTCTAGTTTTAGTGGTTGGGCCCACTGGACACGGAAAATCTACCACTTTAGCGGCTTTAATTGATATAATTAACAATACTCGCAACGAACATATTATTACAATCGAAGACCCGATAGAATATCTTTTTGAACAAAACCGATGTTTAATCAATCAAAGAGAAGTTAATCAAGATACTAAAAGTTTTAGCGCCGCTTTAAAGCATATTTTTAGGCAAGATCCGGATGTGATAATGATAGGGGAGATGAGAGATTTAGAAACAATTAGTATTGCTTTAACCGCTGCAGAAACTGGCCATTTGGTTTTAACAACTTTACATACTAATTCAGCAGCGCAAACTATTGATCGGATTATTGATTCTTTTCCTGGTCATCAGCAATCTCAAGTAAGGACCCAACTTGCCGGTGCGCTACTGGGCATCATTTCCCAAAGGTTAATACCAAAGATTGATGGTGGACTGATTCCAGCTGTAGAAATTTTAGTGGCAAATCCAGCTATAAAAAATTTAATTCGCGAAGGAAAAACTCATGAGATAGACCTTGTTATTTCGACAAGTTCAGCTGAAGGAATGATTTCGCTTGATAAATCCTTAGCAAATTTAATTAAAGCTGGTAAAATTACTTTAGAAAATGGCGAAATGTACGCTTTAAACCGCAAAAATTTAAAAACCTTGCTTCAAACTTAAATTAATGTACAATATTATATTATCCCGTGAAAATTAAAAGTATATAAACAGAAAAATTTTTTAAAGATTAAATTTTTAAAATTAATATTTTATTTCCAATTAAGATGCTTTTTAAATATCGCGCCAAGAATTCACAAGGACAAATGCAATATGGGACAGTTGAAGCTTCAACGCAAGATATGGCTTTAACCGTTTTACAAAGGCATAATTTAATTCCTCTTTCAATTGAAGAAGTTAAACAAGAAGGTATTTTAAGTAAGCAAATTACTTTAGGAGGAGTAAAGGGTAAAGATTTGGTAATTTTTTCTCGATCTTTAGCAGCGCTTTTTGATGCCGGGGTTCCTCTGGTCGAGGCTTTAAGGACTTTAGCGGAACAAAATACCAATCTAAAGTTTAAAGAAATAATAAGTCAAATTGCCGAAGATGTAAATTCAGGTCTTACTTTCTCAAAGGCGCTAGCACAGCATAAAAAAGTTTTTTCACAATTTTATATTAGTATGATAAAAATTGGAGAAGTTTCTGGTAATCTCCAAAATACTTTGTCTTATTTATCAGAATATTTGGAGAAGGAATTTAATCTACAATCTAAAATTCGTGCTGCGCTGGCTTACCCGGCTTTTATTATAGGAGTTTTTATTATTGTGGGCTTTGTGATGTTTTTTTTCGTGATTCCGCAGCTTACTAAAATTATTGCTAATTTGTCGCAAGAAAATTTACCCTTTTTTACAAAACTACTTTTAAGCATTTCTAATCCTTCGCCCACAATGATGTTTACGGTTTTGGCGATTATTTTAGGTGGACTTGGGTTTTTAATTTATTTTTTACGCACAACCGAAGGTAAAAAAATATGGCATCAGACTCAACTAAAACTCCCAATTTTCGGCAAGCTTTTTAAAAATATTTACCAAGCGCGTTTTTGTGAAAATTTAAGCACTCTCATAAAAGGCGGTTTACCTATTTTGCAGGGGCTAAAAATTACGGGGGATGTTGTTGGTAATATTGTTTATCAAGAGATCATTGAAGATGTTGCTAAAGCAGTAAAAATTGGTAATACCATCGAATCTGTTTTAAGTAAAAAAGAAGAATTCGATCCGTTGATAGTTGAAATGATTGCTGTCGGAGAACGCTCAGGTAAATTGGAGTCGATACTTAAAAAAACAGCTGAATTTTATTCAATGGAAATTGACAGAACAGTTACTAACCTCTCATCTTTAATCGAGCCAATTTTAATTGTCATTTTAGGAATTGGTGTTTTTTTCATCTTAGCTGCCATTTTGGTTCCGATGTATAGTGCGATGACTTCATTTATTTAAAAAATAATCAAAACGCAAAAATGATTTAAGATATTTGATTTTTTTTAAAAAAAATTGTAAAATTTTTAAAAAAATAATTTCTGAAAGGAGGTGAAAAAAGATGCAAAAAAACAAAAATAAAGGTTTTACCCTCATTGAATTACTTATTGTAATCGCAATTTTAGGAATACTGGGTTCAATTTTGTTTGTTTCAATTTCAGGTAATCCTACTCTCAAAGCAAGAGATACAAAAAGAATAGGTGATTTAAATTCTTTAAGACTGGCAGTTGAACTTTACTATAGCGACAATCAAGTTTATCCGACATCTCTTAGTAGCTTAGTGCCTAACTATATTCAAGGTATTCCAAAAGATCCAAGATATGCAGATGGCTCGACAAATTGTGGTAGTACTTTATTCGATGATGATTATGCTTATGGGGTCAATTCAACAACTTCACCGACAAGATACTACATTGCTGCTTGTCTTGAAGGTACTCGTCCTGCAGGATCCTCTACTCAAAACTTTAGTACTTATACGCCTGCACTGAACTGTAACTCAAATCCGGGGATTTATTGTATAGCTAATTAAAGGTTATTAGTTCATCGCGATGGATTAGGATTAGACCTCTTGTTTCAAAAATTACGAGCGCTAAAAGCACTAAGTGCCTCGTAAATTTTTGGTCAAACAAGAGGTCTTTTCCTTTTTTAATGATTACAAAGTCTTACCTTTGTAGTCAACAGTTATTAATGTATCTAAAAAGTGCAACATTGATGATTATATTGATTGTGATATAATTAATCTATGATAGAGATAATTATTTTTCTCTTTGGTCTTATAATAGGCAGTTTTATAAATGTTTTAATTTATCGTTTGCCCTATAAAGAAGATATTATAAAAAAACGCTCTCATTGTCCAAAATGTAAGAAAATTCTTTCTTGGTATGAACTTATTCCAGTGGTTAGTTTTTTGATACAAAAAGGTAGATGCCGCTACTGTAAAGCTTTAATATCTTTTCAATATATCATTGTAGAGATTTTCACTGGTGTTTTATTTTTAATGATTTTTCAAAAACTAAATGCTTTTTCAATTTCTGATAATTTAATTATGTTGCCGACTAATCATTTGGCGACAAATATTTTTTATTTTTTAATTTATCTTTTATACTTTTTTTATATTATAAGCGTTTTTATCGCTGTTGCCTTTATCGATTTTAAAACTTTTTTAATCCCGGATATTCTTATATTTCCAGCAATCATTATTACTTTGATATTTCAATCTTTTAACTTTTTTTTTGATATCTACAACAATGTGAGAAGCTTAATTTTTTATAACATTATATCCGCAGTTGTTATTTTTCTTTTTTTCTTTTTTTTATATTTTTTTTCTAAAGGAAAAGCGATGGGTTTTGGGGATGCAAAACTTGGTTTTTTAATTGGAATCTTCCTTCCTTTTCCTTTAAATATTTCAGCGATTATGTTATCATTTATTTTAGGAGGGTTTTTTGGTATAATATTATTATCTTTGAAAAAAGCAAATCGCAAAACTCAAATTCCTTTTGGTCCGTTTATGTCAATTGGAGCAATAATAACTTTCTTATTTCCTAAAATCGCAAACTTAATTTTTTAAATATTAAATTAAAAAATCGTTAAATGGTTAAATTTCAGATTTTAATTTTTAATTTATAATTTAAAATCTAAATTTTATTTTTTGATTTTTTGATTGAATTGAATATTTAATTTTTTATTTTATATTAACGCTTTTAAAATTTTTAAATAATTCAATATGATCATATTGGCTCCATATTTTAAATCATTCGATATTTTTGCTTTTTTAAAACAAGACAGGAAACAAGCCGGATTTACTTTGATTGAACTTTTAGTGGCATCAATTGTTTTAGTGATTTTATCATCCATTCTTTTTATAAGTTTGAATGCTGCTAACAGACGACTTGACTTAGATAGCGCAGTTCAGTATTTAGTCTCCAATATTCGTCTTATGCAGGGAAAATCTTTATCTCCTGATAGCTTAAATAGTTCTGGGGTTTATGGACTATATTTTACTTTAGATAAAAATAATGAATATATCTTATTTGAAGACAAAAATAATCCTCCTTCTTATCCTTTAAACGATAATTATGATGAAAACAATTTTGAGCTTATAAAAAAAATAGTCTTGCCTAGAAATGTCGCTTTTAGTATTTTTCAAACAAATATTCCTGAGCTTAACCCTCGTTCATTTTCAGTGGTTTATAAAGCGCCAATTCCGACTGTAAGAATTAATCAAAATGATAGTATTAGTTATATTGATTTAGTTGTTACTAAGTCAGTTGGCGATGTAACATTTTCAAAAACTGTTAGAATTGAAACTTCAAATAACATAGAAATACGATAAGTTTTAAAATTGTTTTAAAATTTAGTCTTTAAGTAAATAATTTATGCCAAATTTTTATATATCAAATTCAGATTCGCTCTTTGATTTAAATGTTAGGCAAAGCGGTTTTACTTTTTTGGAAATGGTTATAGTGGTTGGGATTATTTTAATGGGATTGACTATTATTTTTAATGTTGCCATTGATAACCTTTTAGCCTCAGAAAGTGCGCAAAATACTTTTTTAGCGGCAACTTTAGCGCAAGAAGGATACGAGATAGTCCGTAACTTTCGAGATACAAATTGGCTTATCAACGATGATACAACAAAATGGCGCATTCAAGATCCATTAAAGCCAGGTACTGTTTCTTTAGTTGATGGAAATTATAGAGCTGATTATAACGACTTAGGTTTAAATCTTGCAATTAATGATTGCGGTACCTCTTTAACTAACGAACCATTTTTAAAAATAGACGCAAATGGTTTTTATAATTATGAAAGCGGTTCAGATACAAAATTTAAGAGAGTTATGTGTATCTCAACACCTCAGAGCAATCAAATGAAAGTCACTGTAAAAGTCGCTTGGGAAGAACGAGGTAAAATTAAAAGTTTAACTTTAGAAAATTTACTTTATAATTGGAAATGATTATTTTTTTAAGGTCTATTTTTTTTGATAATAGTAAATAATTTATGCCAAATTTTTATATATCAAATTCAGATTCGTCCTTTGATTTGAATACTAAGCAAAATGGCTTTACCTTGATTGAACTTCTTATTGCAAGCGCAGTTTTTGTCTTAATTTCATCTACTTTAATATCTATAGTCATTGATCTTTCAAAAGCTCAAAAAAGAGGCATCATTATTCAAGAAATGCAAGAAAATACTCGTTTTGCTATTGAAATGATGGCGCGAGAAATAAGATTAACCCAAAAATCATCTTCTTCTAACGATCCAAGTGGCATATGTGTGCCAAATGGAAAAAATTTTAAGTTAATAGGCGAGTCGCAGTTAAGTTTAATAAATTATTCAGGTAATTGTGTAACTTACAAACTGGGAAGCGGTGTTGAAGCAAATGCAATTATTAGAGAAATCGATATTGCCCCCTTTGACGGCATTCCTGAACAATCAGGAAAAATAACTACTCCATCTAAAGTAAAAATTTTGACATTAAAATTTGCTTCTGATGGAGCAGGTAATATTTTAGGAGATGCAATAGGGGATAATAAACAACCAAAAGTGGTTATCTCTTTTCAAGCTCAAGCGACTGAACCTCAATATCAACAAATTTACCAAATTCAAACTACTGTTTCTCAGCGAGAACTTGATGTGCAATAATTCTTGCTTGAGATGAAGCCTTAATAATGAAAATAATAAAAAATTATGAATGATAATTTAATAAGTCAAGAGGAACGCGGTTCAGCTTTGGTAATGACCCTCATTATATTAACAATGGGCCTAACTATTTCACTTTCTGTAAGTGCTATTTTTTTAAATCAACTTAATCTTTCAAAACAAATAGAAATAACTTTGCAATCATTTGCTGCGGCTGACTCGGGTATAGAAGAAGCGCTTTATCAAGATAGAGTAGCGCTGGCAATTCTTTGGACCCCTGAAGAAATAAATAATTTCAATTTCCAAGGAGTATTAATGAATCAATCAAAACAATATGCCAATTATGTTTATTGTATTAGTAGTGGTAACATTTATTCAGGTAATAATTTTTCAGCTTGTAACTCACCAGCGTATCAATATAATTTTAACCGAGGCGCCGGAGTAACAGCTATTACTGCCACTGGCAGCTACAAAGGAGTAAAAAGGATTTTAAAGGTTTTTTATTAATTTTTTTAAAAAATGAATTGACTGTACAATCTCTATTGAGCAATATTTTATCACTTCCAAAACCAAAATATTGTATAATTTTTAAAAAATATGGTATAATTTTAATAAATTATTTTTTTTATTCATTGTTTAGTTTATTTTTTTACATAACATCCATGAAGATAAAATTTATCAGATTCTTGATTTTTATTATTGTTATTTCTTTTATTTTAATACTCATTTATTTTTTAAAAAGCAAAGTAGATGATAATGCTATTTTAAGTAAAGACCCCTGGCAAACAATGAACCCTAATTTCCCTTTTTATACCAGACCTTTAAAAGAAAATGAAATTCCTCACCAAGCTATCAAGATATTTGTTCAAAATAATCAATGCCAGCCAAACAATTTTCAAGTGAAAGCAGGGGAGAGAGTGATTTTAATTTTACGTTCTTCTGAAACAGACCAAAACATCATTGATTTTGAAGATGAAGCTTTAGAGTTAGTCAAAATCATCACTGATGGTCAAGAACCAAGAGGTATAATGTTTCAAGCTCCTTTTCAAAAAGGAGATTATTCTTTTTGGTGCGGTAAAGTTTCCTCCAAAGACAAACAAAAAGGAGTAATGTC
>JBBIMT010000038.1:0-7265 GCA_037444265.1 bacterium
AGAAATTATATCTCCGACTTTTTTGCCGATTAATGCTTTCGCTAATGGAGAATTGACGGAGATTTTATTTGTTTTGTAATCAACTTGACTTTGATCAACTATTGTATACTCAACAATACTACCATTTCTTTCGAGCGTTACTTTCGCTCCGATAAATATTTTCGATTCTGGACTATGTGAATTATCAACAATTTTGGCGTTTTTTATTAAACGCTCCAACTTTTGAATTCGTGATTCGTTTAGCGCTTCTGCTTCGCGGGCCGCTTTATAAGCTGCATTCTCAGACAAATCGCCAAATTCTTTCGCTTCTTTTATTTGAGCAGTAATTTCTTTGCGTTTTACTGTTTTTAAATATTTCAACTCTTCTTTTAATTTTTCTAATGATTCTTTTGTGTAAATTATTTCGCTCATAATTTTTTCATTTTAACAAAAAAAATAAAAAAATAAAGACTAAATTTAAATCATCGCCTTGACAAATTTTCGAAAAGAATAAAATAACTTCACCTAAATTAATTTTTTAAGTAACGCTAAGGTTTTTGCAATAAAAATTTCAAGTCTTCCAAGGTAAATTTTTCGTTATGAAATATTATTTAGAAAAATACCATTTTAAAAAATCTCTGATTATAGGTAAAGCCATTTTGGAGCCTTCACCACCTTCTTCAACGATAACAGTAACTACTAACTGTGGATCATCATAGGGAGCAAAAGCCGAAGACCAGGAATGGGGCTCTCTTTCAACGCCACTTTGAGCTGTGCCTGTTTTTGCCGCTACTGTAACAGGCAAATCAAAAAGCAAATGAGCCGACCCTTCTAAAACCGCCATTTTTAATCCTTGACGCACTATTTCCAAATCATTTTTGTCAATATTAAGAGTTTGTGCTGTCGTCTCGGTTTGGCATTTTTGTTGAAAATCAAGGCATTTTGTTTGCAACAAATGTGGTCTATATAATAATCCTTTATTGGCAATAAACTGATTTAAAAATGCTATTTGTAATGGAGAAACTTTTAAATCTCCTTGACCAATAGAAAGATTATAAGTATCGCCTATATACCACTTTTGTTTTTTAGTCTGCTCTTTCCATCGGGGATCAGGCACTAAACCTGAAGCTTCTCCGGGTAAATCAATTCCCGTTTTTGACCCAAAATTAAACATTTTTAAGTATTTTGCCAATCTTTCAATCCCTAAACCTTCAATATCTCCAAAACCGCCACCAATTGTATAAAAATAAACATTAGAGGAAACTGCTAAAGCTCGCTCCATATCGACATATCCATGTGCTTTCCAGTCTTTGAAAATATATTTTATTTGAGGATTAAATTGACTTGGCACTGAAATTGAACCTGAAACATAAATATTTTTCTTAGGGCTTATGATGTTTTCATTTAAAGCAGCCAAAGCCACTGCTGGTTTAATTACTGAGCCTGAAGGGTACTGTCCAGCAATAGCTCGATTAAAAAGGGGTTCGTCTGGATTATTCAAATATTCAGCAATATTGTTATTATCAAATCTAGGGAAACTTACCAAAGCAATAATACTTCCATCACGAGGATTAAGCACTATAGCGGCCCCCTTTTTTTTATTATTTCTTTTCAAATATTCTTCAAAAATATCCTCCAATTTTTTTTGTGCTTCAATATCAATTGTTAAGTAAATATCTTTGCCATTTTGAGCAGAGGTTTGATTAACCTGAGAAATAATATTTCCTTTAGCATCTATGCGAAAAATTTCCTTTCCTACCTTTCCTTCTAATATTGTATCCATAGTCATTTCAATCCCATCTTTACCTTCTTTTTCAAATTCTTTCTTTTGTATAGTATAGCCTAAAATATGGGAAGCATAGGGAGAATAAGGGTAATATCTTTTAAAATTTTCGACTACTTCAATACCGGGGATATCTTTTATTTTTGATTGGATTAATTGGGCTTTAACAATATCATCGGTTTGGTATAAAAGAATTCTTTTTGTTAAAAAAAGATTTTGATTGAATAAAAGTTCTTTTATTTTTTCAGCACTAATAGGTAAAATTTCAGTAACTTCCATTATCCATTTTTCAAGTTTATCTGAATTTTTAGGTAAAAAGTTAGGAATAGCATAAACATCATAATTTAATTTGTTGGTTGCCAAAACCTTACCATTTTTATCGAAAATTATACCGCGAGCAGAAGGTCTATAAAGGATTTTGTTTTGAATTAAAGTAGCGCGATTTAAATTTTCTTCATGCTTTAAAATACTAAAATTAAAGGTTTGAAAAATTAATATCAAAAATGAAAAAATTACTATTAATAAAAAAAAAGTTGGCCTATAGCTTAAAAAATTAAAACTTGGCGCCGATGATTTGAATATTTTTTCAGAAAGATAAATATCTTCAGGCGTTATAAAATTGGTACTAAATCTTTTAATTATTTTTTTATTGCTTAAAAAATTCATAAAACTAAACTTAAACATATTAAACTGGATAAATTTTAAATAATTTAAAGACAATTACCGTGATGATAAAAGTTAAAATGAAATTTCCTAACAAAAGGAAAAATTTTAAAGGAGAAAAAATGAAAACACCGGATGAAACAATTAAAAAAATTATTAAAAAAACATTCTTTTTATTAAAAATATGATAAACAAAAAGAGCCGCTAGCAAAAAAAATAAAATTTTCAAAGCCTGCTCAAAAGAGGTTAAAAAATATAAAATCATCGCTAAAAAAACAAAAAAGTAAATTATTTTTTTTCTGTCTAAAATAAAAAAACCGATCGCCCCTAAAGCGGTTATGAAGATGGGTCTAAATATAAAAGGACTATACGCTACATCTGCCAATAAAGATAAAATGGAAAAAATAAAATATATTAGAGTTTTCATATGCTTAAAAATTTACAATCACGAATATATCGTTTATTTCCTCTTTGTTGATAAAGGGCTTTACATTTACCTTATAAATATTTATTTTTTTATCTTCAAATAAGGAAATAACGGTACCTAAAACTAATCGAGGAGGTATCAAGGGATCTCCATTACCACTGAAAACTATCTTACCAGGCAAAATCTTTAACGCTTCTAAATTACTGTTGATTGAAACTATAATAGAGGAGCCATCGCCTTTAGCGACAGCGTTGATGTTTAATCCTTCAAAAACAACTGGGCTAACAAAATTTTCGTTTGTGGTGAAAATGATTTCTGATTTATTATCGTAAACTTTAGAAACTTTTCCAATTAACACTGCATCTCCAAAAACTACTGGCATTCCTTCTTTGATATTATCTTTAGCGCCAAGGTTAATGTAGGCTTTATTTTTATTATCAATGGCATAAAACAAAATTCTACCAAGGATAAGTCTACCTTTAAAATCACTTAACTTCAAACTATTTTTTAAAAAAATATTTTCTTCTTTAGCGGCTAAAGTTTCCGCAAGTCTTTTTTTAAGTTCACTGTTTTCTTTTTTTAAATTTTCAATCTCCCTTGAAGCAAAAAAAATGTTTTTTACTCCAAAAGTGGGGTAATAAATTATTCTGCTCAAAAAATCGCTTACATAAGATAATAATAAATAATTTTTTTGAATAAAAAAAGTTAATAAGAAAAAAATCGTCACAATTAAGAAAAAATTGCCGAGATAATATTTTTTGTTTTTTTTATTTATTTTAAAAGATTTTTTTTGTAGTAATCCCATTTTTCCACCACAGCTCCACAGCCCCGAGCCACCGCAGTTAATGGGTCATCAACGACTAATACGGGCAAATTAACACTTTTTGAAATTAACATTGCCAGACCGTCGATTAAACTGCCTCCTCCTGAAAAAATAATAGAACTATTCAATAAATCCGATAAAATATCCGGCGGCGTTTGTTCAATAATCGATCTAATACTCTGAACGATTTTCAAAATAGATGGCATGATAGCATTTTTAATGTCGGCTCTGGAAATTATTATTTCCTGGGGCAGTCCTGTTATTAAATCTCTACCACGAATTCTTGAAATTTCAGTTTCATTGGTGGGCTTATTGGAAACTGTTCCTAATTTAATTTTTAAATTTTCAGCCGCGCTTTGGCTAATTAATAAATGATGTTCTTGTCTAATATATTGAATAATGTCATTATCTAATGTTTCGCCTGCAATAGGAATTGTTTTGCCAATTACAATGCCTCCAAGCGAAATCACTGAAATGTCTGTTGTTCCGCCTCCCATATCTACTACCATTACTCCATTGGACTCCATAATATCTAAATTTGCACCCAGGGCTGACGCGATTGTTTCAGGAATTAAAAAAACATCTCTAATACCAGCCGAAATTGCCGCATCTTTCAAAGCCTCTGCTTCCACTTCATTAAGATTTGATGGTACCCCAATTACCGCACGAGGCCTAACAAATGGTTTGAATAATGATTTTTGATGCACTGTCTCAACAAAATATTGGAAAAAACTTTCCGCCACTTCAAAATCTGAAATTACACCGGAAATTAAGGGTTTTTTTATAACAATAGAAGGTGGGGTTTTACCGCTCATTTTTTTAGCCTCAACTCCGATCGCCGCAATCTCACCTGTTTTTGTATTAATAGCAATTGTTGTGGGCTCGTTAAGAACAATCCCCTCTCCTTTAACATACACAATACTATTAACTGTGCCTAAATCAATACCTAAATCTTTTGAAAAAAAATGCCACATTGCAAAAAATTAATTTAAATATTTTTTAAATAAAAAACTTAAGCTTCAATTAAACATGTAACTCTTCTTTTAAATATTTAACTATTTCTTTTATTTTCACCATTTTAGTTTGAGTTGAATCTCTTTTTTTAATTTCAACTGCTTCTTGACTAAATGTCTTTTTAGAAACTAAAATTCTAATAGGAATACCAATTAGATCAGCTTCGGCAAATTTTTCACCAGCACTCATCGCAAAACGATCGTCAAATAAAATATCAAAGCCATTTTTTATCAAAATCTGATAGATCTTTTTTGCTTTATCGAAAATCTCTGAATCTTCCTGATTAATAACTAAAAAATGAGCATCAAATGGACTAACTTCCTTAGGCCAAATAATGCCTTTTTGGTCATGATTTACTTCTATAATAGTCGCAATTAGTCTTCCAACACCTATACCGTAACAACCCATAAATACTGTTTGTTTTTCCCCGAATTGATCTAAAAAATTTACATTAAAAACTGAAGAGTATTTCTTGCCCAGATTGAAGGTATGGCCTTGCTCGATAGCGTTTTTAATTTCCAATTTATTACCACAACTTGGACAATGTTTAGATTTGCCAATAATTTCGATATTTGCGGCTAAATTACAATGTTGACACAAAGCTACCTTATCTTCACCAGTTTCACTTAAAATCATAAATTCATGAGACAATGTTCCTCCTATGGAACCTGTTGATGCTTCAACTGCTAAAGCTTGAAGATTGCACCGAGCAAAAATCTTGAAATATGCTTTTTTTACTTCTTCATAGTAATTAGCTAAATCTTCTTTGGAAATATGGAAGCTGTATAAATCTTTCATATAAAATTCTAATGTTCTTGCAAGACCCCCGCTTGGTCTAATTTCATTACGAAATTTTATTTGTATTTGATAAAGAGCAAGGGGCAAATCTTTATAAGAAGAAATTCGTCGCGAAGCCAAATCAGCAATAACCTCTTCGTGAGTAGGGCCTAAAGTAAATAATTTTCCATGCTGATTTTTAAGTTTAAAAAGTGGTGGCTCGAAAGTGTTCCAACGCCCGGTTTTCTCCCATAAAGATTTAGGTTGAAGCACCGGCAGATGTACTTCTTGAGCATCAATTTTATCCATTTCCTCCCTTATAATCTGAGTTATTTTTTTATGCACTTTCCAACCAAGAGGTAAAAAAGAATAAATGCCTGAAGCTAAGGCTTCAATGAAATCTCCTCTTAAAAGCAATTGGTGTGAAATATTTTTAGCATCAGCAGGAATATCTTTTTTAATTTTGGCAAAAAGTTTAGATTGCAACATAAACAAAGATTATAAAGATTATGATAGAGTTAAAAACTTCACAATACCTGGTAACATTGAAAATAACTTACTAAAAATAAATTTTTAAGATTGTATTTATAGTTTATTTAAAAATTGCAATATATCTCTGAGGGTTAAAAAAATAATTAACACGAGTAAAATAACGAAACCGCCAGCGTGAATTTTTTTCTCGAGTTCTCTATCTAATGGACGCCCTATAATCCATTCTATTATTACAAACAAAAGGCGACCTCCGTCTAATGCCGGAAATGGGAAAATATTGATAATAAATAAAGTTAAAGATAATATTGCAATAAAACTAATTAAATACCCGATGCCTATCTTACTAATAACGAAAGTCAAAGATGCAATTTTAACAGGCCCTCCAAATTCTACTCCAGTAGGCGTTTTTCCAGTAGTGATTAAATTTTTAACAATATAATAAAATCCGTGCACAATGCCAAAGGTTGTATTAAATGTCTCTTTGATTCCGTAAAATATTGATTGAGGGAAAGGATAGCTTAAAAGTCCGATTTTAGCTATTAACATCCCAGTAGGTCCTTGATTTTCATCAATTTTTAATCGTGGCACAACTTTTAAATTTAAGACTTTTCCTGATCTAATAACGTCTATTGAAACCTCCTTGCCACCGGCAAAAGAAAGATAATCTCTCACTGCTTCAACTTCATTAAAAACCTGTCCATCTATATTTTTTATTATATCTAATTCTTTTATCCCTGCTTCTTTTGCAGGAGAATTTGCTTGAACTGATATCACTTGTAATTTTATATCTCTTATATTTTCTTTTAAGTTTTCATTATACTGGGCTGGAATTCCAATAGTAAAACCGATAATATAAAGCAACATTGCCAACAAAAAATTCATAGCTACTCCAGCAATTAAAACTATAGCTCGCGCTGAAGGTTTTTTTGAAGCAAAACTCTCAGGGTTATCAGCATACTGCCCTTCTTCACCGAAAATTTTGACAAATCCTCCCACTGGTAAAGCGTTGATTGAATAAATAGTATCACCTATCTTTTTACCCCAAATCCTAGGCGGAAGACCAAAGCCAAACTCTTCAACTTTCATACCAGCGCGCCTGGCAGCCCAAAAATGACCAACTTCATGGGTTAAAACGAGTAACGCCAAAATAAAAATGAATATTAAAATATTCACTATCATAATCAAAAGTATAGTTTAAATAGCGCTTTTTTTCAAGAATCTACTCAATGTTTTACTCCTTAAGACGCAAAATGCCAATTGGAGTTTGTTCTGAAGATTGCCCAAGGGGATTATCTTTAATTGCCATC
>JBBIMT010000039.1:0-7184 GCA_037444265.1 bacterium
AGATGGAGATGCAAATGGAGATGGAGGACGAGAAAAATGAACAATCAAACGATAATCAAGAAACAATTAACTAATAACTAAATTCCAAATCACAAATCACAAATTCCAAATTAAAAAAGATTCTTAGGCTTAAAAACTAAGATTACTTTACTTTAATCATTTCGAACGAATCATAAGCGAAGTGAGAAATCTAGTGTAAGCGATTTTATTATTTGCGCTCGCTTCGCTCGCGAGATTTCTCCCCGCATAGAGACTTTGTCTAAAGCATTACTGATTTAATTGATTTCAAACTATTTCTAGACCAATTCCAGAGTAATTAATACTAATTATTGACTAAAACAAGGAATATAAATCCTCAAAATAATATAATTTTGACCATTGATAATCCTTAGAATTTGAAAGGCGGTTAAAGATTGTTTATGATTGAAATATGTGAATCCCAAGATTTTATGAAAAAGAAATTAACCGCTATCTTCAACCAAATAAAGTGGCGACCATCTTTGGTTCCCGTCGAGTGGGAAAAACTACCCTGGTGGAGCGTTTCTTAAAATAAATCAAATTTAAATATCGATATGATTCTGGGGGAAATATCCGTGTCCAAGAAGTTTTAAGTTCATCAAATTTCGAGAAAATTTTTGAATTTAGTAGTGGTTATGACTTAATTGTTATTGATGAGGCAAAAAGAGTTCCCAATGTTGGTCTGGGGCTTAAAATTATCGTCGATCATCTTAAGGGGATCAGAATACTGACAACAGGCTCATCTTCCTTTGATCTTTCAGGACAAATTGGCGAGACTTTGGTAGGCAGAAAATTGGTCGATCACCCTTTTTCCAATCGCTCAATTGGAATTAAAAGACCAATTGAATTCTTTTGAGTTAAAAGAAAAATTGCCAGAATTTCTTGTTTTTGGAAGTTATCCTGAAGTATTAATCACTAAATCTAAAAAAAGGAAAATTGATTTTTTAAATTCAATCGTTGATTCTTATCTTTTAAAAGATATTTTAGAATTAGAAAAAGTAAAAGGAGCGAAGATTCTTCTTGATTTATTAAGAATAATTCCTTTTCAGGTGGGCAATGAGGTGTCTTTAAGGGAATTGGCCTCTCATTTGGGATTGAATTATAAAACTGTTCAAAGGTATCTTGATTTATTTGAAAAATCTTTCATCCTTCTTTTTAATTTGCGCGGCTTTTCAAGAAAATTACGGAAAGAAATTTATAAAAAAAGCAAGTATTATTTTTATGATAATGGAATTAGAAATGCGATTATTGGCAATTTTAATGAGATTGAAAATCGAAACGACGTTGGGGCATTTATGGGAAAATTTCTTAGTCATTGAGCGGCTGAAAAAACAAAAATATCGTCATATCGTGGCTAATAACTATTTTTGGCGAACTTGGGATAAAAAAGAAATCGATTGGGTGGAAGAACGAGAAGGTAAACTTTTTGGTTATGAATTTAAATGGAAGAAGGAAAAAACATATGAATTTAAATGGAAGAAGGAAAAAACAAAGGATATCGCAGAATGGAAAAATACTTACCAAGAAGCTCACTACTCTCTTATTACTTCTGAAAATTATTTGAATTTTGTAGTATAGAAATTCTCTAAATACTAACCAATAAAACAATAGACCAATAACCAAATAAAACTCCAAAGAGGTCCCTTCTGATCGCTAATCAATTACCAATAATTAATTTTAAATTTTAAATTCTAAATTTTAAATCAATTTTAAATTTTTAATTTTTAAATTTTTAATTGTCGCCCACCAGCGGGGTTCCTTGGGGATTTTTAATTTCTTATCTTGTCATCCCGACTGAAGCCAAGTCGGACTTGGCCCAGTGAAGAGATCCCCGTGTTTATTAAAATATTCCTCGTCCCTCGAACCCTCCGAATCGGAGGGCTTGGAAAGACATTAATCGATATCCCAACCAACCTTTAAACTCTTTTACACTCATTTACACTCTTTTAAACTCTTTTACACCTTTTTATACAAATTTCTAACTGATTCAATCGATCCCAGACTAATTCTAGACCAATTTTAGACTAATTTTAGATCGGTTCCAGACTTATCCCAGACTAATTTCCAACTATTTCATCTCTTAACTTTTAAAAAACTCGTACTAAAAGAGAAAAATATATTAATTAAAGAACTGTGGGTTTTTCATAAGGAAGCATCCAGTTAATTTTAATCTCAAAATAAAAATTCTAATCGGTCAGCTGATTTTTTACTTCCTCATTGGTGAGTGATAGCTTCTTGTAATATTGCCTATTGAGGTTTGAATTTATTGATCATAGCTTGTTGTCCATAAATATTAAATGAGTATTAATAATCATTAATGGCTCTCTCTACGTAATTCTAAATAATTTTGCCGATGATTAACATATCTTCTTTTAGCTCGAAAGTGTATACCATCCCCTGGCTGCATACATTTATGAATTAAATTATTATTGACAACAATTAAAAAAAATTATTAAATAATTTAAGTTAATTTAGGAGGAGGGTAAAACTTAAATGAAAAATGTATTAAAAATAACTTTCTTTTTATTAACCGCTATAATAATAATGGAATTATTAGTATTAATAAATCCAAACCAAATATTATTGTTAAAAAAAACAAATCCAAATGAAATAAATCACAATTTAGATTATTTAATTAAATCAATTAATAATTACTATAAAAGCAAAAATGACAACATATATTTATTAACAAAAGGTGTTGGTAAAATAAAAGCTTATCAGCCATCCGATAAAGTAATAAAATCTTCTCCTGGTTTTGATATATATAATTCGTCGAATCAATTAATTTTACGCTATGAGCCGCAAGAAAATAAGCCATTGAGTTCAAATAAATTTTTAATATACAAACATAACATAGAAAATTTATTAACTAAGATATTAAATGAAAACGCAGAATATAACTTAGAATACGGTTTAATTTTTGACTTGCCAAATAAAAAACTCTCTAATATAATAATTTATGAATTATATTAAATCTTATAAAATGAAAAAAAAATATAAAAAACCATTTTTAAAAATAAAAAAAATCAATCAATTTACAAAAGTAATATGTGATACGTGTTGTTGTACCTATGAGGGGTTATCTGCACAATGGTGTAAGGATTGCTCTGCTAGAAGATGTGTTTGTGGATCAACAAGTCCGTATTGTGAATAAGTTATGATTAAAAATTATTATTAAACATAAATATATATCAGAAATTGTTTTTAAAAATTCTTTAGCAAGATCTGCCTTATTAGGAAATTCCAGTTGATAGAGAAATATTTGATCTAAAAATTTAAAAACAATTTTTATTGTTTTTTTTTGTAATTTTTGTTTTATAGGCCTATTAAAAATAAATAGTTGCTTTATAAATTTATTTATAAATTTTTTTTTATTTTTGATTATTTGCATTTTAAAAAATTTTGATTGCTTAATAAAAAAAACCCCTGCAATAGTATATCCAATATTTTGCTCAAAATTAAATGAGTTGTTGTCATTAAGTATGGTTTTATAACCAAAAAAAGTGTTATCGCTCATCTTAATAATAATAGAGTCATCACTTAGTTTTTTAATATCTTTGTTTCTCGATAACAAATTTGATATCGTTGTTTTTCCAACGCCAGAATCACCAACAAATATAAATAATTTTTTTTTGTATACTATAGATGATGCGTGGAGAATAAATCCTGAATTTTTTAACAATTTATTAATTATTTTTAAGATAATAAATTCAAATTGTTCTTCACTGATATAAGAAAATGATATCATTTTTTTTGTATACTATAGATGATGCGTGGAGAATAAATCCTGAATTTTTTAACAATTTATTAATTATTTTTAAGATAATAAATTCAAATTGTTCTTCACTGATATAAGAAAATGATATCATTTTTTTAAATCCTATTTCAAATCCCATGAGTAAATAAAAGGCCTTTTTTTTTGAAAAGACATATAAGGTCTCAATAGTTTTCCTTACTTCTATTGTATAATCGTACTTTCTCTGTTTACTAATTAAAAAATTTGAATATTTGTGTCTTAATTTATCTATTAAAAGTAAAAAATCACCTGATGGCTTTCCTTGTATTTTAATTATAAAATCGGCAATTTTTAAGAAAATCTCAAATTTTCTCATAATTTATCACAAGTTCTACTTTAGTTTTGTAAGTATATCAAAAATTAATCTTCTTTAGGTTATTGATATTGAACTTATTTTTGATAAATTAAATTACACCGCTGTACTTCATGCAACAAAGCCATCTATTCAACACTTTTAATAGGTGGGATTTATTTTGTGTTAAAAAAACTATATAAAACAAGAAATTTTTAGATAAGATTAAAGTGTGTTAAATATCTCTCTTGTCTATCCAAATCTTTGGATGCTCAATAATAACGATATATTTTAACCTTAAAAAATGACTTTTAGAAGATAGATTATCAATCACTGAATATAAAAGGCTAAAAAATGAAGAGTTAAAAAGAAAAATAGATTAGGATATCAGTCAGACGAAAGCGGTCTTTATACCGATAGAAAACTCTATCGGTGCGAGATTTATAAAAAGCTTTTCAGATAAAAAAAGAAATAAAACAAATATACTTGATAGGAAAAATAGCTTCAAAATGTTTTTATCTAGCTGTTTTATATTAATTGCAAGGTTTAAGAAATTATTTTCATCCCAAATCTTAAACTCAAGCGTCTACTTTCTTGTAGGATTTATTTCAACAAGGAGAATCATTGATTTAATAATTCTCCTTAAATTAGAGCCCTGCTATCTGATTTAAAACTTAGGCCTTAACTTTTTTATAAAAATTTATATAATTCCTCCGCAGAAATTGATTAAGCTCTTTTTTTTAATTCATTCTCCTGATAGGAAGAAATTATCTCCTTTAATTTTTTGAAAATGAATTCCTCCAAGGATAAAGGGCAAACTTTTTAAAGCGCCCGACTCCAAAGAAATAAATAAAACCGTGACACCAAAAAACTATCCCTCCTAAATCTCAAACCTAAGGACCTTCTCCTTCTTAAAAAAGATCAGCTTTCTTTGGCTAAATGGTTAAATATTTTTTCAGATAATCTTTAATATAGTCAAAGAGGTGTCAGGTTTTTCTCTTTCATTTGTCTCTTGTTAACAAAACTCTTATTTTTTCGGCACAGATTTCTTCTTTTGATAGATAATGAATATAGGAGGTAAAAAGGATAGGATAATCTGTTTTAATAAGGGATTTTTCTTTCATAAAAACTGTTTCTCTGAAAGAAAAGTCCAAATGAACAAATGTTTCATAAGGCAAAATCGATGGTTTGGCCGCCAAAAGATATCTTTTCCCTGTAATTGTTTTTTGTTCTCTAAACTCTATTTCTTCCTGCTCTGCTAAAGACTTAAAAACACCTTTAATATATGAAACAAATTCTTTTATGGGCAACTCTACGGTAAAATCAAGATCCTCCGAGAATCTTGGCATGTTATAAATAAGATGAATGGCCGTCTCCCCTTTAAAAAAGATGCTTCTGCTTTTTTCTTTTGAATAAAGCTCATTTAAGAACAAAAGTTGCAGATATTCCCTAACAATAGTTGACTCGTTTATCTTTTTTTTTCTTGCCAATTGATTCAGTTGATCTTTAGTTATCATAGCTTAAGAAACTGTTTAACTTTATTAATGGCGTTGATAAACTGGCGCGTTTGCGGGTATTTTTTGATATATTCCTTCAGTCTCAAAAGATTAATTCTCTCAAGATCATATTCATCCAGATCAAGTCTTTTTATTCCTTTTGCCGAAAGATATATTTGATCCAATAACGCCTTCTCGGGTTGGGCAATAAGGATCTCGTTCTTTTTTTCATAACCCCAAAAGAGGCTTTTTTGCAGGTGAAAATAGCCAAAAGATTTGCCATCAATTATTTTTTCGAATTATTTTTTCGGCGGTTTTTTTTACCGTGGCACTGGTAATCTGGTAAGGGAATTGTGAAAAGATTCCATAAAAGTTTAAGGCGCTCTCAAATGAAATAAAGGTTAAATGATATAATATTCTTATGTGGAACTGGTCGGTGGATGAAAAAAAATTTAAGAAAAAATATCCCAAACAATATCGCCTCTGGCGATTGGTCCAGCTTATCAATTATGGTCTTGATGAGGGAGAAAAACTCAATAAAGAAGAGATAAAAAAAGCCTGGCCAAAGATCAAAGACGATCTTGATCCTTACAAGATGCGCGCGATAGAATATCTATTATGGGGAAAACAATACTCACTACCCACCAACTTGACTTTTTGGAATTGGCCCAAAACAACTCATACATCGTAAAAAATTTCTATTTGACAGGTGGGACAGCTTTAGCGGCTTTTTATTATTTCCATCGCCTTTCAGAAGATATCGATTTATTTATTGAAAAAGAAGAAGTCAATCATCAACTTGTTTTCTCTTTTTTAAAAAATAATGCTGGTAAATTGGGCGTCACTAAAATTAAAGTATCTCAGTTTTTGGGCTTAGTGAGTTTTAAGTTAATTTATCAAAACGGCGACCAATTAAAAGTTGATTTTAATTATTACCCATTCCCCCAAATCAATAGGGGGAAAAAATTTAAAAATTTATCAATTGATAGTATTAATGATATTGCGGCAAATAAAATTCATACTATTTTTATGAAACCAAGAATGCGTGATTATATCGATCTTTATTTTATTTTAAAAAATGAAAATTATTCTCTTAAAGACCTAATTATCAACGCTAAAGCAAAATTTGATTGGCATATTGATCCGATTAACCTTTCTTCCCAATTTTTGCGGGTAAAAGATTTTCTAAAGAATAATCAAGACCTCCCTAAAATGCTTGTTCCTTTTAACAAGAAAGAAATGGAAGAGCACTTTTTAAAACTAGCTAAAAGTTTAGAAAAAGAGATTTTTGAAGACTAGCTTTTAGTTAACCTACAGATATTTATTGGCCAAACGAACCACCTCTTTTCTAAAAAACTCTTTTACCTTCTCCCAAGAGATCTTCTCAATCATCTCGGGCATCTCTGTTCTTTCTGCATCTTCAAAATAAGAAAGACTTTTTATTAAACTGTAAAGATTGTTGGAAAGATTTTTGTATTTTTTTTCATAAAATCCAAAAGCGTCATCTATTGATATCCCCTTTTTAACCAAAAAAAAGAGATCGATAAAATCTTTTTTTGTTCCCCGATCCATAATAGCGACT
>JBBIMT010000040.1:0-7138 GCA_037444265.1 bacterium
AATTTATCGCTTCATACCAATTTATCAAGCTTAAAGACAATCATTCATTGATAAATGAAGAAAACATTTTTTCAGAGACACTTCAAAAAAGTTTAAATAAGATTATTAACACTAAAAAAAGAGCGATTTTATATCTCAATAAAAAAGGATATGCTAAAGTTATTTTATGTAAAAATTGCGGCTTTGTGCCAAAATGTAATAAATGTTTTTTAAGTTTACATTTAAAAGATAGTCATTTAATATGTCATATCTGCCAGAAAATAGATAATGCTTTTAATTTTTGTCCAAAGTGCAAAGGTCATAACTTTGGCTATTTTCAATTAGGTGGAGAATTCATTTATAAAAAAATAAAAGAAAATTTTCCTCAGTTGAAAATTTTTAGATTTGATTTAAACAGCGCCCCGACATATAAAAAACAATTAGAGATAATCGAAAAATTTTATGCTTCATCTCCCGCTGTTTTAATTGGCACCTCTTTGTTATTCAAAATCACACCAGATTTTTACTTTCCAGTTGATTTGACAGTCGTTTTAAATATAGATTATGACTTATTTTTTCCTGATTATAATGCAAAAGAAAAAACTTATCTTAATCTATTGAAACTAAATAGCCTTTCCAAAAAATTAATGATTCAATCATTTCAAGATTTTTTAGAACCATTTGATTTCGATGAAGAATTAACATTAAGAAAAATGATGAAATATCCTCCCTTTTATAAGATTGTCAAAATTAATCTTTTTGCCAAAAAAATTGATATCTTACCTCGTGTTAAAATGCTTTTTAATGTTTTATCAGAAGCAGTTAAGTTATGTATAAAAAAATTTAATTTAACGGAAAATGACATAATATTACAAGGTCCTATAAAAAAAATATCTAAAAAAAACTTAAGTTATGATATTATAATGAAATTTTCTTTAAATTCATTTAAGTATAAAAATAAATTATTGCAATTAATTCCTGTTAAAGCTAATATTGATGTTGAGCCTAAAGCGATTTTATAGTGTTTATTTTTAAAATCAAATAAGATAGTTCAAAATAAATTTAACGCTTATGGAGCTTGAAGTTGGACCAAAAAATAAAATATTGCGAAAAATATCAGTTGATATATTAAAAATTACACCAGATCTTCAAGAACTTTTTCCATTAATGATAAAAAAAATGAAAGAGGTAAATGGTATTGGTTTAGCCGCTCCTCAAATTGGTAAAAATATTAGACTATTTGTCATTGATGAAATGGCTTTTGATAAAAAGTTGTCAGGATGGAGATTTGAAAAAATAACTCCTAAGCCGATAGAAGGAGGTTATGTTTTTATTAACGCTCAGATAAAAAAGCTTTCAACACAAAAGCAATTGGATGAAGAAGGTTGTTTAAGTTTACCAGGCAAAAAAGGAGTGGTTTCAAGATCAAAAAAACTTGTTTTAGTCGCCCAAGATCAAGACGGAAAAAAATTTAAATTACATGCTAAAGGATTACTAGCAAGAGTTATTCAACATGAAACAGATCATTTAAACGGAATATTAATTTGTGATAAATGGCAAAAATAATAAAAATTTATGAGGTTTATTTTTTGGGGCACTTCCGAATTTGCCGCTGATATTTTAAAGGGGCTACTTAACATAAGATATAAGCCAATTTTAGTTATTACCCAGCCAGATAAACCCTCAGGAAGAGGATATCAAATTAAAGAAACGCCAGTTAAAAAAGAAGTAAAAATTCATAATTTGAAATTTAAAGATAAAATTGAAATTTGGCAACCATCGAAATTAAATAAGAAATTTGCTAATCTATTAAGACAATTAAATTTACAATTTGGAATATTAGCGGCTTATGGGAAAATAATCCCGCAAGATATTTTAAATATTTTTGAGCCTTTTGGCATTATAAATATTCACCCGTCGCTTTTGCCAAAATATCGTGGACCTTCACCAATTCAAGCGACTATAATAAATAATGAAAAAGAATCAGGTATAACTTTAATTAAATTATCGAAAGATTTAGATGCCGGTCCAATCATTGCCCAAGAAAAAATTGCTATCACCCAAGAAGACACGACTGGATCTTTAGAAAAGAAAATGGCAATAGAAGGCGTTAAACTTTTAAAAAAAATTCTACCTAATTATCTAACTGGTAAGCTGAAAATTGAACCCCAAGATAATTTAAAAGCAACATATACCTCACTTATTAAAAAAAATGAGGCTCGAATTAATTTTGACGAACCAGCTGATTTAATAGAAAGAAAAATTCGCGCATATCAACCTTGGCCTATTGCTTACACTTATTTTGAAAATATCAGAATTCAAATTTTAAAAGCATCAGTTTTAAAAAAAACAATTTCGCTACCACCTTCTACTTTCTTTGTTTATAATCAAAAGCTTTGTTTAAAAGTAAAAGATGGCGGCTTGTTAATTGAAAAACTTAAACCTGCAGGAAAAAAAGAAATGTCCTCTGAAGACTTTTTACGAGGCTTTTTAAATAAAAACAACAAATTACTCCCACAAATAAAGAGTACGCCAGAAGCGAGTTGAAAAGAGATTTTCTAAAGGATTAACTGTATTCATTAAAAGCCCCAACAATTTATCAATAGGACTTTGTGAAAAATAATAACGCTTATAAGTTAAAGGCGTTTGAGTGCCCAAAAGCTCTTCAATTTGCTTTTTAGCATCTTCGAAAAAACCTACCTCATCAACTAATTTTAATTTTTTGGCATAATTGCCAGAAAAAACACTGCCATCAGCTAATTCCCTAACTTGAGCAAAAGAAAGTTTCCTACCTTCAGCGACTGAACCAACGAAATATTCATAACTTTCATCAACTAATTTTTGTAAAATTCTTTCTTCTTCCGCAGTAATATCTTTAAAAGGCGAAGTCATGTCTTTTAATTTGCCGGATTTAATTGATACAACTTTAAAACCAATCTTATCAGCAAACTCTTTTATTTTAGGAAGTTCAATTTTCGAACCTATACTGCCAACAAGCGCCTGAGGATGAGCAATAATTTTATGGGATTGAGAAGCTACCAAATAAGCCCCCGAAGCACCGACATTTTCAATATAACTAACGATTTTTTTATTAAATTTTAATGATTTGATTTTAGAAGCGATAATATCTGAATCAACAGCTGTACCGCCTGGTGAATTTACTAAAATGATTATTCCTAAAATATTATCTTGTTTTTTCAAATAATCCAAAAGTTTAATAAACACTCCGCTTTTTAAGGTCCCAAAATTAAATCCGTTATCATTATCTGGCCCAATTATTCCTTTTAAATCGATAACCGCTATCTCTGGAGCGCCTTGATACATTGTTAAAACTTCTTGGTTTGGATATTTTTTATAGTTCCCAAAAATAACTGAAAAACTACCCAAAAAACTAATTAAAATAAAAATTAGCAGCACTGTTGGAATTAAGCGGTAAAGAAATTTGGTAATATGTATAATTTTTTCGAAAATTACTTTAATTTGTTCCTTTTTGACTTTCATCTTTTTTAAATGATTTATTCATTTTTGAATAATTAACTACCCTGGCAATTTGTCCGTTGGGAACATAAATCAATTCGCCATTTTGTCCTAAAATAACTGTCCTTCTTAAATTGAAGCCATAAACTTTTCCTTTAACTCCAAGTCCCAAAAATTCAACAATATCACCTTTAACAAACTGATTTTCAATCAACACAAAAAGTCCGGCAATATAATCCTCAACAAGTTTTTTTGACCCAAAACCAACTGCTAACCCAACTATTCCTGCTCCAGCCAAAATGGGGCCAATATTTACTTGAAATTCGGCTAAAATCAAGGTGATAGTTATAATATAAATGATAGTACTGGAGATATTAATAACTACGCTACGAATTGTTTTAAGTCGTAATTCGATTTCTTTCTTTTTATCTTTTTTTCTATTTTTATCTTTTATGCCAATATCAGCGACGAATTTTAAAAATCTCTTATTAAATAAATATCTTATAATATGAATTAAAATTTGTGAGCCTATTAAAATCATCAAAGCGCGTCCGCCATGACCAATTATCCAAATTTTAATAAAATCATCTAAAGTCATATTACAAATAAATTCAAAATATTCAATTTCTTTTTTTATTTAATTGAATATTTATAAATAAAATTATTTCTTATTGTAAGAAAGCCAAATAGTGATTAATTTACTACTTGAGTAAGCACCCTCTCTTATTATCTTTGCTTCCTCATCAGATATATCAATAATAGTCGAAGTTTGACTTTTAGGCAACATTCCGAAATCTAAAAGATAATCTGGTTTTATTTTTTTATTTTTAAATTGATTGACGATTTCTCTTACACTTGAAGCTTCTGGCATTTTAGAAATATTAGCCGAGGTGCCAATAAGGGGAAAATTGATAAATTCAAAAATTTTCGAAATAATATAGTGATTAGGTATTCTCAAGGCGATTGTGCCTTGATGATAAATCTTCAAAATTCTTTTATTTTTAATTTTTAAAACTACTGAAACCTTACCAGGCCAAATTTGGCGCAAAAATTTTTTTTGACGATTATTTAAAAAAACAATTTCTTCTGCCATCGCAAGATCTTTAACAAAAAGTGGAAATGATTTATTGGGGGCTCTTTTTTTAATTTGATAAATTTTTTCATGAACTTCTTTTTTAAATCCATTACCGCATAATCCATAAACCGTATCAGTGGGCAATACAACAATTTTATTTTTTTTTAAAGCTAAAGCGGCTTGATGAATTTGAGATTCATTGTGATATTTGATAATTTGCATTTTTTTTGAAACTTCTATATTGTAGTCACACTTTGATAGTTTTTCGATGTATTTAAAGTTTTAAATTAACTAAATTTTCCCTGATATCTCGATTTTCAAATACTTAAAAATATTAAAAACTAAATTTTGATGTCTCCGGCAGGAATCGAACCTGCATCTTAAGCTCCGGAGGCTTATGTTCTATCCATTGAACTACGGAGACTTATTAATTTAAATGAAAAACCAACCAGATACTCAGCTCAGTAATTTTTGATAATTTTATTCATTTGAGGTTTTGACTAAAAATTTTTTTATTTTTTGGTATTAAGTTTATTCATCTTTAGAAGATGCTTTAAAAAGATATAAATTTTAGGATATATAAAAACTTTTAACAAAAATTTTGCCAATATATTTTATATATTGTTATTTTTAACAATATATTTATTTTCTTTAAATTATCTTCTCTATGAGGTAATTTTTAAATTTTAATCATTTTAAAGCGCCAATTAACAAAAAATATCCTTTTGCCGTTTTTAAATATTTATCAGCAAAATATTACCATTTTAATTGATTATCTTTATTTTTTCGCCTACTTTTTTAACCTGAAAAAATTTTATTTTGTTTTATTATCAGTATTTTGAAGATTATTTAAAAAATCTTGTTTTTCATTAGCGCTATCCATTTTTTCAATTTCTGCCTTTAGTAAAGCCCTAAATTTTTCTTCAGAACTTATTTCTCCTTTACTAGGATTCAAATATCTGCCATTTAGAAAAAAAGAAGGTGTGGCATTAACCTTTAAACTTAAACCACCTTGAAAATCGCTTTCCACTTTATCAGCAATTTCTTTCGAATTAAGATCACTTTTGAATTTCTCTAAATCTAAACCAAGATCTTGGGCATATTTAATAAATATATCTTTGGCATTTTTTTCTTCGCTCCAAAACTTTTGGTTCTCGAATAGTTTATCGTGCATTTCCCAAAACTTTTCTTGTCTTGCTGCTGCTTCAGATGCAATAGCAGCTAATTTTGCGTTTTTATGTTGAGGTAAAGGGAAATGACGATATACAAAAACAATTTTATCTTTATATTCGTCAAACAATCTTTTAACTATAGGAAAAAAAAAGGCACAAGCAGGACATTGAAAATCGCTGTATTCAATCAAAACTACTTTGGCTTCTTTATTGCCTTTAATTAAATCATTTGGCTTAATTTCAATTTGAGAAATTAATGAATCGGAATTTTTTCCCCCTTTGAAAAGAAATGATAAAAATACTATAATAATCAAGCCTATAAAAAAATAACTAAAAATTTTTTTAATCATTTTTTTATTTTTTTCTTTTTGCATAAGCGCCTCTTTTTCTTTCCTCTTTAACGCACGACGCTCTTTTTTTGATGAAATTTTTTTGTCATTTTCATTCATAATATTAAATAATATTTTAATTAAAATAAATCAATTATTATATAAAAATTACCGCAATTTAAACTTTTTATTTTTTTATTTTTTCATAAAAAATTATCAAACGCAAGTTTAATAATAATTAAAAAACCATTAAAATATTTATTGTTTTATTTTATTATTTGAAACCAGTTAAACATTGAATTAAAGACTAAAAATGCCAAAGACATTGCAAATATAACCAAAGTGTAGCTAAATATTTTCAAATTATTGAAATATTTTTAGGAATTATAAAAAAAGTTCATTGACGCTATATCCTTCAATCAACAAAAAATTTCCACTTAAACAACCAATGTTAAAAATAACAAAAAATTCATTTTAGTATTTTTTATTGTGTTAATTTTTATTTTTTTCTGGTATTTTATTTTGAAAGGAATGAATAAAAATAAACAATCGTTTTTGATTTTTCATCGTCAAATTTTCATTAAATTTACCATCGTAAAAATAAATAAAATTTAATACAAAGGGATTACAATTTTTCGAACAAAAATTTTTATGAAAAACTTTTCTTAAAAATTTTTTTATTAAAAATTAAAATAAGAAATCATTTAGTCTCTGTATCTTGATTATCGGGCTTGATAATTTCGCCGCAAGCAACATAATTTTGAAGTTCATTTTTAGATTTATGAACAAGCAAAGAAAGCGGCAATTCAGACAAGATACGAGACAGGGAAACATCTAAAATAGTTTCTGAAGAACCGTCTTTTACTGAATTTAAAGAATATTTAGCGTATTGAGGCTCTTGACAAGAACCAAAATAAATATAAGCTAGTTCTTCGGTATCTTTGGGTTGATTATTTAAAGTAATAACAACAGTTGCCTTGCCTTTTACTTCTTTAAACATTGCTGTGCCACTTTGGCCTGATTTATTTAATTCATTTAAAGAAATAGCAAATGGTTCAGACACGTGCGACTCAAACTGTTTTTTAGTGTTTGACAATACCCATAAA
>JBBIMT010000041.1:0-7109 GCA_037444265.1 bacterium
ATAGGGCATCGACAGCAATATTTTGAAATCTTAATAAAAGATATCAGCCCAAAAGCATCTTCAGTTTCATCTGAAAAAATTGAAGGAGCGAAAGATATTTTAAAAACGCGCTCAAAAACAAAAAAGACTTCACAAAAAAGTGCTACTTAATAATTTCTCCGTTTGCTTAAAATTCTCCCCTACCTTTGATTGCTGATTTTAAAGTTTCTTCATCGGCATAGCCAACATCAGCTCCTGTAGGCAGTCCTTGACCAAGGCGGGTTATTTTTTTATTATAAGGAGCAAAAAGTTCTTTTAAATACATTGCAGTTGTTTGGCCTGAAGCTGTAAAATCTAAAGCAATAATGATTTCTTTTATTTCTTCTTTTTTTATTATTTCTAAAAGTTTTGTTTTCCTAAAAATGTCTATACCTTTACCTTTTAATGGATTGATTAGACTACCTAAAACGAAATATAAGCCATTGTATGTTTTTGTTTTTTCAATATTATCGATATCTGTTTCTCGCTCTACAATACAGATTAATGATTTATCTCTTAAAGTGCTTGAACAAATTGGACACAATTTTTTAGTTGATACATTAAAACAATTTTCACAAATTAAAACAGAATTTTTTAAAGCCTCCAAATTTTTTATTAATAATTGATGCCAACGAGAACTTTTTTTTAAAATAGAAAAGACATATCGCTCAGCGGTTTTAGGGCCAACACCCGGTAAATCTTGTAATAAGGATATTAAATTTTGAATTGGTTTAGGTGGCATTTATAAAGATAATATTTAAAAAAATGACATTGAAATGCTTCTTTTAATAATAATTAAAAGATGCCCTGATTTTTTTTAAAAATGAAATTAAGATTGAATATCTTCAAAATTTTCAAATTCGAAATTTTCTATATTTTGTAATGATTCTTGATCGTATTGTTGGGCTAAATTTTCAAAACGGACACTTTGCTCGTTAAAATAAAGTTTTATTTCTCCAGTTGGACCATTACGATGTTTAGCTATGATAATTTCGGCAATATTTTTTTTGTCAGTGTCTTTTTTATATTTTTCTTCGCGATGGATAAAAATTACTACATCAGCATCTTGCTCCAAAGAGCCACTTTCTCGTAAGTCAGATAATCGCGGCCTAAAATCATGTCTGTGTTCAACAGCACGAGAGAGTTGAGAGATGGCAACAGCTGGGACATTAAGTTCCCGAGCCATTAATTTTATTGATCGAGAAATATCAGATATTTCCTGTACTCGATTATCGCTTTTTTGGTTAGAATGCATTAATTGTAAGTAGTCTATAATTATTAATCCAATATTTTTCTGCGCTTGTAAACGTCTTGCCATAGCGCGCATTTGGGTTACTGTATTTGCACCTGAATCGTCTATATAAATTTCCGCCTGTGATAAAGCCGAAAACGCGGTTTGTAATTTCATAAAATCATTGTTTTCTCCTTTCATTGACAATTTTCCTGTTCTTAATTTCCACAACGAAACGCCAGCTTCTCCCGCAAGCAGTCTATCAACTAATTGATCCTTTGACATTTCTAGTGAAAAAATAGCGACCGGGATTTTGTATTTTAAAGATGCGTTTCGCGCCATATCAAGAGCAATAGTAGTTTTCCCAAAAGAAGGCCTTGAGGCTAAAATAATCAAATCTGATTTTTGTAACCCACCTAAAATATTGTCTAAATCAGTAAAACCAGTAGGGATTCCGCGTAAAACTTCACCACCTGAATGTATTTTATCGATTCTTTCGAAAGCTTCTTTTAAAAGCGATTCTACATGAAGAAAATCTCTTTGAGTAGATTTTTGAGAAAGCGCAAAAATCATTTTTTCAGCTTCCTCTACAAGATTTTCTACTTCTTCTTCTTCATTATATCCTAACTCCATAATTTTTGCCGCAACATCAATTAAATCTCTTAAAACCCTTTTTTTCTTAACGATTTTTGCATAATTTTCTACATGTAAACTTGTGGGCACTTCTTCGACCAAAAAAGATAAATAACTGGCTCCTCCAACTTCTTTAAAAATATTTAACTCTTTTAGGCGCGTTGTAAGAGTTATAATATCGATTGGTTCGGATGCGTAATAAAGATCCAGAGCGCACTTAAAAATTTTTTGATGTTTCGGATAATAAAAATCTTGTGGCTCAAGAATGTCAGCTATTCTGGAAATGGCTGATTTATCGATCATAATAGAACCCAGCACAGAAATTTCCGCTTCGATATTTTGCGGTGGTAATTTCGCTATTTTTTTTGTAGATTTTGATTGGGCCATATTTGATAAACAGTGGTAAAATTTGGGTAATCTTCAACGATGTAATTTTTTTTCTCAATTAAAGTGCGAATTTTATCGGAAGCTTTGTAATTTTTTTGATTTTTAAGTTTTAATCTTTTTTTAAGAATTTGCAAAATTTTTTTATTGACTTTCAGATTTTTTTTATAAGGTAAAATGGACAAAATTTTGTCTACTATATCTAAAGTTTGTAAGATGCCTTTTATATCTTTTTGATTTACTTCTTTTTTTAACTCTTCATTTATTTGACTTAAATAAGAAAATAAATACCCAATCGCTTTAGGTAAGTTAAGGTCGTCTTTAATAGCCATTTCGAAGTTTTTCAAAAAAAGATGACTTTCTTTTTGAATTTTTAAGTTTTGTTTTAAACTTTTTTTATGATAAATAATATTAACAAGTTTTTGGTAAAACGTAATGATGCTATTTAAACTTTTTTGAGCACTATCTAATGTTTTTAAACTAAAAAACATTTTTTTTCGGTAGTGAGTGTTTAGGCATAAGAATCTAAAAGAAAGAGGATGAAAACCAGCTTTTTTTAAATCATCTAAAGTCATTAAATTGCCCTCTGATTTTCCCATTCTTTTATTGCCTAAATGTAAAAATTCTCCATGCAACCAAAAATGCGCAAGTGGTTTACCAAAGGCAGTTTCTGATTGAGCGATTTCGTTTTGATGATGAACGGTGATATGATCAACACCTCCTGTATGAATATCGAAAGGTTGACTTAAATACTTCTTTGACATAGCAGAACATTCAATGTGCCAACCAGGAAAACCAATTCCCCACGGACTTGACCATTCCATCTGCCTTTTTTTTCCGCTTTCAGGTGATGGAGAAAATTTCCAAAGAGCAAAATCCCAGGGGTTTTTTTTAAGTTTATTTTCGCCAATTCGACTCATCCTTTGTTTTAAATTATTTTTACCCGCGAATTCTCCGTATTTTTCGTATTTTGAAGTATCAAAATACAACCCGTCATTTTCTATAATATAAGTAAAGCCCTTTTTCTCTAATATTTTAATCAGGTTAATCTGTTCTTTGATATGTTCAGTGGCGCGAGGCATAACGCTTGGTTTTGATATGTTTAATTCCATTAAATCCTTCAAAAATCGTTTTTCAAAAAATCGTGCGATTTCCCAAGCTGATTTCTTTTTTTCTTTGGCGCTTTTTTCAATTTTATCTTCTCCCGAATCACCATCTTGCGTTAGATGCCCAACATCAGTAATATTGATTACTTGTTTTACTTTATAACCTAAAAATTCTAGAGATTTTCTTAAAATATCAGCAAAAATATAAGTCCGTAAATTGCCAATATGCGCATAATCATAAACTGTTGGACCGCAAGAATAAATCCGTACCTCATTTTTTTTAATAGGTTTAAAGATTTCTTTTTTTCTTGTTAAAGTATTAAATAATTTAAGCGCCATAAAGTTTTACGAAATTGATTTTGTTCTTGCGTTTTTAAAATGATGATTATAATGATAATAACTTAAATTTTTGATGAAATCAAACAAAAAAAGTGTACAAATTTATCAATAAATTGTGTAAATTTCAAAGAACTTTAGAACCTTCAAGTCAAGGCAGGGCTTTATATGACCTTGAAATCGAACGTTGAATTATCTATATCTTTAAAGAAATTTTGTTTAAAACATTTTTAAAATCTTGCTCAATAATTGGTCCCTCTGGATTATTTAATATTTTATACCCTCTTTCTAATACTAAATGGGCAGCAAAATTTTCATCAAAAAATTCATCTATTTTAAAATCAGGAGGGACCACCAAAGCATAACGTGCTGGATTTTCTGTAGTCTTTAATAAAAAATTGTAATTTCCATTTTGAAACTTTAAAAATCCTATTATATAAAAAGAGAGATTTTTATTTTTCATAATTTATGTATTCAGCTTTATTTAATGCGATATTACACTCGGCTAATAATTTTTTAATTTCTGGATCTATTTTATCTAAATTAGTATGTCTAATTTCGGCAATATCTTCTAAAGATACTCCATTCAGAATTTGTGCTTCGATATATTCAAGACTCCTACTATCTCGTAAATTGTTTTTGAAAAAATTATCATAAAGCGCTTTAGCTAATAAAGCATGCTTAAAATTTAATTGTCTATTTAATGGATTATTGAATTTATCTTCTATATTTTTAGATTTAATGGGTTCAATAAGTGAAAAAATATAGTTCATTGAATCGCCAATAACAAAGTTTGAACGTTTTTCTAAACCTTTTTTAAAAACAACTACAAAATCTCCGTAGCCTGGAGCCGGACCTTCGCTTTGATCATAAAAATTATCTGAACAAAGCGCAGCATAAATAGGCTTTTTTTCATAAATACCTAATTTTTTTTCTATATTTGACCTATCATAAAGATAAGAACTTACGCTAATTCCTTTAGCATTGATATATTTTTCTTCCTCTGACATTTCCCATAAACTTAAAAACTTTCCTGATTTTAAAATTTTTACTAATTTATCGCCGGAGACATTCAATCCAATAAAAAATGATTTTTTAACTTTTTTCAAGTCTTGCTCCAAGGCAAGAATTAAATCTCGGGGATTTATATCTTTATAGCGAGCAAAATATTGAAAATACCTTTTGACTGCGGTTTTTATATGTTCTAAACTTTCATTAGGTTCAATTAAATCCCCTTCTTCTTTTTCAGGTGGCTTATCAAGTTCTAAAGTTGGTAGCACAACTTCATCGAAGAATCTTCGCCTTTTTAACTCTTCTTCTAAATATGATTTCCATTTATCTAACACCAAAGGAATCTGTTCTAAAATCTTTTTAAACTCACTAATAATTGATAGATATTGAGGATAAATTTCTTCTTTAATTTGTTTTTCCTTTTCTTTTCTTTCTTGTAAAAATCCTTGCTCATACTTTAACCGTTCTCTTAAATCGTTAATATCCTGTAGCAATTTTATATTATCTTTAGAAAGAAGCTCGTAAGATTTAGACCATATTTTCTTTAACTTCTCATTTGAAATTTCAGATGCTATAAAGTTGTTAATCTCATCTTTTAATTGTTGTAAATTTTGTTTTTCTTTTCTCTTTCTTGGTAAAATTTTATAACCAATACCTGACATTTGGCTTTCTTTTGCCGATAAAGCACCCTGGATTAAATCTTTTTTTATGTTAAGTTGTTCCTCTAATTGTTTTAGCCTGCTTTCTGTCTCGTTTATAATATTTAATGTAACTTTTAAATTTTCTCCGTTGCGAATCAACTGTTCAAATAAATTTTTGTTTTTTTCGAAGTAATCGACGATAGGTGCTATAAAATTTTTATATTGTTGTTTATTTTCTTTTGATAAAGTTTCGCCAAAAACCCATTTAAGTTGTCCGGAATAACTAATTTCATTGCCTAATGCTTCTATTTGCGACTTTAATTTCCATATTGATTGTTTATATTCTCTAATTGATTCTGGTTGAAAATTATCGATTATATTGTTAATTTTGACTAAAAGTTCCTCTGTTTCTTTTTTTATTTGTGTGAATTTAGGATAGAAATCAAACGATTCAAAATCCTTTTCTTTAAAAGGTTCGCCTTTAAGTTCTTTTGAAATTTCCAGTTTTTCCTCTTTTCGTTCTGACGAAATCTGTTTTTCTTTTTCCATACTAAAATAATATCAAAAAAACAAATTGATGGTCAAGTTACGTTCTCGCGTTTTTGTGTCTTTGCGTTCTTCAAGGCCCGACCTTAAGGCCCGACCTCGTTGCGTCGCGGTTGGGCCTTGGGACGTTTTGCTTAAAATTAGCAGACTTGACTTCTAATTGCTAATAAGTAAAATAGAAATATATAAAATAATATTACTGATTGTAATTTATGATATGTCAAACAGAGATAGACAGGAAAAAATATTGTTAGCAGTAGTCGATGAATACATCAAAACTGGACAGCCAGTTAGTTCTTTACAGCTGGCTGAAAAATATGATTTTGCAATTTCATCTGCCATGATAAGATGGGAATTATTAGATCTTGAAGAAAATGGTTTTTTAGTACATCCCTATACTTCAAGCGGGCGTATTCCTACCGAAAAAGCTTATCGTTTCTTCGTGGATTATTTATTAGCTCAAAACATACAAACAAAAATACTAAAAAGGAGATGGAAAGTTATTGAAAATATTTTAACAGAAATTAAGGCAATCGAAGAAGTTTTAAGCGAGGTTGCAGAAATATCGAAAAATCATCTTTTATGGTTTAGTGAGGATACAATATATGAAAGTAATTTATCCGACACCTTAGAATGTTGTAGTTTTGAGTCAAATTTTGAGATTTTAAACTTTGTTAAATTTTTGGAAACGGTAAAGAAGTTTCGTGAGGAAATTATGATAAATTTAAAAAATCAGGAGATAACCGTTTTTATAGGTAAAGAATTTCCTTTTGAAGAAAGAAAAGAAATATCCAATTTTTCACTTCTTGGAACTCAAAGTTACTTACCTCAATTTGGACCAGGCGCTTTGTTAATGATAGGACCGACAAGAATGAATTATAAAGACTGTTTAACTATTCTTAAAAAAATAAAAGAATTTACGACAAAATAAAACATAAAAAATATATTAAATTTATTCTTAAAAGTAAATTTTAAAATGAAAAATTATGGAAGAAACAAAAATACAACAAACTAACCATCAAAAGCAAGATGAAAAAACTAAAGAAGCCAATCAAGATATAAATGTTGAAAAGTTCAATGAATTAAAAAAGCAATTAGAGCAATGTGCCAAAGAAAAAGAAGAATATAAAGAGGGCTGGCAAAGAGAAAGGGCTTCTTTTGAAAATTTTAAAAAAAATTTAGAAAATTTATTTAAAGATCAAA
>JBBIMT010000042.1:0-6854 GCA_037444265.1 bacterium
TAACTGAAGAACAAAAAGAATATATCAAGAAAGGTTATGAAACCAATGAAAGATTAATTGAGCTTGTAAAAGATTTACTAGATGTTTCGCTTATTGAATACGTTGAATACGAGGTCCGGCCTTGATAATTAAGGTCCGGCCTTGATACTTAGAAGAGGGATAAAGGAAAAAGTACCCAGAGATAAATTTAAAGGGGGTCTCTGAGTTTAAGGATCTCTAACTGAAATTACGGTGAAACGGCCAACTCACTTTCCATGAGGGAAGGCGGCTGACCACGGCCGAAACTGCCAGTGGGAGATAACTGAAAACTTCCTGGAAAGGCAAAAAGATAAACTAAGCGTCCGGTCTGGCTGGGCAAAATTTTTCCCAGACCTTAAAATACTCGGAAAGCCCACTGAGCGTGATAAATTCAATCTGAAATAAGGAGGTGAAAAAAATTAAAAAACCTGCTCCTCGAAGTCTTCGACCCCGAAAGGGGCGAATTGGAGTATCTCGAGAAGAGAGGACTTCCTTAACCACTGGATCTAGTCTCTTCATGACGGGACCCGGGAGCGATTCGTCCGGGCAAGACAGTGGTCAACTCTGATCTCCAGGAGACCATTCAAAGGGTCCTGGAAATTATCCAGGGGGCCATTGGGACTCCAGACCTTAAGGGCTATGCCCGAGGTTTGATACCCCGAACCAGGCCCTCAAGGAAATCTAAAATCTCCTTGGGCTCTGGGTAAATGAAAAGCGCAGATTTTAGCTCTGCATTTTTTAGCCCAAGTCCCTCAATGAGTCACATCGGTGCAGTTACGAGAACTTAAAATGTTTCCCTCCGACGATAAAAGTCGGCAAGCAAAGAGGAGATAGCCGAGGAGTGTGGAATTTTTTTCAGAATTAAAAGGTGTCAAAGAAGGTGAAATTTAAAAAGACGCCAGCCACGACAGAGCCGGGCAGCTAAGGCCAAGCGGGAGAGACTGGCTATCCCAAGTAATTGAAAGCCCACTTAACAGTAAGTTTACTTTTTATTGTTGAAGAAAGTCAAGACAAGATCAATTCTTTGTAATTGTATTTATTACAATCTGTTGCAATTTTTTGAAAATATGTTAGACTTTTAAATATTAATTTATAATCAAGAAATTTTGCTTCAATGCCTCATACTCATTCGGCAAAAAAAGAATTACGCAAAAGCATAAAACGCAGAGCCCAAAATCAAAAAAGAAAAAACTTAATAAAATCTCTTCGCAAAGAGATAAAAAAATTAATTTTGGAAAAAAAAATTAAAGAAGCGGAAGCGCTTTTACCAAAATTATACAAAGCCGCTGATAAAGCTTCTAAAGTGCATGCTATACATAAAAATAAAGCCAATCGCATTAAATCCAGAACAGCTAAACTTATTTTAAAGAATAAATAAATTTCTCTATGAGTGCTTGAGGGGAAATTTTTAATCTTTTAAGATTAAAATAAAGTTTCATTAAATCAAAATGTAGCTTGAGCAAAGAATTTAAATTATTATAATGCAACGATTGCTCAAGACTTTTTTTTATTATAAAGTATTTCAAAGAAGTAAATTTCTGAATCATCGATAAAGATAAGTTTCTTAAGGAGAGTTCTTTAATGATTAAAATATTTTTTATCTGCCAATTAATAGCTCCTAAAATTTTAAACTCATCTATTTTCTCTTTTTGTATTAAATCATTCAAAATTTTCAAGGATTTCCTCTTTTGGCAACAAAATGCTTTATCAATAATTGCAAATGCATTTTGTTTCAAGCCATATTCAGCTAAATAATAAATATCTTGGCCTAATATTTCTTTTACTCCCTTTTTATTGATTATAAAAGCAACTTCTGTAGCCATTTTCCAAAAATCACCTCCACAATATTGACTTAAAATATTAATTGCTGCATTGTCATATTTTATTTTTAAATCTGTTAAATAATCTTGAATAAACTTCAATATAGAAACGCCTTTTAAGATTTTAAATTTTTTTATTTTAACACCAAGAGGTAACTTCTTTAATTGATCTTGAGTGATTTTTTCAAAATAAAAGATAATTATTTTATTTTTATCATTTATGACAGCATCGGGAATCTGTAGTAAAGAAGACATCTTTTCCCCACGAATAAAAAAATTTTCTTCTTCAACTATAGAACTAAAAAGTGAATATGATGATATTTGAGAAACAATATCCTTTATTTCGCATTCTTCAAAATCCATTCTTTTATAATTTTTCCCTTTCAAAATTTTTTGAACGAAATGCAAAGCCCTAAAAGAATCTTCACCATATAAAAAATACACCATAATCGAGTTAAAATTTGTTAAAAATTTTTTATAATTCGCTTCGAAACTTAACTTCAAATTTTATCAAAAATATCACTTTTGATAATATATCGCCTCTTCATAGCGAGGATCAATAAAATGTATCCAAGTTTTACCTGGTTTTAAAGCGATTTCCTGGTTTTGATTATCAAAAAAAGTTAATTTCGCATTATAATTATCTTTTTTCCATTTACCCAATATTTCTTTTCCTAAAATATAAGCCTTTAAATTACCTTCACCAATCACTTTTAAATCGTTATATTGTCCTTCGATTTGTTTAGATGATGTTTCTAAAACCAAAATATTATCAGCTACGACTTGCTTGTTGGTTAATTTATCAATTTCCGGACTGTCATTTTTAAATCTTTGATAATTACCATTTTCCTCATTATAGATATATTTTACCTTAAATTTACCAGCATAGGTGATAACTAAAGAAGCAAAACCACTGTGTTTTTTATTTAAATCAAAAGAAGTTAAAAATGGATAAGGAGTAAGAGTGCTTTCCATTTTAAAATTAAAAGATTGTGCGGCATTTTTAAGTTTATCATAACTTGTAAAACCGTTGTGAGGCGCTGGGATTGATGGTTTACGATAAAAAGTTTGAAAAGGATTAGTTAGGGCATCAATATTATCAATAACTTTTTTCTTTAAAGTATCTAAAGCAAAATGAGAGCCTCCCCAATGCACAAAGATAGCGTCCCATCCCTTTGCCAATGGAATAAAGTCATCTCTTGCTGATCTTAATGAACCTATTTCTGCAGGCATCTCGCATAAAAAAAGCGCCATATAACGAGTTATGTCGCCAGTAATAACAGGTGCTTCAACAACAATATCAGCCATTGAAATTCCAGACAATGGTCGCGCTTCTTTATCACCAGCCATCATAACCGCAAAAGGTCTAGCTTTATAATTAGCACATGGCAAACCACTTAAAGGACTTATTTCTTTGTTTTCCTGGCTTTGGGTATTAATTATCAGTTGGTTAATTTTTTTATTATTTTCTATGACTATATTTTGATTATTACTATCAACACTTATTAAATCTTGTCTACTAAAGAAAATAATTCCTAAAAATAAAATAATAGTTGCAATGAATATATATCTTTTAAAATATTGACTAAAAATATTATAAATCATAAACTCCCCATTAAAAATTAAATAATAGATGTTTTTATTATAACAAGTTTAAATTTTTTCCATATATTGACAAAAAAATTTATTTATTATTTTTAAAGTTGTTAAAAAAAATTATTTTTGTTGCTGACAAATTGGGCAAAAAAAAGATGATCGACTGCTGATTTTTATTCTTTTGATAATGCCCTTTTTACATCTTTGGCAAATTTGACCTTCCCTTTTATATACTTTTCTTTTTTCCTGATAATATCCTTTTTCTCCATTTGGTTTTCGAAAGTCCTGAATACTGGTTCCACCATATTTTATCGCTTCTCTTAAAATTTTTTTAATACATAAAAAAATATTTTTTATTTTTTAGTTGATAACTTTTTTTTAAAGGGTGAACTTTAGCACACCATAAAATATCGTCAGAATAAATATTACCTATACCAGATATTGTTTCTTGATCCATTAAAACTTTCTTAATTGATTGTTTTTTCTTTTTTAGTAAAGTCTTTAATATTTGCCAGGTAAAATTTTTATTTAATGGCTCTGGCCCAAGTTTTTTTAATTCTTCAATTTCATCAAGAGAATTATAAATCCTTATTTTCCCAAATTTCCTCAAATCAGACATAGCAATTTGTTTTCCATTTGATAAAAAAAGCATAAAATGCAAATAATCATTATAAGCATCATTTAAAGCGCTTGACTTCAAAGACATCCAGGCGCTTTTCCATTTGTTGGCACCTAAAATCTTCTTATCAGTTTTTACCCACCTACCATATAAAAGATGGCCAGTCATCTTTTGATGAATAAGCAAAATCTTTTTATTATCTAACTTGATAAGAATATTTTTCGCGCGTCGAAAAACTTCTTCAATCTTTTTGCCAATAATTTCTTTTTTAAAATTCTCAAATCCTCCACAAAATGAAAATTTATGAGCCTGATAATCAGTCCAGGCATCGATAATTTTTTTTCCGATAATTTTTTTTCGTAAAAAATTAACTGTTGTTTCTACTTCTGGAAGTTCTGGCATAATAAACTAAAAAATAAAAAGCTGAACACGTTCTAAATTTTTTTCAAATTTTATTTTTTAAATCAGTTATTGAGATTATCGTTAAAATACTTTTGAAATAGATAAAAAAATTTGGCTTGCAAGAAAAACCAAGTATAAAATAATCAATAATGTTCCTTCAATTGGGGAAATAAAATTTTTTGTTTTCGCAAATAATAAAAAAACCAAAACTCCTAAAATCAAAAAATAAGATACCAGTAAAAAATTTGAAAAGTCGGTGATGATGATAGGTCTTAGCAAGCTTACCATCCCTATAATAAGAGAATTCACTGCCGCACTTCCCAAAATAGTTCCTAAAGCGATATCTTTTTTTCTATTTTTATTACCTAACAAAGCGATTGAAATCTCAGGCAAATTAGTCCCTATAGAAAGTATTATTAAACCCAAAACAAACGGCGTAATATTGAATCTATTTATAAGTTTCTCGCTTAAGCCAACTACCAAAGAAGACGAAGTAAGAAGAAGGATTGCGCCAAAAATGATCAAAAAACCAGCTTTAATAAGGGAAAGTATTTTCTTAAAATTTTTTTTCTTGTTTGTCAATTGATAATTTTGTAAAGGCGAATACTTTTTTAAAGAAAAAAAGTAATAAAGATATGCTAATATTATAATTAATCCTTCCAATTGATAAATTTTTTTATCAACTAAAAAAATCGCTGGCAATAAAATAATCACCGCTACCCAAGCCAATTTCTTATATGAAAAATTTTTTTCAAATTGGATGCCGTGACAAAAAACAGCCAAAAGCCCAGTTACTAAACTAAATAAAACAAATGAACCTCCCATTAAATTACCTAATGATAAACTTGGAATACCTGCTATCGCCGACATCATGCCAATAGCAAATTCAGGCATTGAGGTTAAAAATCCTATCAATGAAAAGCCTAAAAGAAAATATGATGTCTTTATAAGAGCATTGATTTTTTCAATACCACTAATAATCATTCTAGCCGATTTACCCAAAACCAATAAAAAAAACATCAAAATTAATAAATAACTTAAAATCATATTTTAATTATAACACAAATATACAATCACTAAAATTTATATTTTTTTCATTTATTCATTTTATCAGATAAAACTTTATAATTTAATTTTTAAGGATTGGTAAAATAGTGAATATTAAATGTTTATTTAAAAAATTATACCTGCAAGATATATGCTTTGACAATTATTTTATTTTGTAGTATATTTATCATTGAGGCGGGAATTGGACAGCCGCTTTTGTGATTTTGTCGCAAAAGAGGAAAGTCCGAACACCTTGCGGCGAAGTCAAAAACAGTTAACAACATTTTTTAAATTTCTAATACCACTTGCCGCTACAGGTTAAAGATAAAACATTTAGACACTGTTAATTGTTTTTGACTTCGCCGCGTGGCAGTCGCTAACAGCGACCGTCCTATCTGTTAAAAACAGATGGGGTAGGGAAAGTAGCACAGAAACAAAACCGCCCCCACACAAACGAGTTTGTGAATAAGCGTTTATAGAATAAAAATTACATTTATCTATAAACCGTTTGATGAGGGGGTAAGGGTGAAAAGGCAAGGAGTAAGACCCTTGCCGTTTGTATGGCGACATACAAGCGCGCTAAACCCTGCCTGGTGCAACCTGCAATAAATGCAGGGCTTGAGGCTGTTGGCAACAACAGCCCCAGATATATGGCTGTCATTTGCATTTTAAATGCAAAACAGAATTCGGCTTATAGATTCCCGCCTCAAAAACTTTAAAATATTTTTTAAAAACTTTTATAAAAGCTTTATTGCTATTACAAAAGTAGTAGGATTTAGGAGTATAATTTTATTTACAAAATGAAAAAGTCAGAGATTTACTTTAATGTTGCTTTAGTTTTTACTGATTTTTTATCAATTCTGTCAGCGGGAATACTTACTTTTTTCATTAGACATTCAACATTAATTCAAAAATTAAAACCAGTATTTTTTGAATTAAAATTCGATCAATTTTTACTATCCTTAATTATTGTTGCTATAATTTGGGTTTTTATTTTTGCCATAAATGGTCTTTATAGTTTGAAAGTCACAAGAAGCGTCACTGAAGAAATCTTTAAAGTCATGAATTCTTCATTGGTAGTTTTTGCATTAATCGCTACCTTTTTATTTTTATCTCGTATTTTATTCGATTCTCGTTTTATAATTATCATTGGGTGGATATTATCTTTACTGGCTATCATTATTTTCAGAATTATCATCAAAAAAATTCAACAATATCTTGTAGGTCAATTCAGCTTTGCCAGACATAAAGTTTTATTAATCGGAAAAGTTGGATCTCAAGCTTTATATAATTTGAAAAAAGAACTAAATGCCACACCGCGTTTTGGTTATGAAATTGTGGCCGAGAGCAAT
>JBBIMT010000043.1:0-6778 GCA_037444265.1 bacterium
ATACAAAGATTTTCTACAATATTATAAAGTTCACGATAATTCTCGCGGGATACAGGTTGTGCTCCAGTCATTGCAATTACCATCTTATCAGAATAAAAATAGGAAATCCAAGACATTAAGATACTAAAAATGGTTAATCCGTAAAAAATTATTGGATTTTGATAAACCTGACTAAAAATCCAACCAAGCGATATTACAAAAATCAAAAATATCGCCATCAAAAACCAAGTTTTCCTGATGTTTTTTTCTTTAAGAGCGTATAAAGTAGGCATCTTGCGATGAATTTTTCTTAATTTTAAAAAGTAAAATTAAGAAAATAAAATTTTATTACTTCTCTATTGTTTGGATAATTTTTTTATTAAAAGGCAATTTAAGATTTAAAACCCACTTTGGGAACCTCTTTTTCTCCTTCGTCCATATCGAAAAAATCAGCTTTTTGGAAATTAAATATCGATGCAACAATGTTTGTTGGAAAAGAATCTATAGCTATATTATAATCTCTAACATTGGCATTATAAAATCTCCTGGAAGCTTGAATTTTATTTTCGGTATCTGCAAGTTCGCGCTGAAATTCAAGAAAATTAGCGTTTGCTTTTAATTCAGGGTAATTTTCGGCAAGCGCAAAAAGAGTTTTTAATGTTTGGGAAAGCATATTTTCCGCTTGCGCTTTTTCATGCATTGAATGCGCTCCAATAGCTTGCGCGCGCGCTTGAGTTACATTTTCAAAAACAGTTTTTTCGTGCGCAGCATAACCCTTAACAGTTTCAATCAAATTAGGTATAAGATCATGCCTTCTTTTTAGCTGAACTTCAATATCTGACTCCCCTTCTTTTACTCTAAACCTCATTTTCACTAAAGAGTTATATAGATAAATAATATATAAGATGAGGAGGACTAAAATTCCTATAAAAATATATGTGAGATTGTTCATAATAAACATAATATTAATAATTATATTTAATTTTAATACTTTTTTACCAAAAAAGCAATAAACTATAAACTATTGAGGTCGGACTTTTAATATAAAGCCCGACCTCTTTTTATAAGGTAAAAATCCAAGCAAAAATTACATCTCAGGCATTTCTGGAGCGCTTTCTTTTTCTTTCTTTTCTGGTAAATCAGCGACTACAGCTTCCATTGTCAATAACATAGAAGCTGCTGACGCAGCATTTTGCAAGGCTGACCGGGTTACCTTTTTAGGATCGATAATACCAGCTTCAATTAAATCGCAAAATTCTCCAGTAGCGGCATTATAGCCGAAAGAAACTTTATCTTTCTCTTTGATTTTTTCAACGATTACTGATCCTTCGACTCCGGCATTGAAAGCAATTTGTTTTATAGGTTCCTCTAAAGCTTTTCTAACAATTTCCACTCCGACAGCCTCGTCGTTTTTTAATTTCAGTTGATCTAGGGCCTTTTGGGCACGAAGCAAAGCAACTCCACCGCCTGGCACAATACCTTCTTCAACAGCAGCCCTTGTTGCTTGAATAGCATCTTCTACACGATGTTGTTTTTCTTTTTGTTCAACTTCAGTTGCTGCTCCCACTTTGATAATAGCCACACCACCTGAAAGTCTAGCTAATCTTTCTTGGGTTTTTTCTTTATCAAATTCTGATTCTAATGTTTTTAATTGTTCTTTAATTTGAGCAATTCGCTTTTGAATTGCATCTTTTGAACCTCTTCCATCAACAATAGTAGTGCTTTCTTTAGTAACAATCACTCTACCGGCTTCGCCTAACATATTTAAGTCTGTATTCTCTAATTTCAAACCTTTCTCTGATGAAATTACCTCTCCTCCAGTCAATACCGCAATATCTTCTAAATTAGCTTTTTTCCGATCTCCAAATCCTGGTGCTTTAACTGCCACGGCATTAAAGACACCGCGGATTTTATTGACTACCAATGTTGCCAGTGCTTCTCCTTCAACATCGTCTGCAATAATAAGCATATCTTTTTTACCGCTTGCTACAATTTTTTCAAGTAAAGGCAAAATATCTTTGATAGAAGAAATTTTTTGATCAGTAATTAAAATATACGGCTCTTTTAATTCCGCTTTCATTTTTTCTGGGTCTGTAATCATATAAGGAGAAACATATCCTTCATCGAATTTCATTCCTTCGACTAATTGCTTATCTAATCCGAAAGTTTTAGATTCTTCCACAGTAATAACGCCTTCCTCGCCTACTTTTTCCATTAATTCAGCTATTAATTTACCAACTTTTTCATCTTGAGCGGAAATAGTGGCTACCTGCGCTATCTTCTCGGAATCTCCTTTAATTTTTATTGCGATTTTATCTAATGCATCAACAACTTTTGCTACCGCCTTTTCAATTCCTTTTCTAATTTCCATCGGATTTGCTCCAGCAGCTATATTTTTAAAACCCTCTCGTGTAATAGCATGAGCCAAAATAGTAGCGGTTGTTGTTCCATCACCAGCAATATCGTTGGTTTTTGAAGCCACTTCTTTAATAACTTCCGCGCCAAGATTTTCTAATTTATCTTTTAATTCAATTTCTTTAGCGATTGTTACGCCGTCGTTGGTAATTGTTGGCACGCCAAAGCCTTTATCCAATAATACGTTACGACCCTTAGGGCCTAAAGTAACGCGCACGGCGTTAGCTAACTTTTCAACGCCTTTGAAGATTTTTTGACGCGCGGTTTCATGGAAAATTACTTGTTTAGGCATATTTTCATTTTTTCCAATTTTTAATTATATTTTTAAAACCACTAATAATTAAAAATTGGAAAATAATTTTTTAATTTTTATCTTTTATTCTTCAATAATTGCTAATATATCATCTTGTCTAGCAATTAAATACTCTTTTTCTCCCACCTTTATTTCGTTTGGTCCATACTTTGTAAATAAAACCTTATCTCCCTTTTTCACTTCCATTGGGATTCTTTTCCCATCTTTATCAAACCTTCCAGGGCCAACAGCGATAACCTTTCCTTGTTCTGGTTTTTCTTTCGCGGTATCTGGTAAATAAATACCGGACTTTGTTTTCTCACCTTCATTTAAGGGCTCTATAATCAGCCTATCTTCAAGCGGTCTTAATTTCATTGCCTCAAATTCGTTGACTATTCAAAATTTAAAATTGAACAGTCAACTTAAAAGTTAATTATTATTTATTAAATTAAGTTTATATTGCATCTATCTCTTTCTTTATTTATTTTTTCATTTTTTACCTTAATTAGCAATTCATATATCTAATTGCTAATTTTAGTCATAAAAAAAAACCTGTCAAGAGTTTTTTATTATTATGAATAAAAAAATTTATCAAACAAAGCGGCAAATTTTACTAGATAAAACCAACGAAGTCCCAAGAAAATAAACAATAAATCAAAAAATTTATTTTTTCATTTTATCTAAATTTTTTGAACAAATTCTCGGTAATATATTCTTTGATAAAAATTTCTTTTGTGGATAACTCTTAGTCACCTTTTATTGACTTTTAAAAAAATAGGGATATAATTTAAATTACAATTTAATCTCTTAAATTAAGGAGGTGATTTTTTCGGAAAATGTTCTTTAAATTTTTTAAGTAGGAGGTGAGATATCGAATAACGGACGGATATCAAAAAAAGGAGGAAAAGATGAGTAAGGTTATTTTTTTCGTCGCTGTAGCGTTAATTTTACTTGCACCCTTGTTAGCGCAAAGCTCGCTTATAATCGCAAGAAGCGATAATTTTTTTAACCAAGAGGGGTATGAAGCAAAAACAAGCGCAAGTAAAATAACAACGCCAGCGACAGGGAGCAGGAAGATGCTATTGGCTCTTCCGATGAGAGCCAATCCTATTTAAAGTTAAAGCCGATTTTTTTAGTCGTATAGTTAGAAGCCGTTATCGGGGGCTGGTTAACATAACAGCCCCTTTTTGTTTTTTAAAAAAAATATTTATTTAATTAAACCAGAATCAGTTTCGCAAAAAGATCTATCAAAATTAAACTCTAAAATCTTTTTATTATAATTTTCAATTATGTCTTTTTCTTTCGAATTTGGGTGGAACTCAAGCATGTGATCGTTAAAAATAATTCTACCGCCGCTTTGATAAGTTTTAGGATTTCTTTTGATAAGCCAAATTTGGATTTTTTTAATCAAATTGCCACAAAAAAAATCAAAAATTTCAAACAACATCTCAAAAATTTTTTTAAAAAAAGGAGTTTTTTCATTTCCTTTAAAAGTAGCTTCTATGCTTTCCATAAATATTTTATAATTGATTAAATAATTTTTAAGCCATTGATTTTTTTTATAAAATTTTTCGAAATAATTACCTTCATCATAAAGCGGTAAAAGTCTTGCGTAAATTTGAGCAGTGTAAATACTTTGAAAAGGAATTGAAAGCGATTCCGTAGTAATAAAATGATTTAAGCATATTTTATCCTTATATTGAGAAAGTTCATCAGACATTCTTTTGATACCAAATAAAAAAGTAACACCTGCTGTCATTGCTCTAACTAACCAAATTCTTCTATTTTTAGCAACTATCAAAACATCCAAATCGCTTCTTTCAGTGGCATATCCCATTGCGACAGACCCAGATAAAAAAATAGCTCTAACAAAGGGAAGATATTTTATTAAATTTATATAACGCCTAATTTTTTTTATTTTTTGCGCGCAAATCTTTTGAATCTTTATACCATAATGAAAAAATTCATCGCCTCGATATTTTAAAAAATAAAAACCATTTCTTTGGCTTATTAAATTATTCAAATATATTGATTTTTCAAGCGTGTCAATGACATCAAATAAAGAGCATTTAAACATTTGCTCAAAAGTGTCTAAAGCGCGAAGACTACTGGGTTTAATTAAATATTTCCAAATTTCAAAGCTGGTCAGGGGTTTATTTAATGAATCGTAATAGATAATTGTAAGTAATATTAATCGTTCTAATATGGTTGAATTTACCATAAAAAAATTGTATAATAACACAATTTTGTAATATTTATTTTAATATTATCATGGAACATATAAAAATCAAAGGAGCAAAAGTCCATAATTTAAAAAACATCTCTCTTAAAATCCCCAAGTTTAAGTTGGTTGTAATCACGGGAGTTTCTGGTTCTGGAAAAAGTTCCTTGGCTTTTGATACTTTATACGCTGAAGGACAAAGAAGGTATATTGAAAGCTTATCATCTTACGCTCGGCAGTTTTTGGGTCAATTAGAAAGACCTGATGTAGAGTCAATAGTAGGTCTTTCACCGGCAATTGCCATTGAACAAAAAACACTTTCAGCAAATCCCCGCTCAACTGTAGGTACAGTCACTGAAATCTACGATTATTTGAGGCTTTTATTTGCCAGAGTTGGTAAGCCTCATTGTTACAATTGTGGACGTCTTGTTTCCAAACTGACTGTAGATCAAATAGTTGACTCAATCTTCCAAGAAAAACCTGGAAATAAAATAATGATTTTGGCTCCGATTGTAATTTATCAAAAAGGCCAACATCGCGAAATCCTTCAAGAAGTAAAAAATCAAGGATTTATTAGAGTTCGCATTGATAAAAAAATTTATTTAATTGAAGAGGCGCTTAAACTTCATCTGGAACGATATAAATTACATAATATTGAAATAATAGTTGATCGCTGGATTGTACCATCACCAAAAATATCTCAATCAGCTTTAAAGGAAGAAAAAACACGCATAACTGATTCGGTAGAGGTAGCACTAAAAGCAGGCAATGGCGTTTTAGTGACTATAATAGATTCTGGCCAAAATCAGATAGAAAAAATTTATTCAAGCAAATTGAGTTGCCATTTTTGTAAAATTAGCATACCGGAAATTGAACCTCGTTCATTTTCTTTCAATAATCCTCAAGGTGCCTGTCCTGCCTGTAATGGACTTGGATTTAAGTTAGAATTCGATGAAAAGATGATTATTCCAGACCAATCCTTATCTTTGATGAACGGCGCAATCAAACCTTTATCTGATTTTGCTTCGCCAATTAAAAAACAATCTTGGTTTTGGTATCAATTACAAAAGCTTTCAAAGAGATTAAATTTTCCCCTTAATATACCTTTTAAAAAACTTAAAAATGAATTCAAAAGAATAATTTTGTATGGTAATAAAGATTTTGAAGGCATTATTCCTTATTTGCAAAAAAGATATTTTGAAACAGATTCTCCCTATATTAAGGAAGAAATCGCTAATTATTTAATTGAGAAAAAATGCTCCTTATGCGATGGCAAAAGGTTGAAAAAAGAGTTTTTAGCGGTTAAATTTTTAAATTACTCTATCGCCGATATAGCTGCAATGGATATTGCTACCTGTTATCAATTTTTTACAAAAGTCAAAAACGAGATTAATATTTTTACTCATCAAGAAAGAGAAATTTTAAAACCTATTTTAAGTGAAATTATAAAAAGACTTGAATTCTTAAATGAGGTTGGAGTAGGATATTTAACTTTAGATAGAATGTCAAAAACTTTATCTGGAGGCGAGGGGCAAAGAATCAATTTAGCTACTCAAATTGGCTCAGGTCTTACAGGGGTTTTATATATTTTAGATGAGCCCTCTATCGGACTTCACCAAATTGACCAGGAACGATTGATAAAAACTTTGTTTCGTTTACGGGACTTAAAAAACACCGTCGTAGTAGTTGAACATGATCGTCAGACCATTGAATCAGCTGATTGGATCGTTGAGCTTGGGCCTGAAGGAGGTAAAAAAGGGGGGCAAGTTGTCTTTGAAGGTACTTTAGATCAAATTAAAAAATCAAATTGTTTAACTGGACTACATTTAAAGGACAAATTTTTAATATTTAGATCAATTTCAAATTTCAAA
>JBBIMT010000044.1:0-6758 GCA_037444265.1 bacterium
CGACAACAATTGTAATTGACAAATACTTCATTTTCAATATTTGGGACTTCGTAAGTCCCAAATTTTGTCAATGGTAGACTTTTAATAAATTTTATGGTATATTTTCAAAATTATGATTGATGATTTTGTTAAATCTGAAGAAAAAATATTAAAATTCTGGCAAAAAAATAAAATTTTTGAAAAATCTCTTAAAAAAACTGCAAGGGGAAAGCCTTTTATATTTTACGAAGGACCGCCAACAGCCAATGGCCTTCCTGGCCTACATCATGTCTTAGCCAGAGTGTTTAAAGACATTATACTTCGTTTTCAAACAATGCGCGGTCGTTTTGTTGCCCGTAAAGCTGGGTGGGACACGCATGGATTACCTGTTGAACTTGAGATCGAAAAAAAATTGGGATTTAAATCAAAAAAAGAAATCGAAAAATTTGGAATTGATAAATTTAACGCATTATGCAAGAAATCAGTTTGGAAATATAAAAAGGAATGGGAAAAATTCACTCAACGAATCGGATTTTGGATTGACACAAAAAATGCTTATATTACTTACGAGAAAAATTATATTGAATCTTTATGGTGGATTATTAGTCGTTTTCATCAAAAAGGTCTGCTTGAGAAAAGTTTTCGCGTAGCACCATACTGTCCTCGTTGTGGCACCGTTTTATCTTCTCATGAGGTCGCGCAAGGTTATAAAATGATCGAAGAGCCATCTATTTTTGTGAAATTTAAAATTCAAGGCCGTGAAAATGAATATTTTTTAGTCTGGACGACTACTCCTTGGACCTTGCCAGCTAATGTGGCGCTGGCAGTCAATAAAAATCTTGAATATGCCAAAATTCTTTTCCCATCTACTAATGAAGCTTTTATTTTAGCCCGCGAAACTTTAAAAAACATAGAAGGTAATTTTGATGTTATAGATGGTTATAAAGGAGCTGATCTTATAGATTTAAGATACGAACCGATTTATACCTTTATTAAACCTGATAAACCGGCCTATAAAGTCGTTGCCGGTGATTTTGTATCAGCCAGTGAAGGCACAGGTATTGTCCATATTGCGCCGGCTTTTGGTGTAGAAGATATGGAATTATCAAAAAAAGAAAACTTACCTATCTTAATAACAATTGATGCTCAAGGTAAGTTTATAGACGATGTTTCAGTTTGGAGCGGTAAATTTGTCAAAGATGTTGACCCCTTAATCATTCAGGATCTCAAACAAAAAAAACTTTTATATAAAGAAAAAAAATATCTTCATGAATATCCATTTTGTTGGAGATGTAAAAGTCCTCTACTTTATTTTGCTCAAAATTCCTGGTTTATCACTATGTCAAAATTAAAAGATAAACTTTTAATAAATAATGAAAAAATCAATTGGCATCCACCTTATTTAAAAAATGGTCGTTTTGGTGCGTGGCTAAAAGAAGTTAAAGATTGGGCTTTTTCAAGAAAAAGATATTGGGGCACCCCTTTACCAATTTGGACTTGTCGCCAATGCAGCCATATTGAAGTCTTAAGTTCTTATGAAGAACTAAAAGAAAAAAACTTTTTTAAAAATACATTATATTTTATGCGTCATGGACAAGCTTTAAGTAATCAAAACCAAATTGTCAGCAGTTCTGTACCTGAAAAATTTTATAATCCTTTAACAAAAAAAGGATATCTTCAATCCAAAAAATCTGCCAAACAATTAAAAAAAGAAAAAATAGACTTGATATTCGCTTCAGAGCTTTTGCGTGTCCGCCAAACCGCTGAAATTGTCAGCAAAATCGTAAAAGCGCCAATTTATTATGATAGTCGTTTAAATGAGATAAATTTTGGAGTTTTCGATGGAGGACCGATTGAAAATTGGAGAAAATTTTTTGAAAATTATGATGATTTTTATTTCAAAAAACCAGAAGGTGGCGAATCGCGCTTTGAAGTACGAAATAGGATTTTAAATTTTATTGAAGAAATAAATAAAAAATACAAAAATAAGAAAATTCTTATAGTCAGTCACGGTGATACTATTTGGATGGCTGAAAGTGCTCTTTTGAATTTAAATCACAACGAAACTATTACTTTTAATGAAAAGAGTCGTTTAAAATTAGGTTCTTGGCGAAAATTGAGACCAATAATTTATCCTCTTAACAAAAAAGGAGAATTTGATCCTCACCGACCTTATATTGATAAAATTATCTTACGCTGTAGCAACTGTAGCGGGCTAATGACTAGAGTTGAAGAAATTGCTGATGTCTGGTTTGATTCCGGAGCAATGCCACTAGCGCAAGTTCATTTTCCATTTGAAATTTTCAAGTCTCAAAAAAATAAAAAATTAAAAATAAAAAATTTAAGCCGACTTATTCCTTTCCCTGCTGACTATATCGCTGAAGGCATAGATCAGACACGTGGTTGGTTTTATACTTTGCACGCAGTATCAACTGCTCTTAATTTGGGCCCAAGTTATAAAAATGTTATTTCGCTTGGACACATTTTAGATGCTAAAGGACAAAAAATGTCTAAATCACTTGGCAATATTGTTAGTCCTGACGAAGCGATAAAAAAATTTTCCGCAGATGGTATAAGATGGTTTTTCTTCAGTATATCTACTCCAGGCACCGCCAAAAGGTACGATGAAAAAATAATTTCTCATTCTTTAAGAAGATTTTTATTAACTTATTTAAATATCTCTAACTTTTTAAATCTTTACCCACCATCAAAAAAATTAAATCCTGATTTTATTTATCAAAACAAAAAACTCACAGTTTTAAATCAATGGATAAAAATTAAATTCTTTAAACTACTTAAAGATGTGAGCGAAAATTTAAAAAATTATAGAATTACTTCTGCAGCGCGCGCAATTCAGGATTTTACAATTTTAGACTTTTCACAATGGTACTTAAGAAGATCTCGGGAAATTATCCCTGAAGAACCTGAAGTTTTTTACTCAGTGTTATGGCATTTAAATAAAATGCTGGCGCCTTTTATCCCTTTTACCACTGAAAAAGTATTTCAGGAATTAAAAAAATATTCAAGCAAAAAAGCTTCAATATCCGTTCATCTTGAAGATTGGCCTAAATTAAAAAATATCTCTTCTCAAGAAAAAATAATTGAAGCAATGGCCATTACGAGGGAAATTACAAGTTTGGGGATGCAACAAAGAAAAGAAAAAAACATTAAAGTCAGACAGCCTTTAAACAAACTTTCTATCTGGATACAAAATTTAAACATTTTCAATGAAGAACTTATTCAACTAATAAAAGAGGAATTAAATGTAAAGGAAATTGTTTTAAATAAAAGCACTTCTTCTAATATCAAAGTTGAATTAGACACAACTTTAAATGAAGCTTTAATAGAAGAAGGACAGTTAAGAGATTTATTACGGGATATGCAAAATAAACGCAAAAAATTAGGATTAAAACCAAATCAAAAAGCGCTCTTAATAGTGAAAAAGCAATCAGAAATCGAAAAATTAGTAAAAAAATTTGAATCGTTAATTAAGAAAAAAATCAATATCCGACAAATCAAATTTAATGATATAAAAGAAGATTATTTACTTTCACCATCGAGGTCGGGCCTTTAAAATTAACGGGCCTTTAAGATTAATTTTAATAGTTAGCATTTTTAAATTTTCTAATATACATGCTTATTGACACTCATTGCCATTTAAACTTTAATGCCTTTAAAGACGACGCAGATGAAGTTATATTACGGACTTTAAAAGAAGGAATAAAAATGATTATAGTTGGAACGCAATATGATACTAGTTTAAGAGCGATTGATTATGTAAAAAAATACGATGGGGTCTATGCTGCTATAGGACTGCATCCAGTACATTTAAAAAATCAAAAAATAAAAGAGAAAGTAGGTAAAGAAGAAATCGAATTTTTATCTCGCGCTGAAAAATTTGATGAAAAAAAATACGAGGAACTAGCAAAAATTAAAAAGGTTGTGGCGATTGGAGAAGTGGGGCTTGATTACTCAAACGACACTACTGAAGAATTTAAAGCGCTACAAAAAGAGGTATTTTTAAAGCAAATCCATTTAGCAAAAAAAATAAATAAACCAATAATTATTCATAATCGTAATGCCCTAAAAGATATTTTAAAAATTTTAGAATCTGAATTTAGCAATTGGCGCAATGGAGAAAAATTAAACGGCGTTTCTCATTTTTTTAGCGGTACTTTCGAAGAAGCGCAAAAATTATTTAATCTTGGCTTTTTAGTTTCTTTTACGGGAGTAATAACTTTCGCCCCTGAATATGAATTTTTGATTCGAAAACTTCCGCTTGATAAAATAATGGTTGAAACTGATTCTCCATATGTATCCCCTGTTCCACATAGAGGAAAAAGAAACGAGCCGCTAAATGTAAAATTTATAGCCCAAAAAATCGCTGATATCAAAGGCATTTCTTTAAAAGAAGTCGAAAATCAAACCACTTCAAACGCCAAAGAATTATTTAATATTTAATAACAATTTAAAAGAAAGCAAGGCAAAAAAGTCTTGCTTTATAAAAATTTTATTATGAAAGTTTTAAAACTTTTTTTAATTAGTTTTTTTATTATCATAGCCTTTATAGTTTTGGTGGTTATTAAAAGGCCCGAGAAATTTTCAGAACCAAATCCAATTGTTACTTTAAAAACTAATTTTGGCGATATCACTTTAGAGTTATTTAAAGCAGATGCACCAAAAACCGTTGAAAACTTTTTAAAACTGGCAAAAAATGATTTTTATAATGGCACAAAATTTCATCGCGTAATCAAAGGATTTATGATTCAAGGCGGTGACCCCAATTCCAAAGATGATGATCCTTTAAATGATGGCACTGGCGGTCCTGGATATACTTTTGAAGATGAAATTAATCAACATAAAATCGTTAGGGGAGTTTTAGCTATGGCAAATGCTGGGCCAAATACTAACGGATCCCAATTTTTCATTTTAACTGCACAAAGTTATCCATCGCTTGATGGCAAGCATACTGTTTTTGGGAAAGTTATAAATGGAATGGATATCGTTGAAAAAATTGAAAATTTACCAACAGACAAAAACGATCGCCCTAAGGAAGATGCAATTATTGAAAAAGTAATTATTAAATAACTACATTTCATACATTTCAAGGTCCGGCCTCGAGGTCCGACCTTGATAATTGACGATGAAAAAAATTCTTGTGTTTGGTTCTTTTGATTTAATTCACCCTGGCCATATTTATTTTTTAAAAAAAGCCGCCACTTTAGGCGATTATTTAATTCTTTGTTTAACACGCGATACGATATATAAAAAACAGAAAAACCATCCACCTCTTTTTAAAGAAAAAGAACGACAAAAAATATTAGAGTCATTAAAATATATCAATAAAGTGATTTTAGGCGATAATGATTTAAAAAAAATAGCCAATTATAACATTATCAAAAAAATCAAACCAGATATTATTGCTTTAGGCTATGATCAAAATATTAATTATCAAAAGTTGCGTCAAATTAATGAAAAAATAAAAAAAGAGATAAAAATTTTCAAAATACGAGCTTACAAAAGAAATTTTTTTAGCTCAAATAAAATAAAATCAAAATTTAACTTTACATAATATCGACATATCGAAATATCAAGATCACATTGCATTAAGCTTTGCCTTGATTTCCTCTTTCTGTTTTCCTTCGGGGAGCTGATCTAAAAGTTTCTTTAAATTTTCTTTTGCTCTTACGATCTCCCCTTCTTTTTCATACATAAGCGCCAAAGTATAAAGCGCATTCGAGTAATTAGGAACTACTTTTAAAATATCTTCTAAATAAAATTTCGCCTGCTTCCATTCATCAGAATTTATCGTATCAAGCTTATTAACTGCGATATTATATAAAATTCGCGCTAAATTAAAGCGATAATCAATATTTTTAAAATCAAGCTGAACGGCAATGGCATAATTTTGTTTAGCGTCTTCTAAAGAAAATTTTTGCTCATAAACTTGCCCAAGACCAAAATAAGCTGGCGCGTAAAAAGAAACCATCGCTCGCGCCTCTTGATAAGCGCTTTGTGCTTTTTCCAAAAAATTATTAAATTCGCGTTCTTCCTTTTTTTCTTTTTTAATTAACGCTTTAAAATAATAAATATCACCTAAAAAACTTTTATAAATAACATTTCTGGGCGCCAGTTTAATGGCTTCTTGAACAAATTTTTCTGCAGTATCTAAAAAATCTTCTGGTTTATCAGCGTAGATCCTTGCATCAGAATAAAGCGAGGCTAAATAATATTTAAAAACCGCCCGATCTTTATATTGATTTTCCAGTGATGCTGCACTTTCAATTGCTGCTTGAATTAAAGACCCGATTTGATTGAAATCCGGGTTTGCGCTGAAAGTCTTTTCTTTAGCCTTATTAAACAAATAAGCTGAATATTGTTGAATATACAAAGGATTATAAGGATTAAAACTTATGGCATTTTTTGCCAGCGCAATTTTTAAAGATTCGTTTTTAGTATCGCTATCTTTCATTAAAGCAGCTTTCGTAAAATAATAAGAAGCGGCAAAAAATCTAAAAACAAAAGCTAAAATCACCACAAGCATCAAAATCCCTCCAAACACCCCAACAATTTCTTGATTTAAAGAGAATTTAAATCCAGCACTTTCTTTAAGCAAAAGCGAAGCAAAAATTACTAAAAGGAAAAGTAAAAAGAGCAGTATAGAAGAAAATGGAACTAAAAACCCTGCCAAAACAATCATCAAATAAAAAGTTATCAACCATCTAAAATCCGGTAATTCTCTAAAAATTCTAAAAATATAATATCCAATCAATACTAAA
>JBBIMT010000045.1:0-6548 GCA_037444265.1 bacterium
TATAGGTTAGACTTTGATGATTAAATAAATTTTTTGATTTCTTTAAAGTTTTTTTAAAATAGAAATAAATTTATGAAAAATAAGCATCAAAGAATTATTGGTCTTGACGCAATAAAGGTTTTGGCGATGCTTTGGATAGTTTTAGCGCATATTGTAGATATAAAGTATAATGGCATTCCAGGAAAAGATAGATGGGGCGCTTTTGATTATTTCTATTCTTTTAATAATGATTTTATTCAATCTTTATTTCTTTATATTTTCAATCTTGGTGGTATTGGTGTTTATATTTTTTATATCGCTTCTGGGTTTGGTCTTCGCGCTTTTATTTAATAAAAAAAGGATTGATTATTTTGAATTTATTAAAACAAGACTAATAAAAATACTGCCGTTATACTATTTTATTGTTTTTGTTTTTTCATAGGTTCTTTGATTGGACTTTATCCTATTTAAGGTGGAGGTCGGACCTCTCCTATTGACATTAAAAATTTTCTGACTAGAATTATATTACCTCTCAGGGTTGAAAAAGGTAAATTTAGTTTTTGCCCTTTAACAATTTAATAATCAAGCTAACAAGATATTAAGTTGTCGAGATAGTTTTTTTCCTTTTTAGTTGTCCTACATATTCCTTCTTATCAAGAGTTTGATCCTGGCTCAGGATGAACGCTGGCGGCGTGGATAAGGCATGCAAGTCGAGCGGACATAATCACCAACTTCCAGTTTCTGCCTTTATTTAAGAAATTTCGTATATTCTAAAAAATTAATTCAATTGAAGGTTGGTAATTGATTGTTGGTAATTATGTTAGCGGCAAACGGGGTAGTAACACGTACGTAACCTACCTCAAACTCGGGGATAACCTCGCGAAAGCAAGGCTAATACCCGATAGTCACTGTGTAAACAGTGTAAAGCTCCGGCGGTTTGAGAGGGGCGTGCGGCCTATCAGCTAGTTGGTAGGGTAATGGCCTACCAAGGCGATGACGGGTAGGGGGCCTGAGAGGGTGTTCCCCACCAGTGGGACTGAGACACTGCCCACACGTCTACGGACGGCTGCAGTCGAGAATCTTCCCCAATGGGCGAAAGCCTGAGGGAGCGACGCCGCGTGCCGGAAGAAGCTCATTTGAGTGTAAACGGCTTTTGCCTGCGAACAAGTCCGTCTTTGGCGGATTGAGTGTAGCAGGAGAATAAGGGGCTCCTAACTCTGTGCCAGCAGGAGCGGTAAGACAGAGGCCCCAAGCGTTATCCGGATTTACTGGGCGTAAAGGGTCCGTAGGTGGCTTTTAAAGTCTCTTGTTAAAGATTCGCGCTTAACGCGAAAAATGCAAGAGATACTTAAAAGCTTGAGACTATCAGAGGCAAGCGGAACTCACGGAGTAGGGATGAAATCCGTTGATCCCGTGGGGAACGCCAAAGGCGAAGGCAGCTTGCTGGGATAGTTCTGACACTGAGGGACGAAAGCGTGGGGAGTAAAACGGATTAGATACCCGTGTAATCCACGCCCTCAACGATGAAGGCTAGCTGTCGGAAGTGTCGACCCTTTCGGTGGCGAAGCTAACGCGTTAAGCCTTCCGCCTGGGTAGTACGGCCGCAAGGCTAAAACTCAAAGGAATAGACGGGGACCCGTACAACCGGTGGAGCGTCTGGCTTAATTCGACAACAAGCGAAGAACCTTACCAAGGCTTGACATTCCAGCGTCCTATCTCCTGGAAACAGGAGAAATTCGCAAGAAGGCTGGAACAGGTGCTGCATGGCTGTCGTCAGTTCGTGCCTTGAGGTGTTCGGTTCAGTCCGGTAACGAACATAACCCTTGCCCTGTATTACAAGTGTTACAGGGGACTGCCCGCCTTAAGTGGGAGGAAGGAGGGGATGACGTCAAGTCAGCATGGCCCTTATGCCTTGGGCGGCACAGGCGCTACAATGCGACGGACAATGGGTCGCGAAGCCGTAAGGCGGAGCAAATCCCATCAAACCGTCGCTCAGTTCGGATTGAGGTCTGCAACTCGACCTCATGAAGTCGGAATCGGTAGTAAACGCGCGTCAGCCACAGTGCGTTGAATACGTTCTCGGGTCTTGTACTCACCGCCCGTCAATGCAAGCGAGCTGGTGGTGCCTGAAGCGCCCCATATAAGGGGAACCACGGCAAAACCAGTGAGAGGGCATAAGTCGTAACAAGGTTTCCGTAGGGGAATCTGCGGATGGATCACCTCCTTTCTATACACTAATTTTTAAGCGTTTTAGCTTAAAAATGGTGTTATAGTAAAGATGGTCGACTTATAAATTCCAGAACGGATTTATAAAAGAATGACCCGCTTTAAGGGTTCGCGTTTTTGAAAAAGTTCGCGTGATAAACTTTTTCATATGTAGGGCAACTAAAAGGGAAAAATTATTTTAACTTATGAACCCTCTATTATCATAAAAGCCCCAAGTAAAGGCTTTTTCTTTTTTTTAAAATTATGCAAAGAATACAACTTCAGGAAACGAAGTTTTTTACAGCTTCTGTTTTTTAGCTGATATTTTGAAATTTAAAATGAAATAATTTTGCAAAAAAAAATTTTTGTGATAAAATTTAAAAAGTTGTTTAAAGATTAGTATTTAATAATCAGTAATTTTTAAAAAATATGAAAGTCACAATCTATTCTACACCTACCTGCCCATATTGTGAAATGACGAAGGATTTCTTAAGAGAACACAATATTCCTTTTGAAGATTTTAATGTTGCAGCTGATCAGCTAAAAGCTCAAGAAATGGTTGAAAAATCTGGACAATTCGGTGTTCCAGTAATCGATATTGATGGACAAATTGTTATTGGTTTTGACAAGCCAAGATTAGCAAAACTCTTAAATATAGAAATTTAAATGCTTCAATATTAGCACTTATATTATTTTGTTGCACACTTCATTCTTTAAAGTTGCTACATTAAATAATGACAATCTATAAATTTTGGAGGCCTTTTAATGCGCTTTGAAGATTTAAAAATTTATTTCAAAAATTTATAAATGATAAATCAATTTTTACAAAGCGTTGAGCGTTATATTGAAAGTGCGGCTCAAATTCTTTGTTTAAAAAAAGAGTTAGTTTTTTCCTTGAAACAACCGCAAAATATTTTTAAAAAAGACATTATCATAAAGGGCGATGATAAAAAAGAAAAAAAAATTCCTGCTTATCTTATTTGGCATAATAATAAGTTAGGTCCCTATAAAGGCGGTATTCGGTTTCATCCTGAAACTAATCTACAAGAAGTTAAAGCTCTGGCCATGCTAATGTCTTTTAAAAATGCGGTAGCTTCATTGCCTTACGGAGGAGCAAAGGGAGGGGTTAAAGTTGATCCAAAAAAACTAAGCGAAAAAAAACTTGAAGAACTTTCTCGCCAATATGTTAGAGAGTTTTTTGATTTTATTGGTCCTCATAAATATATACCAGCTCCTGATGTAAATACAAATGCTCAAATTATGGCTTGGATGGTAGATGAATATTCGCGCATAGCTGGTAAGCCAATGCCAGCTGCTTTTACAGGAAAACCTATCGAAAAAGGAGGTTCAGAAGGCAGAGATGAAGCGACCGGATATGGCGGTAGTGTAATTTTAGAACGATTTTCTCAAAGTTTGAATTCTGATATTTTAACTGTAGCGATTCAGGGATTTGGAAATGTCGGCGAGCATATTGCTCAATTTTTGTTTGAAAAGGGGTATAAAATAGTGGCGGTTTCTGATTCAAAAGGCGGAGTTTTCGCGCAAGCGGGATTGAATATTCCGCTTGTTTCAAAATGTAGGAGATTAAAAGGAATGATCGCGCATTGTTATTGTATAGGCAGTGTTTGTGATTATAGTGGCAATGGGCAAATTTCTAACGATGATTTATTGAAACTAAATGTTGATATTTTAATTCCAGCGGCTTTAGAAAATGTCATAAACGAAAATAATGTTGGGGATATTAAAGCAAAAGTTGTGTTGGAGATGGCAAACGGCGCTGTGACTTTTAATGCCGAACAAATTTTATCAAAGAAAAAGATTTTAGTTATACCTGATATTTTGGCAAATTCAGGAGGGGTAATAGGAAGTTTTTTAGAATGGCAACAAAATTTAAAAAATGAACATTGGGATAAAAAGAGATTTTTTAGCGAAATTAAAGAAATGATGAAAAAAGCAGCTAATGATTTATTTGAAATTCAAAAACAATATAATGTATCATTAAAATTAGCTGCTTTTATATTGGCTATAAAAAAACTTCTTTAACTGAAAAAAGAAATTTTTTATAAATTAATTTTTAATTTTATGGTGGATTTTGATGAATTAAAAAAAAATATTAAAGGTGAAATTTTGTTAGATGAGGCAAGTTTAAATCATTACAAAAACGATGCAAGTATTTTTGAAATTAGACCTCAAGCAATTTTGTTGCCAAAAAATAAAGAAGATTTATTTTTGACAATACATTGGGTAAAAAAACAAAAAGAAAGAGGAGAAAAAATTTCCATCACTCCTCGAGGTAAAGGTACTGATTTAACAGGGGGTGCAATTAACGAAGGAATTATAGTTAGATTTTCTGGGTATTTGGATAAAATTTTAGAAATCGGTGATGATTTCGTTAGGGTAGAGCCTGGAATTATTTTAGGCGTTTTACAGAAAGAATTATTAAAAATAGGTAAATGGATTCCAATAAATCCAGCCTCGGCTGATTTTGCTTCAGTAGGGGGTGTAGTCGCCAACAATGCCGGCGGTACCAAGGCGGTGAAATACGGGACAACTAAAAAATGGGTTCGGGCTTTAAAAGTTATTTTGGCAGATGGCAAAGAAATAGAAGTTAAAAAATTAAATAAAAACGATTTGGCGGCTAAATTTTCTCAGAAAGACTTAGAAGGTAGTATCTATAAACAGATAAAGGAAATTATAGAGAAAAATCGAGAGATTATAGACTCAAATAAGCCAAATGCTACAAAAATTTCTTCGGGATATGATTTATGGAATGTAATGAATGAAAATGATTTTTCCTTAATTCCGCTTTTTTCTCCAAGTCAAGGAACACTTGGTTTGATTACTGAAATTACTTTTGAAATACAAAAAAAACCCTTTGAAGAAGGACTCGTGTTGGGATATTTCGATGATTTAAAAAAAGCCAGTGAAGCAGTTTTGGAGCTTTTAAAACTTAACCCTTCTGCTCTTGAAATGGTGGATGAACATATTGAAAAAATCATCAGAAAAATTAATCCTGAACTTACAAAAGATTTACCAGAAAAATTACCTAAAATCATTTTATACGCTGAATTTGAAGGACAATCGCGAGATGAGGTGTTGGATTATTTAATAAAGGCCCATGATGTAATGGAAAATTATGCTTACGACACTAATCAAGCTTTAGAACCCCCAAAAGAGAATGAACTTTGGAAATTAAGAACATCGGCAGCGCATGTTATAAATCAAATGGAAGGAGATATTCGCGCTGTGCCTTTAGAATTTGATGCGGCTGTTGCACCTGAATTTTTGCCTAGATATTTGGCAGAACTTGAAGAAATTTTCGAAAAATATAATTTTACTTTTTCTGTTTGGGGGCATGCCGGTGACGGAAATCTTCATATTCGTCCGATTATTAATACTAAAAGCGAAGACGATTTTAAAAAACTTGCTTTACTTTCTTACGACGTTTATTCTTTAGTAGCTTCTTTAAAAGGTGTAGCCTCTGGAGAGCATGGTGATGGCATTCAATGTGCGCCGTTTTTGGATATTTTTTATTCTGAAGAAATGTTAAAGTTATTTATAAAAGTTAAAGAGATTTTCGATTCGCAAAATGTTTTTAACCCAGATAAAAAAATAAATGTTTCTCTTGAAAAATGGAATGCTTCTTTGAGGAAAAATTTAGAGAATTATGGTAAAATAAATAAATAAAATAAGAAAATTTATTTCGAAAATAAATTTAAAGGTAAAATAATAATTTAATAATTTTCATCATGAACAAAATTCGCGTCGCAATAAATGGGTTTGGCCGTATAGGCCGAAATTATTTTAAACAAGCTTTTGAAAGAGAAGAGATTGAGATTGTGGCTTTTAATGATTTGGGAGATTTAGAGAATATGGCTTATTTGCTCAAGTACGATACTGTTTATGGAAGATATAAAAAGGATATTCAATATAGATTAGAAAATATTTCTTTTAATAAAATTGAAGCTAAGGGGAAATTAATTGTCGAAGGGAAAGGGATTTTAATGTTTCAGGAAAAAGATCCAAGAAATTTGCCTTGGAAGGAACTTGATATTGATGTTGTTATAGAAAGCACAGGTTTTTTCACTGATTATCCAGGAGCATCATTGCATCTTGAAGCAGGTGCAAAAAGAGTAATGATTTCAGCCCCGGCCAAAGGAGATGTGGAACATTTATTAATTGGAACCAATGACGATAAATTTAATCGAAATCTTTCCAAAATTACTTCTGACGCTTCTTGTACAACAAATGCTGTCACGCCTCTATTGGCTATAATAACTGAAAATCCAGGAGTAATTAAAGCAATGATGACAACTGTACATGGTTATACAGCAACACAATCTTTAGTTGATGGACCTGGAAAG
>JBBIMT010000046.1:0-6083 GCA_037444265.1 bacterium
TTTAAAAAATTGTAAATTCATTTTTTATGTTATTAAATTTTCTTTACCTTTTAGAAGCACCAAAATAGAATATTAATATTGATTAGGACGACTATTTCAAAATTTTCTAAACATAAAATAGTTGATTAATTTTTAAAAGATAAAGTTTTTGCATAAAAAACAAAAGCTAGAATAAATGTTGCCTTGGAAAATAAGAAAATTTTTTAATTTCTTTAATATCAAAGGACAAAAAAATGTCTCAACAATTATCAACAATTTTCAAATTTTAAAAGCGCCTCAAGATAAAAAAATTTTATTTATTGGTCCCCATCCTGATGATGAAACAATCGCCGCCGGTGGTTTTTTATTTAAAGCAGCTCGACAGGGTTGCGATATTTTTATCATCTTAATCAGCGGAGGCGAAAAATGGGGACCAAAAGATATTCGTTTAAAAGAATTTTACCAGTCTTGCAAAACTTTAAAAATAAAAACCAATAATATTATTTTTTTAAATTTTCCAGATAAATACAGCAAAAATGCTGCCAATAGGGTTAAAATCTTTAGAGCCATTAAAAAGTTTACACACGAAATAACTCCTAATATGATTATTTATCCTTCTGAATTAGATTTAGATAAAGACCACAAAACTTTAGGCCAATTATTATTACAACTGCAAACTAAAGAAACTTTGTTTTTAAGTTATTTAATTCATTATGTTGCTTTCCCTAAACCTTACCGTTTTCGTCCTAATGATTTTTTAATTCCTCCTCTCAAGCTTTTTAAAAATAATAAATGGGTTAGTTTTACCCTTTCTCCTGAAGAGCTTGAAAAAAAACATGAAGCAATGTTAAATTATAGGACACAGTTATCAGTGCCTGGACTTAAAAGTTTACTTTTATCATTCATTAGACGAAATGAAATTTTTATAGAAAGAAAAACAAAAAATTAACTTACTAAATTTTTTATTTTAAAATTAAATTATTTTTTTTAAATAAAGTGTATGAAATTTTTTTAAAAAATATTTTTATTATATTATATGAATCAACTAAAAAAGATAGATAAGAAAATATTTTATTTAATTCAAAAAGAAAAGAAACGACAAAGTGAAGTCTTAGAAATGATTCCTTCGGAAAATTTTACTTCTTTGGCTGTTCGTCAGGCGATGGGCTCTATTTTGACTAATAAATATTCTGAAGGATATCCTAAAAAGAGATATTATGGCGGCAACAATATTATAGATGAAATTGAAACTTTAGCTCAAGAAAGAGCAAAAAAATTATTTAAAGTACCTTATGCGAATGTGCAACCCTATAGTGGTTCTCCAGCAAATTTGGCAGTTTATTTGGCAACTTGTAAGCCTAAAGATATAGTAATGGGACAACATCTTTTTGCTGGAGGTCACCTAACTCATGGTTTTAAAGTTTCCGCTACTGGAATTTTTTATAAAGCTGTTCAATATAGCATCAAAGATACATTGGCAGATGAAGATCTTTTTGATTATCAAGAGATAAGAAAGATGGCTCTTAAATATAGACCGAAATTATTTTGGGTGGGAGCAACGGCTTATCCTTTAAAATTTCATTATGAAAAATTTGCTCGCATTGCAGATGAAGTTGGAGCTTATTTAGTGGCAGATATTGCTCATATTGCAGGTTTGATTGTCGGTGGCGTTCATCCATCTCCTGTGCCATATGTTCATATTATTACAACGACTACTCATAAAACTTTACGAGGACCGCGCGGAGCAATTATAATGGTTACCAAAAAAGGATTAAAAAAAGACCCTGATTTGCCACGCAAGATTGATTCAGCGGTTTTTCCAGGACTTGGTGGTGGGCCGCATAATCATCAGACTGCCGCCATTGCTGTTGCTTTAAAAGAAGCCTCAAGTATTTCTTTTAAAAAGTACGCAGCGCAAATTGTTAAAAATGCCAAAGTATTGGCGGAAGAACTTAAAAAATTTAAATATAAATTAATCGGTAATGGCACTCAAAATCATTTGATTTTAATGGACTTAACTGATTTGTTAGGTTCAGGCGCTGGAGTGTTGGCTCAAGAAGCTTTAGATATTGCCGGTATTACAGTTAATAAAAATACCATTCCAGGTGAAAAATCTTCTCCTTTTTATCCAAGCGGAATTAGGCTTGGAACGCCGGCTCTTACCACTAGAGGTATGAAAGAAAAAGAAATGAAAAAGATTGCCTTTTGGATAAATCAGGTGTTAAACGAGATAAACGCATTTCGCCTTCCTGCTGATAAAAATAAAACTCATTTATATCTTAAAAATTTTAAAAAAGTTATATCTCAAAACAAAAAACTTAAAAAAATAAAAAAAGAAATAAAAAAATTTTGTCTTCAATTCCCCATTCCTTAATTTTTTAATAAAATTAAAAAATAATTAACTAAATTTAAATAAATTTTTAAATTTACAAGTTAAGCTCCAATGCAGAACATATCATTTTTATAATTCTTTCAAAGTATTATTTAATTATCTATTGAGTATAAAATCTTGCTTCTATTTATTTAAAATGTAAAATAAAAATATGTTTATTCAGCTTGGTCAAAGTGATTTAGTTTTAGAAGAAAAAAGGATAGAATATTTAAGCGGCATCGGTCGCTTAGAAGAAGAAAAAATTACAAAAGCCAGAGCTCAAGCACTTAATCTTCCTTATATTAATCTTGATGTTGCGCCAATTGATATTGATAGTCTTGTTTACTTGCCGCTTGCGCGCGCTCGCAAAGGATTAATGGCGATCCTCCAGCGATTAGGAGATAAGTTTTTTATTGCGGCTTTTGATCCAGATAATCCAGAACTAAAACTTTTTTTAGATGAACTCCAAAGTCAAAAGAAAACTTATACTCTTTTGTTGGCTTCAATCTCATCTTTAAAGAAAGCTTGGCGATTATATGAGCTTTACCATCCTCCACTTTATACGGTCGAGGGAATTTTTTTAATTGATTATAAAGCTTGGCAAGAGCAAAGTGGTTTGGTCGATACGATAAAAACCCTCGAAGAACAGTTAAAAGAGGAATCCAAAAATGTAAATGATTTTTTAACAAAAATGTTTATTGGTGCTGTTGTTTCTGAATGTACTGATATTCATATTGAACCATATGAACAAGGAGTGACTGTAAGATTTCGTATTGACGGAGTGTTGCAAGATGTTGTACGTTTTCCTTTGGAACATCATCATTATATAATTTCTAGAATTAAGATATTATCTAATTTAAAACTAAATATTCAAAATATAAATCAAGACGGGCGATTTACTTTAAGAATTGAAAAATCAGACAAAGAAAAAAAGGATATCAATGTTCGTGTTTCAATTTTGCCTGGCGCTTTAGGAGAGGCAGTGGTAATGAGGCTACTTGGGGTTTCAGTGCCTAAATATGATTTAAAGCTAATGGGAATGCATCCGACCCAAGTAGTTTTACTTGAAAAAGAAATTTCAAAACCTAATGGAATGATTTTAACTACAGGACCGACGGGATCAGGTAAGACTACTACTTTATATGCTTGTATAGAATTTATCAAAAATCCAGAAATCAAAATTATTACCATAGAAGATCCGATAGAATATCAGATGGAAGGAGTATCGCAAACTCAAGTTAATAACGAAGAAGGTTATACTTTTGAAAAGGGACTTACGGCTATAGTTAGACAAGATCCGGACGTCATTATGGTCGGAGAAATTAGATCCCCTGATGCCGCAAATATGGCAATAAATGCCGCTTTAACAGGACATTTAGTTTTCTCGACTTTACATACAAATGATGCTGCCGGAGCTGTGCCACGACTTAGAAATCTAATGGTGGAAAAGACCTTAATTCCTCCAGCTTTATCTTTGGTTATTGCTCAAAGACTTGTAAGAAAATTGTGCCCCTATTGCAAAGAGCAATATGTTTTATCACCAGAGATGAAAGAAGCTATTAATCAAGCTCTTTCGTTAATTTCGCCAAAATCAAAAATAACGCCGCCTTCTGAGATTGGTAATGTTTATAAACCAAAAGGCTGTGAAAAATGTTTTGGTACTGGTTATAAAGGAAGAACTGGTATTTTTGAGATGTTTGCTGTAGATGATGTTATTGAAAAATTAATTTTGGAGGATGCGACAAGTTATGAATTAAGAAAAACTGCTATTGAGCAAGGAATGATTACAATGCTTCAGCACGGACTATTAAAAGTTTTAGAAGGAGAAACTTCTTTAGAGGAAGTGCAAAGAGTGGCTGGAGATGCTAGATTTATTGAACAACTCTATGGCCAGGCGGTTGTAGCGCTTCTATCAAATAGTTTAAAAATTAACTCTGAAATTTTAGATTATTTGACACCTGAAAAATTAAATCCGGAAGTTTTATCGTTGCAATTTGCGAAATCTTCTTTAGAAGAAATGATTCAATGGACTGTGGCTTCAGCGTTTTTGATGAGAGCATCTGATATACATCTTGAGCCACAAAAAGATACTTTTATCATTCGTTATCGTATCGATGGAGTTTTGCATCAGATTGCTGAACTACCAAAGAAACTTTATTTACCACTTGTAGCCCAAATCAAACAATTATCAGGAATGAAAATAGGCGTCTATCAAGAAATTCAAGAAGGGAGGTTTTCGACTATTGCCGGAGAAAAATCTTTTGATTTACGTATTTCAATTATTCCTGGAGGATTCGGAGAAACAGTTGTTATGAGGCTTTTAAGATCTGATATTGGAATTATCAAGCTTGAAGAATTGGGGATAAGGCAAGAAGTTTTGCCTTTAATTTATGATGAATTAAGAAAGTCAACAGGAATGATTTTGACTACTGGGCCGACAGGTGCTGGTAAAACTACAACGCTTTATGCTATGCTTGCCCGACTTGACTCATCTACAACAAAAATCATCACTGTTGAAAATCCAATTGAGTATAAGCTTAAAGGTATTATTCAAACACAAATTGACCCTGAACGTGGTTATACTTTCGAAACCGCTTTAAAATCTCTTTTAAGACAAGATCCGGATATTATGATGATTGGAGAGATTCGTGATTATGATACAGCGCAAACCGCTATCCAAGCTGCTTTAACTGGCCATCTTGTTTTGTCAACCGTTCATACTAATGATTCACTGGGAACAGTTTTTAGACTTGCAAATTTAGGCATTTCAAGAGAAGATATATCTGCTACCATTAATATGGCAATGGCGCAAAGATTGGTACGGAGACTTTGTCCAAAATGTAAAGAAGAAAAAAAGATTACTGTAGAACAGCTCAATTTGTTTAAAAAATATGAGATTGCTATTGATAAAGAGGCAGTTTTATATTATCCCAAAGGCTGTGCTAATTGCCAATTTACCGGATTTTTAGGAAGAATTGGTCTTTATGAGTTTATCTTTTTTGATAGCCAGTTAAAAAATTTAGTAGCTCAAGGCGCCTCAGAAGCTCAAATGAAAGATTACTTGGAACAAAAAAATTTTCGTTCCCTTATACAAGATGGATTAATGAGGGTAAAAGAAGGCATTACCTCTTTTGATGAGATTAGAACAGTTTTAGGATTCTAAATTTTTCGATATAAGGTTAAAGATATATTCTTAAGTTCGCAGGCAAAGGGTAGGACTTGAGGTATGGACAACTCTCAAGGGTGGAGTAAACTAAAGGAGTAAGACAGCGTTTGACCTTTTAAAAAGGCAAAGCCGGCTTATCCACGTTCTATTTTATACTCCAAAATTGCCTGCGAGCTAAAAAATATATCTTTGTATAAAGTACATTTAAATTTTAAAACATTCTCTATCTTGCTTAAGCTATTTATTTTAGCAGATAAGTTATTTTTTGTCAATACTTTTTAAAGAATAATTTTTTTGTGTTAGTTGTTTTATGATAGAGAAAAACAATTGATGTTTTGCAATATTAACGATTTTTAAATTTGATATTAAATAATCTTTAGAGTTTTTTAGCATTGACTTAACTTAAAAAAATATATTATAATTTTTAATATGAGTACCGGATTTAAAAAAATATTAATTATTGAGGATGAAATAATACTTTCTGATCTTTTGGCGAAAAAATTAAAAGGAATAGGTTTTGAAGTAGCTCAAGCTTTTGATGGAGAAGAGGGGTTAAAAAAAATTAAT
>JBBIMT010000047.1:0-5781 GCA_037444265.1 bacterium
TTAAAAGAGGATTACAGCTGAAAATAGCGGTCCAAGAAGGTTTTAAACGTGCTTGGCCTGCTATTAGGGACAGTAATATTACTACCATCATTAGCACATTAATACTTTTTTCTTTTGGTTCATCGTTCGTGAAAGGTTTTGCTTTTACTTTAGGCTTGGGGGTTGTTATTAGTATGTTTACTGCAATAGTAATAACAAGAGTAATGCTTTATGAAGTTATTGAATCAAGAATAGCCAAATATTCTTGGCTTTTTTTGGCTGGCTTTACTTTTAAATTAAGTTTTAAGAAAAATAAACATCATAATTAAAATAAAAATTTAGATTTTTACATTAAAATGAACATTTTAAAATATTCGAAATTATATTATCTTTTTTCAATAATTGTTTTGTTAGTTGGAGTTTTAGCTCTTTTTCAGTTTGGGCTTAAACTTTCAATTGATTTTACTGGGGGTTCTTTGTTGGAGATAAAAGTTAATGATCAGACTGATACATCAATCACAAAAGAAGCGCTGGAAAAAGAATTAGAGTCAAAAAAAGTAGAAAATCTTCAAATTCAAAAAACAGACCAAGGATTTATTTTGCGTTTTAAAGAAATTGACGAAAAAACACATTCGGAAATTTTAACATTACTAAAAAATAAATGGCCCAGCATTGAAGAAATTCGTTTCGATTCAATTGGTCCGGTAATAGGCAATGAATTAAAAAGAAAATCAATTTCAGCAACGATTGGCGTTTTATTGGCTATTACTTTTTATGTCGCCTTTGCTTTTCGTAAAACATCCCAAATTTTCAGTGGTTGGCGTTATGGTTTGATCACTTTACTGACTTTAGCTCACGATGTTTTAATCACAATTGGACTTTTCGCGCTTATTGCTTTTTATTTAAATTATGAAATCGGAACCCCATTTATTACTGCCTTATTGACGGTACTTGGTTTTTCAGTTCACGATACGATAGTTGTTTTTGATAGGATCAGAGAAAATATTTTTAAGCTGTATCCAAAAGTATCTTTGTATGATATCGTTAACTCTTCTTTAATTCAAACATTGGCAAGATCCATTAATACTTCTGTTTCAACTATTTTGCCTTTAATCGTGGTATTTTTATTTGGTGGTGCTACTTTAAAAGCATTCGTTTTAACTTTAATAATTGGAATTTCTTTTGGTACTTATTCTTCAATTTTTATTGCTAGTCCATTGTTAATTAATACTTTAAAAATAAAAAAAGCGAAATGAAAATTAAAAAATATCTTGAAAAGTTTTTAATAATGCAAAAAATTTAGAGATAGCAAAAGTTCATTTTAATATATTTTACGATTATCTTAATTTTATTTTAATTTAATACCTTAAAAAATTCTTGACAAAAATAATTTGTTGTTATATATGTAAAGCATGCGGCAATTAAAAGATAAAATTAAAGATTTAACAAAATCCCTCAATCAAAGATCTTATGATATTATAAAAAAAAGGTTCGGATTAGAAGATGATAAAATTCATACTCTCCAAGCAATAGGCAAGAAATATAAAATCACGAGGGAAAGAGTTAGACAAATAGAGGAGGCAAGTTTAAAGTTGTTAAATAAAGAAAAGTTTTTAAGTTTTTTAAAAAATGAGATAAAAATCATCCGCGATTATATTAATGAGCATGGAAATGTTGTTGCAGAACATTTTATCTTTAGAGAACTAGGAGAAAAAGGAGCGCATAAAGGGGCGCTTTTATTTTTATTAAAGTTAATGCCTGAACTTAATCGTAATCAAGGAACAGAAGAATTTCATCCTCACTGGTTTTCTCAAAAAGACCGTTTAGCAATTATGAGTGAAGTCAATCAGCTGGTCAAAGAAGAATTTTCGCGGGAGCGCGCCATAAGAACTCTTGAAGAAATTCTTAATTTGTTAAAAAACCGCAACTTCAAAATCGACTTAAAACACGCTAAGTCGTACCTTGAAGTATCTCGTCATATCAAAAAAAATCATTTCGGTTACTATGGTTTAAAAGATTGGCCCGAAATTTCACCTCGAGGGGTTAGAGATAAATCGTATTTAGCTTTAAAAGAGATTAAAAGACCTTTGCATTTTACCGAAGTTGCTAAAGCTATTAACACCTTGGGACTTTCTTTAAAACCCGTCCATGTACAGACAGTTCATAATGAGTTAATCAAAGATAAAAGATTTGTTTTAGTGGGACGGGGAATTTATGGTTTGAAGGAATGGGGGTATGAAGAAGGGACAGTTAAAGATATTATCACTCAAGTTTTAAAAACAGCAGGTAGTCCATTGACTAAAGATGAGATTTTACGAGAGGTTTTAAAACAACGATTAGTCAAACCAAACACTATTTTGCTTAGTTTACAAAATAACAAATTGTTTAAAAAAACCATCGATGGAAAATTTACGCTTCAAGACAAAAGTTAAAAAGATAGATATTTAATTTTCTGCGTTTTTTACTCAAAATATTTTCTTAAGAAGGGTAGGAAAAAAAATGGACATTTTTTTAGAAAATTTCTTCAAGTTATTGTTCGATTGGTGGTGGTTAGTGTTACCGATAATTTTATACGGCATTTTTTTTGAATTATGGGTTGAATATGCCTCGAACAGATTTGCTGATAACACGCCGCGTCATTTAATAGAAATTAGAATACCAAAAGAAGTACCTAAAAGTCCTAAAGCAATGGAAGCATTGTTCGCTCAAATGCATGGAATGCATCGGAATTTATTAAGAGTGGAAAAATATATAGATGGCGAATTTCCATTAACTTTATCATTGGAAATAGCAGGTTTTGATGGGCAAGTTCATTTTTATATCAAAGTTCCAGAAGTTAGAAAAAGATGGTTGATTTCTCAAATTTATGCTCAATATCCCAGCGCTGAAATTATTGATCCAGCAGAAGATTATACATATAAAGTGCCTCTCGATGCTGGAATTACTGAAGAATCCGGCTGGGAAATGATAGGGACTGAATTTCAATTTAATAAACCAGAAGAATATTATTTACCTATTAGAACTTATGTTGACTGGGAACTTGATAAAATTACCGAAACTGAAAGTAAAGTGGATCCAATTGCTAATATAGTTGAACTTTTTTCTTTAACAAACATCAATGAACATTTTTGGATGCAAATTATCATCGAGCCATATTTTGGTTGGGAAAAAAAAGGACTTGAGAAGATCGAAGAATTGTCGGGTCGTTCAAAAGAAGAAATTCCTTCGTTTATGGAAGCTCTTAGTGCTGGTCTTAAAGAATCATTAAACGCTCTTAATCCTTTATCAAAAACTAAATCTGAAAAAGAACAAAAGATTGAATTTCGTTGGCCCACTGAAGCTGAAGCTCAATTAATGAGAGCAATTTATCGAAAATGCTCAAAGGTTGGTTGGGCAACTACTTTAAGGATTATTTATCTTGCACAAAAGGACCGTTTTGTTAAAAGACATGGCTATGCTTTTTTGGGTATTTTAAGAACTTTGGCTTCACAAACTGAAAGCAGCATAAGACTCGATCCTGATACTATTACTAAATTAGATTATTTTTTCAAAGATTATAGAGTATTTGAGCGTAAAAGAATGTTGCTTAAAAAATATCGTTGGCGTAGTCCCGATTTTTCTAAAAATAAAAATTTTATCTTAAATATCGAAGAATTAGCAACAATTTATCATTTCCCTGGTCGTGAAGTTCCAACTCCTACTGTTGAAAGAGTTCAATTTCAAAAAGGCTCTCCTCCAGCAACCCTGCCAACAATATAATAAAAAGATATCGTTAAGCAATTAAATAAGTTATAAAATTTGTAAATAAATTATTTATTAAAAGCAGATAAATAACATCTTACAATTTAATAAGTTTTTAATTTATAATTTCTTAAATTGATATTTATAATTGGCGATTATTTATCCTACTTTTTTATTTAAAGTTTAAGATTTGATAAATTTTTTTCATAAATTTTAATTTGTTATTATATGGATATTACTCCGATTGGTATTACAACTTTCAGAAATCAAAAAAAAGTTTTTGGTATTAAAAAAGACGACCGAAGACGGCATATTTATATTATTGGAAAAACTGGCGTTGGCAAAACTACTCTTTTAGAAAATATGGCAGTCTGGGATATTCAAAATGAAAATGGAGTGGGCGTTATTGATCCTCACGGAGAGTTCGCTGATAAATTATTAGATTATATCCCTTCAAACAGAATTAATGATGTGATTTATTTTAATCCAGCTGACATCGAGTACCCCATAGGTTTTAATGTTTTGGAAAATGTAGATCCTGAAACTAGACATTTAGTGGCAGCCGGAGTAATGAGTGTCTTTAAAAAAATTTGGCCTGATGTTTGGTCGCCCCGAATGGAATATATTTTGAACAACGCTATTTTAGCTTTACTTGAATATCCGGGCTCAACTTTGCTTGGTATAATGAGGATCTTATCCGATAAGGAATTCAGAAATAAAATTGTCAATCGCTTAACCGATCCGGTCGTCAAAAGTTTTTGGGTTGATGAGTTTGCTGAATATTCTAAACAGTTTGCCACTGAAGCCGTCGCTGCTATTCAAAATAAAGTAGGACAATTTATTACCGCTTCCATCATTCGAAATATTATCGGACAAACAAGAACTGCTTTCGATTTAAGAGAAATTATGGATAAGAAAAAAATTTTAATTGTTAATCTCTCTAAAGGTAAATTAGGCGAAGATGTTTCAAAGCTTCTTGGTGGACTTATAATAACAAAACTATATTTAGCAGCTATGTCAAGGGTTGATATACCAGAAGAGCAAAGGAATGATTTTTATCTTTATGTGGACGAATTTCAAAATTTCGCTAATGAATCTTTTGCTAATATTTTATCTGAAGCAAGAAAATATAGGCTTTCTTTAATTTTAGCTCATCAGTACATTGCTCAACTTTATAGCGAAAAAATGGGAACTACTTTAAGAGATGCAATTTTTGGTAATGTTGGCACAATTATTGCTTTTAGAGTTGGCGCTGAAGATGCTGAATTTTTAGAGAAAGAATTTTCACCAATTTTTACGATGAATGATATTATCAATTTACCGAAATATAATATCTATATCAAATTAATGATTGATGGAATTGTTACCGATCCTTTTTCGGCTCATACATTACCGAGTCCTCAAAAATTGAAAAAAAGCAACAGAAACAAAATTATAAAACAATCTCGTTATAACTTCGCTTTGCCTAAAAAAGAGATAGAGGCAAAAATTAATAAATGGGCTGGTTTTGAGACTGAAGAAAATCAAATTTTAAAAGAAAATCTTCCTGCAAAAGAAGATAGAAAGAAAAAACCAGAGATAAAACAAAAGGAAGAGATTGATGTTTCAAGTTCTGAAAAAAAAGGCCACCCCCTTGTTAAATTAACCCAAAAATTCTTTGCTGCTTGTTGGAAATGTAATGAAGCCGTAAAAGTTCCTTTTCAGCCTGACGGGAAAAGACCTGTTTTTTGCAAAAAATGTTTCAAAAAATCTCAAAATTTAAAAGCCAAAGGAATTATTCCGACTCTGTCAAGTTATTTATTTTATGATGATAAAAATCAAAAATTGTTAACCGATATCAAATTAACACCAAAAAGCGCAAATCTTGATATTTTGCAAAAAATTAAAAAAGAGATAGAGCAATCAGATATTAAACAAAAAAAACAAATAACCCCCAAAGAAGAACTTAAAAAAGTGTTAAGCGAAATTTTAAATAATAAAAAAAATATAAAAAGCACAAATAATTCGACAAAAGATACTATTATTGACCAAAATCAAAATCCTGAAGAAGTAATTGATGCG
>JBBIMT010000048.1:0-5738 GCA_037444265.1 bacterium
TTAAAATCTTACTTTTAGTAATCTGGAAAATGGGGGTGGGGGGTGGTAGAATTATAAAATAATAAAAAACTTTTAAAAGATATGAACTATGATGAAAAATCATTAGAAATAAAAAAGTTACGTAAAGAGATAGAAAGATTAAGACAAGAGTTAAAAAAGAAAAAGAAATACGGGCTTGTATGGGAAGATAAACCAGAAGAAGTAGTTGAAATGTGCAAAGAAAAACTGCCGATATTAAAGGAAGTTAAAGATAAAGAAATTATAACTGATAAAAATAAACCGGTAAATTTATTGATTGAAGGCGATAATTATCACGCCCTTTCTGTTTTGAACTACACTCACGCAGGAAAAGTTGATGTTATTTATATTGATCCGCCCTACAACACAGGCAATAAAGATTTTATTTTTGATGACCATTATGTTGATAAAGAAGACACCTATCGCCACTCAAAATGGCTTTCTTTTATGGAGAAAAGATTAAAATTGGCAAAAAATTTATTAAAGGATACAGGGGTGATTTTTATATCAATCGATGATAATGAATTAGCGCAACTGAAGTTGTTGATGGATAACCCAGATTTGTTTGGTGAGAACAATTTTGTTGCAAATATAATTCGTTTAACCGGCTCAACAAGAAATATGGCAAAGCATATAGATATTCGTAATGATTATCTATTAATTTATGCAAAAAATATAGATAAACTGCAAATAAAGGGGTTATCACGCGAAAAAGACGAAAATTTTATTAATCCAGACAAAGATCCAGAGGGCGAATGGGCTACCCAAGATTTAACTGTTAGATCTGGAGGATTTGAGTATGAAATTCCATCTTTAGATGGAACAAAAACATTCAAAAGAAAGTGGAGATTTGATATAGAAAAAATGAAAATTATGATGGGAGGTAAACCAAATGAAACTTTTCAAGATATATTCAAGAAAAAAACATTAAAAGTACAGGTAAAAAACAAAACATGGTTTATTTTGAACAAAGTTGTATTTAAGGGGCAAAAAAATGTTCCTAATTTTAAAAAATACTTAAAAGGTGTCCAAGATATTACTATTAATTCTATATGGAATGATATTGAATCACAAAAAAAGGCTAATGAAGATTTACAAAATATATTTTATGGCAAAAAAGTGTTTAATAACCCAAAACCAATAGGTTTAATAAAGAAGATTTTAACAATCTGTTCAGATAATGATGGAATAATTTTAGACTTTATGGCTGGATCAGGAACAACTGGGCATGCTGTTTTAAAACTTAACAAAGAAGATGGTGGCAATCGACAGTTTATTTTGATTACTAATAATGAAAATAATATCTGTACTGATATTTGTTATCCGCGAATTAAGAAAGTTATTGAAGGATATAAAAATTTAAAAGGTGAATGGATTGAGGGATTAGGTGGAAATTTAAAATACTTCAAAACTGAATTTGTTGATGCGGAGCCGAGTGATAAAAATAAAATAAAACTTACCAAACAAGCAACAGAAATGCTTTGCGTAAAAGAAGGAACTTTTGAAAGAGTGATTGACAATGAAAGATTTAAAATTTTCAAAAATTCAAATCATTATACTGGTATCATTTGGGACCAAACCGCAATTCCGGCTTTCAAGAAAGCAATCAAAGATATGAAAAGAAAATTCAGCGTCTATGTGTTTTCTTTAGGCGACGAAACTTTTGATGAAGAATTCGCCGATATTAAACAAAAGGTCAAATTGTCTCCTATACCCGAAGCGATTTTAAGGGTATATAGGAGGATTTTTAAGTAGGAAATATGGCTTTATATTTTCATTTTATAAATGTAGGTAAGGGCAATTGTACAGTGATAGATTTTCCCAGTGGTCGTCTTAGTGTGGTTGATATTGACGACTCTAGAATAATAACGGAAGCCCAACGGAGACAAATGCTACTTGAAAAGAAAGCGGCCTTAACAGATCCGATTAGATATATACTTTCTAATTTTGGTGATAGAGAAGAAATTTTCAGGTTTATTTTAACCCATCCTGATATGGATCATATGTCGGGGATAAAAACCTTATTTAATAAAAAAAATGTAAGAAATTTTTGGGATGTTCCAAACAATAAACCTGATCCGGATAATTGGGACCAACAGTCTTATTATGATAAAAATGATTGGGATTTTTACCAATTATTAAAAAATAAAAATAAAAATAAAAAAATAAATAATGTAACCGTGGTAAATCCTTTGAGAAATAGCACTGCTGATTGTTGTTGGGTCCAAGACGGAATTAAAATTCTTTCACCAAGTAAATCTTTAATGAAAAATGCGGAAGACAGTGGAGATTATGATCATTTAAGCTATGTACTCCAAATTACTTACCAAGGAATGAGAGCTATACTTACGGGAGATGCCTCAAAAACTGCGCTAGATGACATAGTCGCAAATTATAAAGCAAACGAGTTGCAATCCTCTATACTTTTGGCTCCCGGTCATGGAAGCAAAAATCATGTTTCAAAAGATTTTTTAGAGGTTGTAAAACCAAGATTAACAATAGTATCAGTTGCGGAAGGAGTAGATTATGATTACGAAACATATAAAAATTATGGATGCGTTTTATCAACTAAACATTACGGTAATATCAGAGTGAAAATAGGAGACGATGGAGAGATATTTTTTAGAACCCAGTTTCAGGATTATAGCAATAATAATTGGTATATTTTAAAGCAAAGAAAAGATTACTATGAAGAATAAAATATTTACAAAATTTAGTTTTTACGATCAGCTTGGCTATATCCTTGTCGGTAGCATAGCTTTATTTGTTATTTTCTTTGATATATGGATGTTAGGATATCAAATTCCAGAAATCAACAGTGTAGATTTATTTGTTTTAATCATTATTGCTTACTTTTTAGGTCATATCAGTCAATCGTTAGCTAATCTTATTATAAAAGAAAAAAGGGATGATTTTTCCAGAGATGAGAAAGAAATATTAAATATTGCAAGAGAAAAATTTGATCTAAAAGAAAAAGCGGACAACGAAATTTATCGTTTTATAAATATGATAAGTTTGGGATATGATTTTTCTGAGCAAGTCGAGATTTTTAACGCTTATTATGGTTTATATCGTGGATGGCTAATAGTATTTGGGGCTCAATCCATTTTTTTATTTGGTTATAGTATTTTTGCTTTTGTTTTTAGGAATTTAATCTTTTTGATAGTTGCCATAATAATCACCATTTTATTGTACTTAAGGATGAAAAGGTTTTATAATTATTCTCGTGAGAAAACTTTACAGACATTTCTAATTATAACTAAATCTGAAAAATCATAACTATGCAACTAAAAATATATCAACAAAACGCAATAGATGAATTATTAGAGAAAGCGAAAAAGCTTTTAGTATATGGTGGTAATAAGAAGTTGGTTTTTAAAGCTCCAACTGGTTCTGGAAAAACAATAATGATGGCGGAATTTCTCAAACAATTAGTTAACGATAAAGAGATTAGACAATCGCTTAGTTTTATTTGGACGGCTCCAAGGCAACTACATATCCAAAGCCGAGAAAAGTTAGAAAATTATTTTGAAACAAGTCGCGTATTAAAATGTTCTTATTTTGAGGATTTAGACGATAGAAAAATAAGCGAGAACGAAATTTTGTTTTTCAATTGGGAAAGTATCAATAAGAAAAATAATGTTTATGTCCGAGACAATGAACAAGACTTTAATCTTTCAAAAGTTTTAGAACGAACCCGAGAAGAAGGTAGAAAAATAATTTTAATCATTGATGAAAGTTGGTTTGCTGCTGGCGCAAGAGATAAAAAGGAAGAACAAGCGGCAACAAGGTTAAGAAAAGATATTAATGCTGATTTAACTATTGAGGTAGCAGCGACTCCTATTTTAAAGGAATGGGACGATATGATTGCGGTTCATTTGGAAGATGTAAAGAAAGAAGGAATGATTAAAAAAGCGGTTATTTTAAATGAAGGATTTAAAAAACTTATTCGCGGAGAGAAAATCTATACGGAAAAATTGGGAGATAAGAATTTAAAAAATAGTGACGAAATAGTGATTGCCGCAGCAATGAAAAAACGGGAAGAATTGCTTGAAGCATATAAAAAAGAGGGAGTTAATGTAAACCCTTTAGCTTTAATTCAAATTCCAAGACGGATAGGCAAATTGGAAGATGAGATGAAGTCAAAAATAGAAAGTTTTTTAAAGAATCGCTATAACATTTCAACCGAGAAAGGAAATAATAAATTGGCTATTTGGTTGTCAGAAGAAAAAATAAATAAGGAAGATGTGGAAAAAAATGATAGCCCGGTTGAAGTTTTAATTTTTAAAGAAGCGATTGCTTATGGTTGGGATTGTCCCAGAGCGCAGATTTTAGTTGTTTTCAGAGAATGGAAAAGTCATATCTTTTCAATTCAAACAGTTGGCAGAATTATGCGGATGCCGCAACCAGATAAAGGTCATTATGCAAATGAAATTTTAAATTACGGCTATGTTTATACCAATTTGGACCACGTTGAGATTGAGCGAGAGATAGCAAGAGATTATATAACAATTTATACAAGTAGAAGAAGGGCTGATTATAAGCCAATAAATTTAATTTCGTATTACCAGAAAAGACATCGCGAAAAAACAAGATTGTCGCCACTTTTTACTGAGATATTTTTAGTGGAAGCCAAGAAAGATGGATTGAAGAAAAAAATTGATAAAAACGATAAACAGGTTAACTTAGGTTTAATTGCCGATTTTCGCGCTGAAGATATTGACGCTTTAGAGCGTACGCAGATTGTTCGCGATAGGATTATTAGAATAAGCGGTGAAGATGCACAAAAGATGTTTGATTATTTTGTCCGAAAAAATTTAACGCCATTTTATCCAGAGGATAGATCGGTTGGAAGGGTAAAAGAATCAATCTATAGATTTTTCTATGAAAATTTTGGTTTTAAATGGGGTGAGAGTGAAGATGAGATAATTCAAATAGTTTTATCACCCAGAAATGCAGAGCATTTCGAGAGAGTTTTAGATAAAGCCAAAGAAAAATATAAAGAAGAAGTTGAAAAAAGAGAAAACGAATTAGTTGAGGTGTCAAATTGGAATATACCGGAAAGTCTCCCTTTTAACGAAGATTATGAGAAAGTTGATGTTAAAAAGTCAATAATGGAACCATTTTATATCAGGAAAGAATATGTTGGTAAAGTTAGTGAAATGGCTTTTATTGAATTTTTAGAAAAATCAGAAAAAGTTGAGTGGTGGTTCAGAAACGGAGATAGAGACGCAACATTTTTTGCTGTTCCTTATGGTAATGGAGAAAAGAAACCTTTTTATGTTGATTTTATCGTAAAATTGAGGGACGGAAGGATTGGATTGTTTGATCCACACGGTATTCATTTAGCTGATTTCAAAGCTAAAAATGACGGCTTAAGGAGATATATCCAAGAGCAAAATAAAAAAGGCAAAAAATTATTTGGAGGAATTGTATTAAATACAGATAAAAATTACAGAGGGAGATGGATTTATTTTGTTAAAGAAAGTAGTGAATATAAAGAAAATTCTTTTAATAATTGGGAAGATTTGGTTTTTTAGATTTGAGATTTATAGACTTCTTCAGATTTCCTCTTCCTTTTTTAATAATTAAATCAATTTTTTAAAAATTAATTAAAATAAAAACAATGACTTATAACCGCTTTATCCCTCCTTACGGAGGTTATCAAAAACTTGCTTGCTATCAGATGGCGGAGATTGTTTATGATGCAACAGTCTATT
>JBBIMT010000049.1:0-5650 GCA_037444265.1 bacterium
CAGGTTACACAAAATATCAACAATTATTTCGAGGCAATAAAAACCATAGATACTGAAAAAGCAATTTCGGCTATACTGCAAAATATTACATTAGTGGATATTTTATTTGATAGAGAAAAGCCCTGGTCTTTAAAGATAGATGAACCTAAATTAAAAAATATAATTAATTTTTCAATTGAAAATTTAAGACTTTTATCTATACTAATATTCCCTCTTATGCCAGAGACCTCTTTTAAAATAAGAAAAATATTGGGACTTGATACTTTTGAAAAATTACCTACTGGCGCTTTAGAAAAAAGATTATCGTGGGGATACGAAAAAATGACAATTACAAGCGAAATAGAGCATTTATTTGAATAACAATAAATTTTATTTCAACTTAAGTTTACTTGATGATACAACACAAATAATATTTTAAGACTTTAAATCAGAATTTGATATCTTTTAAAAAATGTCAGATAATTCTAATAATTAACCATCTTTGGAACTTTTTCAAATTATGTCTAATTTACATATCGGTATTATAATGGATGGCAATCGTCGCTGGGCAAGAAAGAATAACTTGCCACTTATGCAAGGCCATAAAAAAGGGTACGAAAATTTCAAAAAAATTACTGAATATGCTTTCAAAGAAAAAAAAATTAAAGCCTTGACCTTTTTCGCTTTTTCTACTGAAAACTGGAGCCGCCCCAAAGAAGAAGTGGCTTATATGATGAAAATTTTCGATCATGCTGTAAATGAAATGAAAAAAAGAGAAGCAGAGAATGAAAAATATAAAATTCAAATAAGATTTATCGGTGATTTAAAAAGATTTCCTTCTAAAATGCAAAAAAAAATGCTGGAAATTATGGATAAAACAAAAAAAAATAGCAATCATTTTTTAAATATTGCTTTAAGTTACGGAGGTAGAAATGAGTTAGTCAGAGCTTTTAAAAAAATTGTTCAAGAAAAAATAAGTGCTGATAAAATAGATGAAGCATTAATTTCTAATTATTTAGACACAGCTGGTATTCAAGATCCAGATTTAATAATTAGAACATCGGGGGAACAAAGACTTTCAGGATTTTTAACTTGGCAAAGTGTCTATTCAGAAATTTATTTTATTGAAAAATTCTGGCCCGAATTTTCAAGCAACGATTTTGATCAAGCAATCAAATGGTTTGAAAATAGATTTAGACGTTTTGGAACCTAAATAAAAATAAAGTTATTTTTAAAAACCAGGACATAAAACCTGAAGTTCTTCATCGGTTAAATTTTCTATTTCTTCATCAGTTAGTCCTTCGAGATTACATTCCTCAGAAAAATCAGATAAATTTGCATCAGACACCTCAGCGATATCACTGTTAAAATATATTTCCGGAGGGGAAGGCGGAGTCATCGAAATACCCACCTGATTTAAATTTGTTTGAAGTTCATTTACAGAATTGTTGATTTCATTTAATGATTGATTTATTTTCTCAAGCGCTGATTTTACTCCAAATGAAAAACTAAAATTTATATCAAGTGTCTGCAAAAGCAAAATGATAGTTATTAACGCAAGCGAGATAATGATAAATATTGTAGAATATTTTTCATAAGAAATGTTTGACATCATATTGAAAAAATTAATTATTATTTTGTTTTAATATAATTATAGTCCTAACTTGAAATTTAATCAATAGGAGGGCCATTAAGATAGGCATTAAATTCAATTTTATTAACAAAAACTGCTTCAGACTTGGCAACTGAATCGGGATTGATAATTGGTCTTTTAACTCCATTTTCAATCATAAAAATTTTAGGAATACCTAACAATTTAATAAACATTATATCCGGATAACTTTCTAATTCTTCAGGTAAAACCGTTATTACATCTTCCCATTTATTTCCATAAGACAAAAAAACCAGCGGGGTCCTTAAGTGACGTTTACGACCATCTTCATGTAAATAGTAAATTTTCCCATCAACAGGATTCTTTAAAAGAGCCGCTCGTTTAAATTTAGCAAGCTGCGAAGAAGAAACTAAACGAATTTGGTCAAATGAGAAACCATAAAGATTAAATATTTCTTCATTTGGTATCCAGTGCTTTTTATTATTAATGATATGCCAAATTTTTCCGCTTGAGCTTTCTTTGACAAGATCCCCATTTTTGATGATATAATTTTTATCAATTAATTCATGAACTTTGCCAGATTTTTCAAATTGGGTTATAATACCGCCTAAAGGAATAGAAATATTTTGAGAAAAAGAAGAACTTAAACCATCATTATCTGTAACAGTTAATTGAACTTTAAAATTGCCACTTTTGTTGTAAATTTTAGTTGGATGTTGTAATGTTGATGTTTCTCCATCGCCAAAAGACCAATACCATGACTTGATATAGCCACCGCGTTCTTTATCATTATCATAAGATTTATCAGTAAAATAAATAATTTGATTTATTTTGGGATATTGTGGTGAAAAAGTAAAATTGGCAATTGGTGGCTTATTGGGCACATCTTTTATATTTATAATTTTTTCAACACGCGAGCTTAGATTGCCGCTATCTTTAACTACTAAAGATACTTTATAACTCCCGCTTTTGGCATAAGTATGAGTAGGATGTTGAACTGTTGAAGTGAATCCATCTCCAAAATCCCACTGCCAAGAGGTAATGGAAGATATTTTATCATTATCAGTTGATTTATCAATAAAATATACCGTAGATTCAGCTTGAGGCGCTGATGGAGTAAAACTAAAATTTGCTACTGGTGCACGATTACCAGGTATAGTTATAGTAAAATATAAAGATTTCTGACTCTGTAATCCTGCTTGATCTTTAGCTGTTAATGTGGCTTTGTATTTATTAGAAAGCAAATATTGGTGAGAAAGAATATTTGGTTCTGAACTTAAACAACTTGGCGTAAAACTTTGATTTGTACCATCTCCAAAATCTAAATTTGCCGCTACCAAATCCGAAATATTAGGATCACAAACATTAATCTCAAAATAAACAATTCCTCCCGGAAAAAATTGACTGCGCGAGGAAAGATTAAATCGTTTTATTTCCGGCGGGAAATTAGGTTGAACGACATTTTGACTTTTAATTGTAAAATTAAGCAATTTTTCAGTTTTCAATCCAAATTGATCTTGAGCGGTTAATTTTGCTTTATAATTTTTAGCACTAAAGTATTGATGAGTAATTATAGTAGGAGTCACTGCGTCACAAGTTGGAGTAAAATTTTGAACCTGCCCATCCCCAAAATCAAGACTTGCGGCAATAAAATTAGTATCATTGGGGTCGCAAATATTGATTTCAAAATACACAATTCCACCGGTAAATAGTTGACTTTTTGAAGATAAAGAAAAACGTTTAATTTCTGGAGGAAAATTTACCTTTACGCCTGAAGGAGGTTTTATAGTAATTTTTAAAGATTTTTCTGATCTTAATCCGCGCGCATCTTGAACTATCAATTTAATTGGATAAATGCCAGGACCTAAATATTGATGCGCAATAATAGTTGGATTTGATAAGTCGCATTTGGGACTAAAACTTAAATTAGTGTTATCTCCAAAATCAATAAAACCGGCAAGAACATCGTTTTTATCAGGTGGACAGGCAATAATTTCAAAAAAAATTGTTCCTCCTGTAGAAAAAACGCTTTTTGAAGAAAAAGAAAATCTTTTAATCTCAGGTGGAAAATTTATTAAAATCTCAACATTTTTCGTTTGAGTGATTTGGTTACCGCTACTATCTTTTACGCGCAAAGTAACAGTGAAAAGTCCGCTTGTTTGAAAAAGATGAGTTTGTTGGCTCAAAAAACAATTTTGAAAATTTAAAAAATCGACTATGCCGTCGCCATAAGATAAAGAAGCTTCCGTAATATCATTATCAGAATCACAAATTTTATATTTAAAGGTAATTGTCTGTCCTTGATAAAAAGGACCACTCTCTTGGATATCAAATAATAAAATTTGTGGTGGCGCTCCAAGAGCAACAAAAGGTAAAAAAAATAAAATAAATAATATAAATATTATCATCGTCACTAATAATTATATTCTACAAATATTATTAAAACAATAATTTATGTTCGTCAAATAATTGTTTCAATCAAGTTCTAATCAAGTTCGGGCTTTGAAAATTTACATTGTTTTGCTTTGAATAAAAAAGATATCTACACGTTATCCCCAAAGTTATACACAAAAGCAAAAATCCTTGCCAAATCGACCAAAAATAATGATCAAAAAGCATTAAAATAAAAAAAGACATTAATAAACAAAATAAAAAAGCAGCTGTTAAATCTTTATTTTTTATAGCACTTTTCAGCAGATGAAAAATACAATAAAAGAAAAAAACAAGAAAAAAAACTAACGCCAACAATCCATTTTCAGCTGTAATTAACAAAAAAACATTATGAACTGGTTGGAATTCCCAAAAATTTTTTAATGGTTTGTCTGTATAATTATTTAATTCTTTTACAAAATTACCAGGACCTACCCCAAACAAAAAATTATTTTTTATCATATTTACCGCTATCCTACTATAAAAAGAACGCCATCTTAAACTATCGTCTTTTTCTAAATGGAATCTGTCTATAAAAAATGGCTCGAAAAACAATATTAGTAAAAAAATAACTACTAAAATTACTGGGATATAAAAATAATTTTTTTTTAGCCAAACTCTATAAAATTTTATAATATAAAATAAAAACAAAAAGTTAAAAATGAAAAAAGCTAAATATGCCGCTCGAGAAAAACTAAAAAAAAGCGCTCCGATGATAAAAGTTAAGAATAAATAATCTATTTTGTTTTTTTTAAGAAAAAACATTTTATACAAAAGCGCTGCTATTGACGCTATCAAAAAAGCTCCCAAAACATTAGGATGCACTAAAGTGCCATAAGCCCTGATAAATTTTCCCGAATCTATATTTATTTTAGCTACCCCAGCGACATCAGGAGCTAACTGAGGTTCGCCTAAAATTTTTAAACCAAAATCGCTTTGGAAAAAAAATTGTCCAATCGCAATTAAACTTTGCAACACAGCAGAGAAAATAAAAATTCTTAACAAAAAACTGCCCCAATCTTTTTCAAAATAAAAATAAATGTAAAAAAATAATAAAATGCCAAAGAATATTTTAAAAAAATAATAAAAAGATAAAAAATTATAATGGATTAATAAAGAGAAAAAAGTTACTATCAGAAATCCTAAGACAAGAAAAACAATTCCATCAAATTTTAATTTGACTAAATCACTTCGCCAGATTCTTAGAGCAAAAATTAATAATAATAAAATATCGCTTAAATAAATAAAAATCGTAAAAAAATCATTTCCTTTTAATTCGCTATAAATAAATTTGCGTGTATTAAAAGGAATGGTAAATATAAAAACAGTCAACAAAATCTTTTCTAAAATCTCAAGCGGGAGTTTTTTGCTCAAGGTTAATTTCCACATGTGCTAATTTTCTTAATCTTGAAAAATTAACTTTAAAACTTCCTTTAAAAGCATGTACAATTTGTTTGCCCATACTTAAAGCCAAATTATTATCTGTTAAAAGAACCCGCCAAAAAACTCCTTTATCTTCAATAGAGATTAATCTATCCAATGGATCTCGTTCATAAGCTTTTTGTGCAATGTTTTTAATAATGTTTAAAATTTCTTGTCTTCTATTTTGATTGGAGGGTAAATTTTTTA
>JBBIMT010000050.1:0-5127 GCA_037444265.1 bacterium
TGTAAAAATCGGACTTCAAATTTTAAAATTATCAGCTTTTACATAATTTTATTTTTTTATTGACTCTTTTTAGGCTCTATGATTTCTTTTATAAACTAAATAAGCATAAAATCCTAGAGTGACGATAAGAATCGTAATTAAAAATATAATAAAGCCGTTTGTACTTTTTGAAGGTAAATTATTTTCGATAGGCGTTTTTGGCTTCTCTGTTGGTTCTATGATAAACTGGTTTTTAATATAGCAATCAAAAGGACAAGTTCTTTCATTTTCATATCGCGTCTGACATATTCCATCGCCACATTTACCTTGTCCTTGGCAATCAGGGTCTTCTGTATTGCGGCATATTGCCGGACATAAACTATCACTCACGCAAATATAGTCTTTTAAGTTAGCTTTAGTTAAAATTTTTCCTGCAGGGTTAGTTAATTCTAAAGTTTCAGCATCTTGATGATAAGGTATTCTTATAAATCCATCTATGCGATCAATATCAGTCGGTAAATAACCTTTATCAGTGTCAACCTCAGCTTTAAATTCTAAATTAAGTGTTTTTTGTGCAATTATATTATTTTCTAAGTCGCGTAATTGAAAAGAGTAGCCTTCCTTGTTTGCTGGATATATCAACTCATCTCCTTGTGAAAGTTTAATGCTATTAAAAGTAGCTTTACCATCTTTAAACACTGTATATTCAATGATAAAAAATCGAGGTAGTGATTGAGCAAGTACTAATGAGAGTGAGACTGTAATAACAAAAAAACAAATTAATAAAATATCAAGGCGGTATTTAGTAGATATTATTTTGTTAAAAAAATTTATCATATTTATCGTCATAATTATTTATTTAAAACTCAAGTTTTTGATGCCTAAAAATTTTTTATTTTATTGAACGGCTTTTTTGATATGAACTAAAAAAATGACAGGATTGGCTCTATAAATTTTAACGATTAAATTATTTTATTATTTTTTGAATTTCGTTTTTAATGTGTTTTGCTCCAGCAGGACCATAATGATCTCTGATTAAACAATAACTTAAAATATCAGTTTCTTTACCCGAATCATTACAATCAGAGGCATTAGGACCGGCACAATAATGTACCCCTTTTACTTGACCATAAAGTGGATCCAAAAAAATTTTTGATGAACAAATATCTTTTCCTTGAACAATTTTTTCTACTAAGATGTGGTACAGTCCAAAAAGATGACCAAGTTCATGAAGGCCGGTATTTCTTTTGGCGTAAATAGCGTCATAATTTTCGATGGGATAAATTACTGTGTATTGCCCGCCGATTTTATTGCCTTGACCAAAAAAATTGCCTAAAAATTTGTTACTTTGTGGCTCATATACTTCTGTCTTGATTGATTTATATTTAATGATCCCAAAAACTTTATCAATTTTACTTTTATCTATAGAAGAAGCGCATTTTACTAGCTGGGCGATACAAGGATTAAACATTGACTGGCTTTCGATGTTTGAGTATTCCGGACTTGGGCACTTAAACTGACAATCTTTTGGTTCCATTTTTTGAAAACTGATTTTATCCTTAATCTCGCTAAAGGGATACATATTCAAAATTCTTTCTTTAAAAAGATTAGCTTCTTTTTCAAAATTATTTTTATCTTGGGTGGTATTACTATAGTTTAATGGTACAAAAAGAATATCAAATGAAGCACTATTTAAAGAAGGATTTGAGGGTGAAGTTGGATGTGAAGTTGGAGGAGTTGTCGGAGGGGTAGATTGTGAAGGAGTAGATGGTGGAGATGGCGGAGGCGGGGGATTAGTCGGAGATCTTGGAGGTATGGCAGTAGATGGGTTTTGCGGAGATACAGAAATGGAAAAATTACTAACTTTTGGTGAAGGATCACAAAGTATTATAGATTGATTTGGCGCTTCACCGCTTATTAACGGAAAAGGAGATGGCGACTCTGAAGAACCTGATGGCCCAGCAGGTTCTGAAGTAGGTAGTTCAGGTTTACCAAAATTAAGATTTTTAATTTCTTTTTGATTGCATTTACCTGATGGATCACAGATTTTTAAAGTGGCAGTTAGCGACCCGTGAGTTTTGTAAATATGAGGTATAGTCCAAGTTTCACAGCCTAAATATCGAGTAAATTTTTGTCCGTCCCCAAAATCAATTTCCGCTTCTAAACATTTGTTTGATTGATAACAATCATCGGGATCATAAGCTTTAAAAGAAAATTGAACCATACAGCCTCCAAACTTTAATTGTGAAACTTTGCCTGTTAAAGAAAAAAAATTAATATGAGGAGGAATATCATTTTGTCGAGCTTTACAATAAGTAGATTGAGCAGAAGCAGAAATTGCTAACATAAATATGGCAAATACCATAATGAAGGCATTAATTATTTTTAAAAAAGTTTTGTTTAGAATCTTTTTTTTATTCATAACAGTGCCAAAATTGTTTAAATAAAAAAGGGTCATAAGACAAAAATTTAAGATTGATAGATTTAACGAATTGTGAATTATTTGTTTTGCGATAAGTCTAAAAATTCACATTTACAATTTTTAACATCTCTCATCGAATTTAAAATTCTAGCTTTTTTATTTATAAATTTCATTTAAAATGTGGCAGTATTTCTATGGTGGGCTCTAAAGGAGAAGGAAGAGAAGGAAAGTTGATTTTAATTATTTCAATGAGGAGTGGCAGTTCCACATATCTTTGACCTTGTCTAAATCTTATGATTGTTTCGTATTTTCCTGGTGAAATATTTTTTGAAAAAATGATTATTTTTCCTGATTTTTGTCTTTGATTTAGTACTGTTGGGTTAACTTTTATAGAAATGCCTTGTGGAATGTTGTATAAAGAAACAAAGATATTATCTGGATTAAAGGTTTGGATTTTAAAATTAACTTCTGTTTGGCTATTTGGTGTTAAAGTTGCTTTACAAGTTTTTGTTTCATTACAAGAGACAGAAAAAGAAGTAATAAGATTATTATTGTTTTTATCATTATTGTTGTTGTCAACATTATTAGAAGGTGGGGGTTGAATAGTTGTTTGAGATGTAGGGGGGTAAATATTTAATTCCATTATTTCAGATGATTCATCTAATCCATCACTGACTGTCAATTTAACTTTATACTTTCCAGGAAGATCTGGTTCAAAATTAGCGTTTTTAGAAAGAGAGTTAACAATTTTTGCTTTACTGCCAGAAGGTTTATCAATAATTGACCATTTATAGCTTAAAGAAGATTTTGGTCTTTTGTCAGGGTCAAGGCTTGTAACAACATTAAGGTAAATATTATTATTTTGTTTTTGGTATGATGTTTTAACAGAAGGTGGTAAATTTAATTGTATATCTTTTTCAAACACTACGAAAAATTCATACACTGGACTAGAAATTACTTCTTTTTTACCTAATGGGTCTTTTATGACTACTGCTTTCATGAGATATTTTTCTTCTATTATTATTTTTGTTTTAAGATCGTTGTTGTTTTTAAGAAAACATTGGCCATTGCTTTGACAATCCATGCCAAAAATTTTTATTTTGTCTATTTTAGCACAAATGCCTAGAGCAGCTTTCTTATTTAGACCTTTTATACCTTCAGCATCTTCAACAGGAACAGTTCCCAATTGATATGAGTATGCTCCCGCATCTACTGGGATTTTAGTAGTAGCTCCTATATAATACATTTCAGGAATATAATTTTCTTTATCACATTGTTGAGAGAAAGTTATGGGAGGAGTATCTCCAGCAGCTATTGCATACACCCATTCGCCAGATCTTGGAACTTCTGGTATAAATTCAGGCCCAGACTTTGATGGACCACTAGGACCAGTAGGTTCAGTGGTACCCATAGGTCTAGCTGGTTCCGTTGAGCCACTAGGACCACCGGGCTCGCTTGTTCTGGGAGAAGATCGAGGGTAGAATTCTGTGTCAGAATTTATGAAAATAGGTTTTTTAAAAGACACCACATCTCCATTATTAATAATTTTATTATTTTGAACTAAATTGTAAGGACTCTTAATGAATATGGTAAAAAACAAACCACCAGAACCACCCCCCCCGCCATCATTTATTCTTCTAAGAGTAACATCGCCAAAAAATTTAGCTACTTTCCCAGCTATACGACCTGCAGCACATTTACCTGATAAAGAAAAATCACATAATGGATCGTGGTAACTATTTTTAACAAAAACATAACAAACTGATCTTTCACCACTATCGGTTTCAACAATTACTTCTTTTGTACCTGTTGAATTAAAAGTGGTTGTGAATTTTTCCCCTTCTCCTTTGAAAGGATTGCCTTCAGAGGCTTTCCAGAAGTAATTTGTATCTTTTTGTTTAACGGAGGTGACAAGCATAAAAGTAATTTCCTTTCCAACTAATCCAGGTAAAGTACCACTTCCACAATTCCTTATTTTTGGTGGAGCTGCTAAAACCTTTAAAGGGAATCCATATAATAAGAGAAAAAGAAATAATAAAAAAATAGTAAAATTTAATAGATAATTAGATTTGTTATGTTCTTCCTTTTTTCTTAAAATAAGATAAACAATAACTAAAATAGCAAGTATTGTTAAAAAAATTAGTATTGGCCAAATCTGGAAATCTGGTGGGGCGATATCGGGAATAGAAGGAAAAGATGGTAGAGACATAATTTCAAAGGTTTGATTTATTAAGAATTGACCATTTCTAAAGAAACCTTCATACCAACCTGGTTTTAAAGAGATAACATTTAAAGCAGGGGAGAAAATATTATTTTTTACTAAAGTTATTTGGTCAGTGTTTAAATTTTTGATAATAACTTCGTCAAGATTTATTGGAATGGGATAACCACACCAATTAACACCAAAAACAGAGATTTTATTGTTCTTTAAAGCAAAAGAAAGTTTGTTGGGAATATTATAGTCTATAGAGCAATCATAATATAGATTTACTACATCTAAGACATTATTATCATCGTCAGTTAATTGATGATTTATCTTTAAGAAATTATAATTATCGTTTACTTTAAAAGAATGCCTGAAGCCCAATATATCAGGAAATATTTCTCCTTGATAGGTATGTTTGTTTAATATTAAGCTTTTTTTATCAAAAATATTAACAGTTACTGAGCCTTTTTTTAAGGTTTTTTCGTAAGAATTTGAAATATGAAAACAGGTAAAATAATCA
>JBBIMT010000051.1:0-5127 GCA_037444265.1 bacterium
GTGCAACTTCTTAATATGATTTATCTTGATTACGCGGCAACAACGCCTATTGATAAAAAAGTTGTCAAAGCAATGCTGCCGTATTTAACTCAAAAATACGGAAATCCGTCTTCTATCCATTCATTTGGCCGCGATGCTAAAAATGCTCTTTTACAATCGAGAGAAATATGGTCTGATTTTTTCGGTGTTGTTCGTGATAACATTATCTTTTGCGGCTCAGCCAGTGAAGCTAATAATTTAGTTATTAGAGGCTTTTTCTCTTATTTGAAAAAGAAAAATAAATTAACTGATTTAAGACAATTTCATGCCATTACCTCCGCTATTGAACATAAAAGCGTCCTTAATACATTTAAGAATTTAGAAACTAACGAGGGCTTAGCAGTATCTTATATAAAACCAGATAATAAAGGAATTGTCAATGTTGAAGATGTTAAAAAAGTAATTAAAGAAAATACTGTCTTCATCTCTATAATGTATGTCAATAACGAGATTGGCTCGATTCAGCCAATACTTAAAATCTCGCAGTTTATTCAAGATTTGAAATTAAAGACCAATAACTTAAAGAAAAAAGATACCCAATTCAACGCCACAAATATACAATATCCTCTTATACATAGCGACTGTGTTCAGGCAATTCAATTTTACGATTGTAATTTACAAAATTTAGGAATCGATTTTGCAACAGCATCAGCCCATAAAATTTATGGTCCAAAAGGTGTGGGGATTTTGGCGGCAAAAAATACAACATTTCTTGAGCCGCTTATTACTGGTGGACCGCAAGAAAACAATCTTAGAGCTGGCACGGAAAATGTTGCAAGTATAGTTGGTAGTGCTTGTGCGCTTGAAAATTTAATAAAAGAACGTTCATTACTCTTTAAAAAAATTACCATCTTGAAAAAAAAATTACTAAACGGTATAATAAAAAATTACCCCCAAGGGTTAATTAATGGAGATATTAATGGCGCTCCGCATATTCTTAATTATTGTTTTTGTGGCGTTGAAGGCGAGTCGCTTTTGATTTATCTTGATTTGGAAGGAGTAGCTGTTTCTTTGGGGTCAGCTTGTGAGGCGGGAAGAATATATCCTTCTTATGTATTAAAAGCTATTGGTTTAAGCGACCAAGATGCTCAAAGTTCTATTAGATTTTCACTTGGGAAATACACAACCGAAAACGAAATCAAGAAAACACTCTTAATTTTAAAAACCGTTTTGAAAAAAATAAAAAAGTTTGTTTAAGAAATTTCAGTTATAATAGCATAAAAATTTGTAGATATTTTCAATTTTTTTTTTCAATGATTTTAATTAGTTTGCAATTTCGTTAATAAATTTAATTTAACTATATTTAACTATTATGAATAAGCAAAATATTTCTAAATTAATTATCTTTTTATTAATTGGCATTTTTATCGGAGGGGTCATTATCCCTTATTTGGCAAATGCCAGTATTTTAGATTTATTTAATATTGGCGAGAAAAAAATTCAACCCCAGATTCAAATTCAAAATAATTCTTCTTCATACACACCAGCTTCTTCGGAAGAGGATTTAGTGATTAATGTTGTTAAAAAATCTATTCCGGCTGTAGTTTCCATTGTGGCAACAAAAGATGTGCCTCTGCTCGAAAGATATTTCTTCAATCCTTTCGGCAATGACCCCTTTTTTAATGAATTTTTTGGTCCCGGATTTGGTTTTGAAATTCCTCAATATCGCCAAAAAGGTACCACTAAACAGCGAGTTTCAGCTGGCACTGGATTTATCGTTTCAGCTGATGGTTTAATTGTTACCAACAAACATGTAGTGGCTGACGAAAAAGCGCAATATACCGTTATCTTAAATGATAAAAGAAAATTTGATGCCAAAATTTTAGCCAAAGACCCCCTGCAAGATATAGCTATTTTGAAAATTGATGGCAAAGATCTGCCTAATTTGCCCTTAGGTAATTCGGATTCAATTCAAATCGGACAAACCGCTATAGCAATCGGATATGCTTTAGGAGAGTTTACCAATACTGTCTCCAAGGGTATTATCTCCGGAGTAGGGCGGACTGTCATCGCTTCCGCTGGTTTTGGTCAAAGCGAAACCTTACAAGGAGTTATTCAGACTGATGCCGCTATTAATCCCGGAAATTCTGGCGGACCACTACTTAATCTTCGAGGTGAAGTTATTGGTGTCAATACCGCTGTTGCTTCCGGAGCGGAAAATATTGGTTTTGCCTTACCAATCAATGATGTTATTAAGGGCTTAGAGCAATTAAAAAGTAAAGGCAAGATTGTATATCCCTTTTTAGGAGTTAGATATGTTATTATTAACGAAGAAATTAAAAGTAAAAATAACTTACCAGTTGATTATGGCGCTTTAATAGTTAGGGGAGAAAACAATGAGCTTGCAGTTGTGCCTAGTGGTCCCGCTGATAAAGCCGGTTTAATGGAAAATGATATTATTTTAGAAGTTAATGGCATAAAAATCGACGCTGATAATACACTTTCTAAAGTCATTGCGCGTTATCGTCCGGGAGATACCATAACCTTAAAAGTTCTTTCCAAGGGCCGAGAAAAAATAGTTAAAGTGACCCTTGGTGAAAAGCAATAAAGCAATAATGATAAACCCGGAACGGTTTACCGAAAAACTTGGGCAATCTTTAATGAAAGCGATGGAATTTGCCCGACAAAATTCGAACAGCGAAGTGGCTGATGTCCACCTTTTTTTGGCTTTTTTAAACGATGAAGATAATATTGTTTCTTTAGTATTCGATTCATTAAAAGCAAAAGATATTATTGAACGAAAACTTAAAGCTGAAATTGATAAAATGCCAAAAATTTATAATGTTCAATCCTCTTATAACCCAGTTATTTCTAAATCATTAAATGAGCTATTTAATTTGGCTGAAAAAGTAATGATGAATTTTGGCGATACTTTTTTAGCCCCAGAACATTTTTTAGTGGCGGCATTTGATTTAAACAGTCCTTTAAGAAATATTTTTTTAGAACTAGATTTACAAAAAGATAAAGTTATTAGTGAGATTCAAAAAATTAGCGGCGGCGCAAAAGTAGACAGTCCTCATTCTGGACGCATTTATAAAGCGCTTGAAAAATTTACTATCAATTTAACTCAACTAGCGCTTCAAAAAAAACTTGATCCAGTTATCGGTCGCGATGATGAAATCAGAAGAGTAATGCATATTTTATCACGTCGGACAAAAAACAATCCAGTTTTAATTGGAGATGCTGGTGTTGGAAAAACGGCTATAGTAGAAGGTGTTGCTCAAAGAATCGCTTCAGGTGATGTGCCAGAAAGTTTAAAAAATAAAGAAATTTTAATGATAGATTTAGGGGCGTTGTTGGCGGGAACGAAATATCGCGGTGAATTTGAAGAAAGATTAAAAAGCATTTTAAAGGAAATTGACAAAGAACCGGAGCGTTATATCTTGTTTTTAGATGAACTTCATACCATCGTCGGCGCTGGCGCGGCAGAAGGAGCGATAGATGCTTCTAATCTTTTAAAGCCAGCTCTTGCGCGAGGAAAATTGAGAATGATTGGCGCAACAACAATTAGTGAATACCGTCGCCACATTGAAAAAGATAGAGCGCTGGAAAGAAGATTTCAGCCGATTTTAGTTAATGAACCCTCTATTGAAGATTCTATTTCTATTTTAAGAGGTTTAAAGGAAAAATACGAAACTTATCACGGCGTTAAAATCACTGATGATGCCATAGTGGCGGCAGTGAAACTTTCTTCAAGATATATTCCAGGAAGATTTTTACCTGACAAAGCGATAGATTTAATCGATGAAGCGGCTTCGGCTATTAGATTACAAGTGCAATCAAAACCAGAAGAGCTCGAAAAAATTGAAAAAAAGATTCTCCAAAAAGAAATTGAAAAAAAAGCTCTTGAAAAAGAAGCAAAAACGGCAACCTTAACCGAAAAAATAAAAGATTTAGATGAAGATTTAAGAAAACTAAAAGAAAAATTTTCTGCGCTCAATGCTAAATGGTTAAAAGAAAAAGAAATCATTGATAAGATTCAATTTATTAAAAAAGAAATTGAATCTCTCAAATCGCAAGCTGAAATAGCCCAAAATCGCGGTAATCTTGATTTGGTAGCTGAGATAAGATACGGCAAAATCCCTCAACTTGAAAAAGAAAATGAGAAATTATCGCAAGAATTAAATAAAATTGATTTCAAGAACAGACTGCTAAAAGAAAGAGTAATGGCGGAAGATATTGCCCAGATTATTTCAAAATGGACAGGCGTTCCGGTGGCAAAAATCGTTGAGGAAGAAAAGAAAAAGTTCCTTTTAATGGAAGAAATTCTTGCTTCTCGTATTATTGGACAAGAAAATGCCATTAAAGCGTTGTCAGAGGCAATGGTGCGTTCGCGCGCCGGTTTTACTTCTGGTAAAAAACCTATAGCATCGTTTTTATTTGTTGGACCAACAGGTGTTGGTAAAACAGAGACTGCCAAGGCGCTGGCGGAATTTTTATTTGGTTCTGAAAAAAATTTAATCAGGATCGATATGACCGAGTATATGGAACCCCATTCTGTTGCGCGTCTTATTGGTTCTCCTCCAGGATATGTTGGTTACGAGGAAGGAGGGCAACTAACTGAAAGTGTTAAGAAAAATCCATATTCTGTTATTTTATTTGACGAAGTGGAAAAAGCGCACCGCGAAGTTTTAAATATTTTATTGCAGATTTTAGATGATGGTCGTTTAACCGATGGCAAAGGTAACACCGTCGATTTTACTAATACGGTCATTATTATGACTTCAAATGTAGCTTCTGATGCGATATTAAACTTAACAAATTATGAAGAAATAGAAAAAGCGGTCTCAAGCGAACTTTCAAAATATTTTCGTCCTGAATTTTTAAATCGTCTTGATGATATTATCATTTTCAATCGCTTAACTGAAAAAGACATAGAAAGAATTATTGATGTGGAATTAAATAAATATAAAAATATTTTTGAAGAAAAAAATTTAAAAATTACACTCACTAAAAAAGCCAAAGAATATTTAACCCAGATAGGATTTGATTTGCATTATGGCGCAAGACCACTTAAAAGAGCCATTGAAAAAACAATTTTAAACACCATCTCCAGACTTTATATTTCCGGTGAAATAAAAGAAGGTT
>JBBIMT010000052.1:0-4679 GCA_037444265.1 bacterium
CAGCCATTAAAATATTAATAATTTTGTTTGCATCTGTTTTACTAAAATGTAATAAAACTAGCAAAAAAATTAACCAAGAAATAAAGAAATTTTTATAGTATTGAAGAAAAATTATTACGTTTAAACTTTTTATAATTGATAGTGAAAAAGTTAATATATTTAGTGCTAGAAGAAAGAATAAAGTTTTATTTTTGAGTAATAGATTTTTAAAATTTGAATTAAAAAAAATAGTAAATAAAAAAAACAAAATTATTGCTATATTGGCTATAGTATGGGTTGTACGATTAAATAACTCTGGTAAAACAAAAGATGGAATTAATAAAACAAGTATACTAATTAATAGTAAATAATTTATTATATTTTTTGTTTTTTTACTTTTAATGATCATTTTTTCTATTGTCATTCTTGTATATAACGAAGAAAAATATTTGTCAAAATTATTCGATAATCTTCTAAAAATCATACGTAGAATAAATTATAAAACAGAAATAATTTTTATTGACTCTGAATCAACTGATCAATCGGTAAAAATTATTGAGAATTTTATTAAAAAAAATCCCAATCTAGAAATAACATTAATCAAAATAAAAAAGTCCGATTTTCATTTTGCTAGAACGAGAAATTTTTCTGTTAAGCTTGCTAGAGGAAAATATATCATCTTTTTATCTGCCGATGCTTTACTTAAAGATAAAAAAGTTTTTGACCGTTTTTTAGAAGATTTTTCACTTGGTAAAAAAATTGTTGCTGTTTTTGGTGGTTTTATTCCCCGTAGAGAAACTCCATTATTACAAAAGATTGAAGCAACTATTAGATTTGATTTTTTAAATCAATTTCTTAAAAACAAAATTTTGATCTTCGATAAAAAAAAACCCTTTATCCCATACATAAAAGAAAACCTCTACTATTGGTGGTATTTATCCAATACTTTTTCTTGTTTTAAAAGAATTTTTCTTGTAAAATATCCGTTTCCTAACATTAATGGTTATGAAGATTACGCTATTGGAAAAATAATCTTAGAAAAAGGGTATAAAAAAGTTTATGACTCTCGTTGTAAAGTGCTTCACTCTCACACTTATAATCTAATTGATTATTTTAAAAGTCAACTCGAAGAAATGGCGGCAATAAACAATAATTTTCAAATTAAAAAACCTATTAATTTAATTTACAAATGTAAAAAAATTTTGAAATATAATCTAAGTGGTTACGACAAAATAAAAACTATTTCCCAAATACCTTTTTACTATTTAATTAAGCTTTTAGCTTTAACGTATGTTAAGATAATTAACTATAGATTATGAATATTTTTTATCGTTTCTGCAAATTATATAAACGACAAAGTAACTATTTATTTCATGGAAGAAAAATTTTCTTAAAGTTATTTTTTGGTGTAATATTGCTAATTTCTTTCTTCTTATCCAATAAGATTTTAAACTCTAGAATTAGAGTATTAAATATTGTAGCTCATCCAAATGATAGTTTGCTATTTATGATGCCTGATATTTATAGTTATCTTAAAAAAAACTTTCAAGTAACAACAATTTTTTTAACATCTGGAGACGCTGGACAGAAAGTTAATTATTGGAAAAATAGAGAAAAAGGGATAATGGCCGTATATTCTAATATGGTTAATGAAAAAAATATTTGGGAAGAAGAAAAATTAAAAATAGATAACATCATAATTTCTGTTTTTTATCTTAAAAATGACAGAAAAGTTAAATTAATATTTTTAAGATTACCAGATGGAAGTTTTAATGGCGAAGGTTATAAAAATAACAATTTTCAAAGTTTAAAAAAATTATGGTTTAAGGATATAAATCAAATAAAAACTATCGACAATGCTAATTCGTATTCTCTTAGTGAGTTAATAAACATAATTCGGTTTTTGATTGAAAAGGAAAAACCAAAAATAATTAACATTCTTGATTACTCTAATTATAAATATACAGGTGATCATTCTGATCATTATATATCGTCTTATTTGACAATTGAATCGATTAAAAAAACAAAAAATAATTTTCGGATTTATTCTTATTTAAGTAATTATAGTCTGTCAAAAAATCCTAATTTAACAAAAAAAGAGACCGAAGTAAAATCAAAACTAATTACTCTTTATTTAAAATATGATATTTTAGCTAAAAAAGGCTTCAATTTATACTCAGTTCATTTAAATCGTCAGTATAAATCTAAATTAAATTTAAAAAGTAAAAAATTACCCCCCCTGTATGTTGGTGAAAATAAATTATTAAACGAAAACAATCATTCTCCCGTTATTCTAAAAGGAGTATCTACTCAATTTTTTGGTTATCATTATTATGACTTCGAAACCTTTAAAAAAATTTACAATATTTTCAAAGAGAAAGATATTAATTTAATTGGTGTTTTTGTAAATCTAGAAGATACGCCCAAAAAAATAAACTATCTTGATTGGTTAATTAATCAAACAGAAAAAGATAATATATATGTTTATTTAACTCCAACTATTGATGGAAATATAAAAAACCCTTTAATTTATGTAAAGGGATTTCCTGATTTTATGTGCTATCTTAGTAAAAGATATAAAAATAAATATCATATTTTATACGGCGTATGGAGCGAACCACATTTTATTGAATGGAATCAATATTTAAAATTAGTTGAAGAATCAATTATAAAAATTAGAAAATATCAACCAAAAGCCGCAGTTTTAATTACAGGTATTGATTGGGGATCTAATTTTAAAAATATTAATGATCTAAAAAGATTTAAAAATATTATTTTGAATTTTCATTATTATCCTGCTTCAGATGCTAGAGATTTAAATAATTATTTAAATTTAAATCCAGAGATTATTTTTCCATGGGAAAATTTTATTAATGATTTTCCAATTATTGTTGGAGAATTCGGCGGTGTTTGGAAAAAAGATTTTTCATCTAATGAGGATCTATATTACATTTCTTTAGCTTTAGAAAATATTAATAAATATCAATTAAGTTATACTTTTTATACCATTGATCATTATAGTAGTGAAACTGAAAAAGGTTTATCGTTAATTGATCACAAAAATTTATCAATTTCTAAAAAAGGCAACTTGTTGATTGAAGATATTAAAAAATTTCCTCCTTCAAAACTATAAAATTAAAAATCATTCTAATCTATCATATTTTTTAATCTTAATTAAACAAAAAAAATTTCTTATCTGTATGAAAGTAAAATAAAAATCAAAAAAATATTAAGCGGTTGATTTGATATTTTATGAAAATAGCGTATAAAAAAAGATGATGGGGTAAAATTTAATTATTGGTTAACAGTTTTTCCAATTAAAATCTTCTGATCCCTACCTAATCTAATTCTAACAAAAAAGTTAAAAGGTTACCGGTCTTTGATGATAGTTTTCAGTTGGAAAAGTTTTTAACAGATAATTTCACTTCAAGTCTAAAACAAATGATTAAAATCATAATGAAAAAAGCAGTTTCCTCTCTTTGTCTTGATATCGAATACTGTTTTACCTATTTTGATTTTCTTAAAAAATTATTGAGTGAGATTAGAACCAACAATATTCTTAAGAGAGAGTTTCGAGAACTTCGAAGAAGATGGAAAGTCTTTGATAACACTTTTCAATCAAAACAATCAGCCAATCGTTACACTCGATCAATCATCAGTTATTTAAATCAAAACTACCCGCTAAATGATAAATTACATACTATAAGTTGGCACTTCAAAAGTTAATACATTGACAAAAAATTAATATTATACTTATCATAATAAAATGAAATTTCCTCAAGTTAGTATCATCACACCCACATATAATCAGGAAAAATTTCTTAATTTCTGTATTCGATCAGTTATAAATCAATCATTTCAAGACTGGGAAATGATTATCATTGATGATAATTCAATAGATAAAACTTACCAAGTCGCGTTAAACTTTAGCATAAAAGATAAAAGAATAAAAGTTATTAGACATGAGAAAAATTGGGGTATAAAAAAACTTGCTGAAACTTATAACCAAGCCTTAATGTTTTCTAGAGGTAAGTATATCGCTATTTTAGAAGGTGATGATTTCTGGCCAAAAAACAAATTATCACTTCAAATCAAAGCGATGGTAAACAATAATTCAGTGTTAAGTTATGGAGATTGGATTTTTGTCAGTCGAAGTGGAAAAAAAATATACCGAAGAACATTTGATCATTTTAATCAATCTTATTTAGAGAATGACCCGCCTCCTAGTATTTTAAATCTTTTTTTAACTATTAGATTTGATATTTTATCGCCTACGGTTTTAATAAAAAAAGATGCATTGTTAAAAATAGGTGGATTTCAAAATGGCAAATATTACCCTTTTATTGATATTCCTACCTATCTTGCATTATCAAAATTAGGAAAATTTACTTATATTAAAGAGACATTGGGTTATTACCGCAGAACTCCAAATTCAGCATGGTTCAATTTTGCTAAAATATCTCCATCCTTTGGAAGACTACAACTATGTAAAGAAATAAATAACTTTGTTAAAAATCAGACAAAAAAATTTTCTAAAAAATTAAATTGGTCAAGGATTAAAAAGGAACAAAAGGAATATCTTATATTTAAAAGATTAATTTCTTCTGCAAGTTTTGTTTTTAATTATTTTGTAAGTAAAGTATAAAAATCTATCATAAAACATTATTATTTTTTGAATTAACACAAATAAAACAAAAACC
>JBBIMT010000053.1:0-4547 GCA_037444265.1 bacterium
TGACTACTTAAAAACTCATATGGTACTAAATTAAAATCGACAACTCTTCCTATTTCCTCCAGTAAATCTTCTTGAATTTTTAAATCCATCCTAAAAGGAGGCGGAATTACTTGTAGTACATCGTTTTTTATTTTAACGACACATCCTAAGCAAGATAAAATATTGATTATTTGCTTTTTATTTAAATTTAAAGAAAGTCGTTGGTTGATAAATTTCAGGTTGATATTGATTTTATTATGTCTTCTCTGAAGTCTACCCTTGGAGATTCCCTCAAAAGAAGGATAAGCAATATCTGAAGTCGCAGCGATTTTTTTAAATAAATTGACTGATCTATCTAAAGTGTCTTTGAAAACACTATGCGAGAATCTTAAACTGGCATCAGAATTAATCCCAAGCTTCTTTGAGGCTTGATAAATCAAAGTAGGATTAAAAATAGCGTATTCTAAAAAAATTGTCTTAGTACTTAATGAAACCGCACTTGCGACACCTCCTTTGATTCCTGCGATTGCTATTGGCTTTTTTTCATCAGCAATAACTAAAATTTCAGGATTTAAAATGTATGTTTTTCCATCTAAAGCTTCTATTTTTTCTCCCCTTTTTGCCCGCCTAATAATTATTTTTTTCTTTTTTTGTTTGGAAAAAATTTTGTCAAAATCAAAAGCATGTGTTGGCTGTCCCTGATCAATTAAAATATAATTAGATAAATCCACAATCGGATTAATAGGCTTAACACCTACTGAATTTAGTCTACTTAAAATCCATTCAGGGGTCCTGCTTAAAGTATTTAACTTCATCAACACTCCTCCATAATAGGGGCAATCTATTACCGATTCTATAACGATATCAACATAATCGCTTGTTTTCAAAGAACAAAAACTTAACTTTTTTTTCATATCATTTGCACCTTGAACGATTTTTTTAAAACCCTTGATTTTGGCTAAAGCATTTATTTCTCTGGCTAAACCATAATGACTGGCGCAGTCGCTCATTCTGTTAGCTAAAATTTTGATATCAAAAATTGTATCATCTCCCCTTTTTTCCATAAATTCAACCTCAAGAGGACTAAAAGACATCAAAAGCATCTTTATATCTTCAGGAGAAAGTTTGAAATTTAAATAATCTTTAAGCCAATTATAAGAAAAAAGCATATTAGTATTTATTTAAAATTCGAATAAATAAAAAATATTGCTCAAAATAAAAAATCTGAAAATTTTTTTAAATCTTTTACTAATTATCAATTATCAAATTTATCGAAAAAATTACTCAAAATTGCTTAATGAGCCTTAAATCACTATCATATAACATTCTTATATCTGAGATACCGTATTTTAACATAACCAGTCTATCTATTCCCATACCAAAAGCAAAACCTTGATATTTATTTTTAGGGTAATTCACATTTGCAAAAACTTGAGGATGAACAAGTCCCGCTCCCCCAACTTCCAGCACCCCTGATTTTTTACATAAAGCACATCCTTTAAAATGACAAAAAATACAACCGATTTCCACTTCAAACGACGGTTCAGTAAAAGGGAAAAAACTGGGCCTTAATTTTAATTCGAGCGACTGATTTTGAAAAAACTCCCTTAAAAAATACCTTAAATAACCTTTAAAATGGGCTACCGAAACGACTTCATCAACAAATAAACCTTCAAGTTGATAAAATTCGAAATTATGCGATCGGTCAGTGGCTTCAAAACGATAACATTTTCCTGGCACCACGATTTTAAATGGCGGCCTGTGCTTTTCCATATATCTTATTTGAACAGGACTGGTATGGGTTCTTAATAAAAAATTGGATTCTTTTAAAAAAGCTAAGGATTTAGTAACTGGTTTTAGCCAAAAGGTGCTCCACATATCACGCGCTGGATGACCAGCCGGAATATTTAAAGCTTCAAAGTTATAAAATTCTGTTTCTACTTCAGGACCTTCAATAATTTCAGCATTAACTCGCTTAAAGATTTCACTTATTTCTTTAATGGCAATTGTAATCGGATGCTGGGATCCGAACTTCTTTTCATAAAGCGGTAAAGTTGGGTCAAAATTGTTCATAATATTGTTAAATGTTTTTTCTACTTAATAAAAATTCAAATAAAATAATAGCAAAAATTACTAAAGCGCCAGTAAAAAAGGTCAGTTGTTGATTTGCTTGCAAAAATAACATTACAGATAACAATACTCCAAACAACAACCCTTGTCTTAAAGCGTTTTTAAAATGAAAAATTTGTAAAGGCTCACGAAAAAATAATTTTAAAAATACGATTTTTAAAAAAGCCGCAAAAGCGCCAATTGCTATAGTAAATGAACCAAAAATAAAAAACCACGACCAGGCATCGAGCAATTTAGGCTCTTTTATATTTAGTACTATCAACACTACGAATCCGCCAAAAAATAAAAATGCTGATAAAAAACCTAAAATCCAAAAAAATTTTCGCATAAAACTGACGCAGCCGACCGGATTTGAACCGGCGATCTTCTCCGTGACAGGGAGACGTGTTAGACCGGACTACACCACGGCTGCATAAATTAAAGAGTTTTTATATCTTTATTTCTCTTTATCTTAAATGAAAAAATCATTTTTTTCAAGAATATTTTTTAAGAATTTCGCGAATCCATTATTTGACAAATTCCCTTTGCCTAAAACAAAATGAAATTAAAATGCCGAGGGTGGGAATCGAACCCACATTGATCGCTTATGAGACGACCTTAGAAGCCATTCTACTCCTCGGCGATTTATCAAGGAATGAATAATAAAATTGTGAAATGAAAAATATGAGTAATACTAAATCTCTTATTTAATTCTCGATGTAAATTTTTAAGCAAAAATTATCTTAATTAACATAGCCAGAAATACTAAAAAGAATTCGATTTTCTTTTTTTGCTTTATCATTTTTGTATCGCTTTGGTTTTTTAAAACACTTTTTTACAAAAATAATCTTTTTATCAAAGTATTGTCTTATATAAATATATAAAAATTTGCCTTTTTGATTTTTACGCTCAAAAAATCTTTCTTAAATTTTGTATTATTTCAATTTATTTTTTCGGCTATGAATACTAATGTCATTGTATTGAATTAAATAAACATAAAACATATTGAGTCACTTTTAGCTATCTTTAAAAATACCCCCAAAAAAGTATAAAACTATATCTTAGCTTTGCCTAAAATAATTTATTTTTTTCCCAAAAAATATTGCGGGGGGCGGACTCGAACCGCCAACCTTTGGGTTATGAGCCCAACGAGCTGCCATTGCTCCACCCCGCGTCTAAAACCTTAAAACATCAACTTTACTTTAAATCATTAAAAATGCCTCTCAACAACATTTTAAGTGTATTAAATTCAGTTTAATTAATATTATCAAGATTATTGAACTAACCCAAAATCTATCATATCCTCTATTCCAACGATATAATCAGATAACGCTTTTTTTAATGACTCATAATCTTTTTTTTGTTCAATATATAAAATTTTATATCCTTCCCAAAGAATTTTCACGCCTTCAATCCCCTTAAATCCGGCTTCTTTGAGTAAATTCTTTAAGTCGTTACCTTTAATCCCTTTTTCATTTAAAACTTCTACAATAAAACTTTCGCACAGAGATAAAGATGATTTTACCTTATTTATATCTTGAAAGTCAAGTTTTTCTTTGACTTTGGACCACCTGCCTTTTACATCCTTTTTTTTCGCTTGCTCAAGCGCTCTTTTTTCTCGCGGCAATAAATAGCCAATTGTGCTTATTTCGTTTGTTCGGTTTATTTGATATAAACGGACTGATAAAATAGCAATCGCTGACGCAATCACTAAACTCCAAAGTATAAAAAAAAATTTAATAACTAACAAAAAAATCTCCATAAAAATTTACCTTTTTAATTTTATATAGCCCAAATCCTTATATATTCACAACCGGACTCACTCAATAAGACCGCTTAATTTAAAGATTCAATAATTTTAGATAATTTTAACATTTTTTCTTCCTCCCACCAACTTGCCATTAACTGAAGGCCAACAGGCAATTTTCCAATTTTCCCTATAGGTATTGAAAGAGCTGGAATCCCAACCAAGTTAGCGGAAACTGTATAAATATCTGCCAAATACATACTTAATGGATCTTGCGTTCGCTCTCCTATTTTAAAAGCCAAAGTTGGCGAGGTAGGAGTCAAAATAATATCGACTTTAGAAAATGCTTCTTTAAAATCTTCAACTAAAGCTTTTCTTACTTCTTGTGCTTTCAAATAAAATTTTTCAGCATAGCCAGCTGATAAAACGAAAGTGCCGATTAAAAGCCGTCTTTTAACTTCAGGACCAAATCCTTTATCTCTTGTTTTAGCATAATAGTCAATAATATCTGAAGTTTCCTTTTGGTAATAATACCCATACTTTACTCCATCATAGCGCGCTAAATTAGAAGATACTTCAGCGGGCATAATAATATAATAAATTGCAAGGGCAAAGGATGACAGCGGGAGACTTATGTTGACGACTTTTGCTCCTAAATTTTCTAATTTTGTAACGATTTCCTCTATTTTATGCTTAATTCTTAAATCTAGTC
>JBBIMT010000054.1:0-4273 GCA_037444265.1 bacterium
ATCGACTCTATATCCCCCCTTAATCTTTCTATTTGAGAACTATCCTGCGCTTTGACTTTTAATTGTTGATATTCTTTAACATTAAACTCGCTAACTTCTGAAAGAGGGATATAAACAATGCTATAACCTTCTTCTGGAATCACTCCTTTTATTTTATATTGTCCTTTATCTTTTAAATCAATGAGTCCGGTATCTTCTTCACGGGGAATAATAATATTTAATTTTAATTCTTTTCCAATGACTTCATCATCGGCAATATTAAAAAGTCGCGAAACCGCTTTTGAAATCACAATGCTCTTTTTATCATCTTTGGTAAAAAAATCTCCAATTGCAGTTTCCATTGCTGATAACCTAAAATAAGATGAATCAACAGCATTTAAAGTCGCATCGCCATTTAAGTTACCGTAATTTAATTGAGCTGAAAAAGTAACTACCGGTGTTACTGCTTCAACTCCAGGAAGCGCTTTTATTTTTTCGATGCTAGTTTTATCTAATTTTAATATTTCGGATTTAGATGGAAAAACATCCAAACTTAACAAAGCTTCATCGTTAGTAATTTTTTCAATTAATATTTTTTGTAAGCCATACCCCAAAGATACTAAAAATAAAATTGCGCCAATTCCTACAGATAGACCCAAAATAGTCAACATAGTTCTCATTCGGCGCGTTTTAAACATTCTAGTAGAAAGTTTTAACAAATCAGGCAAAAGCATATTAAATTATTTATAATTTACTATTAATTACTATCGTGGTTGACCTCGATAGTTGGTTCAACTTTAATAATTGTTTTTGAACAAAATAACAATGGATCTTTCTATTTTTACTTATTTTATCGCTTCAGGAACTTGAAGTAAAAGCATCTGCATCATATCATTGATTTTTTTGGCTATTTTATGGTTTAATCCGACGCCACCATTTTTTATAGATAAATCTAATAGTTTATGGAATTCATTATAATCTACTTTGCCGGCAAGACGCAAGGTTATATATTGCTTTAATCTATCTGATTGAACTGTTGTTAATTTGCCTCCGATATTTTGCCATAAAAAATATAACACTCTTTCAGCTTTGGGAGCAAGTGGAATATCTTTTTTAAGCAAATCATTTATAGAGATTAAAGATTCCACCCAGTGGGCAAAATCTAAAGCTCGAGCAGATGATAACCCAGCGCCACCCTGACGAATTGACAATCCTAAAAGTTCGGTGAATTTTTTGGCATTAATTTCTCCTTGAATTCTTTTTGAAATCAAATCTTCAATAATTAAAATTTGATCGACTGATAATTTAGCGTAAAATCGGCTTAAAACTTGCTTTAAGGGGGATTGCATTGCGTAAAAAGTTAAATAACTATGCGCTAAAGCTTTGGCAAAATCTCCTGAAGAGACTTTAGGGCCCAAATTAGAACTTTCTTGATTTTGCGCTACAGAACGCCGTTTGAGATTTTTCACTTCTCTTATAATTGTACCATCTTTCATATAAAAAATCTTATCAGCATAATCTAAATAACTGGGGTCATGAGTTACTAGAATAACAGTTTTTTTATCTTTTCTATTTAATTCTTCTAGTAACTCCATTACAATGTGAGCCGATTTTGAATCCAAATTACCGACCGGCTCATCAGCTAAAATAATATCCGGATCATTTGCTAGGGCTCTAGCAATAGCAACTCTTTGTTGTTGACCGCCGGAAAGCTGGGTGGGTAATTTTTTCGCTTGGGGCAAGACGCCAAAACGATTTAAAAGTTCCAGCGCTCTTTTATTTCTTATCTCAGGTTTAACGCCCATAAAAATCATCGGCAAAGCGACATTATCTTGAATATTTAACGAAGGAATTAAATAAAAAGCCTGAAACACCATTCCAATGGTGCGTCTATGGAAATTGTAAGTTTCTTCTTGGGATAATTCACTAATAGCTTTCCCTTCAACGTAAATCTTTCCTGATTGAGGAAATTCCAAACCAGAAATAGAATAAAGCAAAGAAGACTTACCACATCCAGAAGGACCAAAAAAAATCACATATTCACCAGGATAAATTTTAAGAGAAATATTTTTTAAAGCCTGGAGTTGACTAGGACGGCCGACATCATAAAATAACGATACATTTTGAACTTCAATAATCGGTTGTTTTTCCTGAGCGGGCATATTACTCAAATTATCTACAATAACTTATTAGACAAAATCAAATGATTGATATTAAAATATTTTTGACAAATAAAAAATTCTTCGATCTTTTGTCAATTTATTGATTTAACAAACATCTCTATTCCCTTCTTCAATTTTATTGCTGGGATAATTTTTAAAGTGTTTTTAATTTTAGTAATATCTAACGCACAACGATTTACTTCTCCCTGGATTGGTTTTTTATAAATTGGCGGTTTTTTGTAATTTAAAATTTCTTTTAAAATATTAAATATTTCATTAACCGAGGTTTCCACTCCAGTGCCTATATTAAAAACACCTGTCAAATCTTCTTCAAAAAGCTTTATGGTCAAATTAACAGCATCAGAAATATAAATATAATCTCTGGTTTGATTGCCATCGCCGTAGATAAAAACATTCTCGTCTTTTTTCATTAAATGAGTAAATATACTAATAACTCCAGCATCAGTATCAAATCTTTGTCCTGGCCCAAAGACATTGGCATATCTTAATATTAAAAGATCAGCGTCGAATTTTTTACATAATATCTCAAGATAAAATTCCAGCGCTGCCTTGGAAACACCATAAGGAGAGATTGGTTTTAAAGGATGCTCTTCGGGGGTAGGAATAATTTTAGCATCTCCATAAACAGTCCCGCCAGAGGAAGCAAAAATAATTTTTTTGACGCCGCAATGCAGACAATAATCAATAAACTTTACTGAATCTAAAAGATTTTTATAAATATCCACAACATAATTTTTAATTGATTGTCTTACGCCGTTTAAATAAGCAAAATGGAACAAAACTTCAGGATGTTCTTTTTTAATTAAATTAAAAGAGTATTCAGAAATAATATCGCACTGAAATAATTTAACTTCTTGATTTAAATTTTCTTTTTTCCCGGTTGACAAATTATCAATCACAAAAACATCTTGTTTCGAAACAAGAGCGTTTGCAATGTATGACCCGATGAATCCAGCGCCACCAGTTAAACAAATTTTCATAAAAAATTCAATCGAGAATAATAAAAAAATTGTTAAATAGTAAAATTAAATTGTTAAATTGTTTGCCTTGAATTCGCAAAACCATAATTTTTTCAACTATCAAGGTCCGTTTTCAACTATCAAGGTCCGACCTCGATAGTAATTCGACCTCAATAGTACGATAGTATTTACTCTTGTGTTTTTTGAATGGCTTGTTGGTTTTGCTCTTGTTGTTTAAGATTTTCACTTAAAGAAGATTCCGGTGCTATTTCGATTTGTTGTTCCTGAAGCTGGAGGTGCGGCATTTCTATAGCTGATGTTTGGATATTTAAAGGAGATTGTGCTTGTTCATTATTCTGATTTTGATTTTGCGGCAGCGCTGTTGGCGAAGGCAGAGGCGGCTCTTTAAAATTTAAATCATTAACCACCCACCAATCAAACTCAATATCTTCGAGCGACTGCGGATATAAAGCAATTAAAAAACCTTTACCCTCTATCTTTTCTGAAATCCACCATACAAAAGCCGGCGATTTTTTAAATGTAATAAATATTTTACTTGTTTTTTTAATTTGTGGTTCAAGAACAAAAATAGAGTTGGCGCCTTTGGTAATAACAGCAGAACCAAAAGACTGAGTCGGTGACTTAAAAAGAAAATTTTCAGTCTGAAATAATGTCTGCTCCTGAGAAGGTAAAAAATTTAAGTCTGATTTGCTTACAATTTCATAAATTTTATCAATCTTATCTGAAATATTCATCAAAGATGTTAAAATTTGACCAATTTTTTCAAAAATCAGCGATATTTTTTCTATTAATATATTAATAATTTTCTTGATAAAATCTAAAAATCCGCCCCCTTCTTCCGACATTTGAGATGACTTTTCATTATCTAAAGTTGCCGCTTTTTCAAAAATCAGCGATATTTTTTCTATTAATATATTAATAATTTTCTTGATAAAATCTAAAAATCCGCCCCCTTCTTCCGACATTTGAGATGACTTTTCATTATCTAAAGTTGCCGCTTTTTCGAAAATCTTTTGTAAAGTATCTAAATTAACAATAATCGTTGAATTAGAAGGAGCAGACAATTTATTTTTAATAAATTCAATAAACGCATTGAACCTGTTAGAAGATTTTAAATGGGATTCATCAAGT
>JBBIMT010000055.1:0-4016 GCA_037444265.1 bacterium
TATTAAAACCAGGCCAAATTATCAAACTTAAATAAATTAAATTCCTAAAATAATTTTTTTAATGTAAAATTTTAAAAAATTAAAATTCTTTATTGACAGATCAAGGTGATTAAATTTTTAAAAATTTAAAATTAATTATCATTTTTTTAAAAAAAAATTATGTGTGGTATATTTGGTTATATTGGCAATAAAAATGCAGCTTCTGTTATTTTAAAAGGATTAGAAAACCTTCAATATCGCGGATACGATTCAGCAGGAATCGTTGTTTTTGATGGCACGAAGCCTCAGTATATTAAAAAAAAAGGTAAAGTTAATGTTTTAAAAAAAATTTTAAAAAAAAATCCTATTCAAGGTTTTCTTGGTATTGGACACTCTCGTTGGGCGACCCACGGTACGCCTTCAGATAAAAACGCTCATCCTTTTTGGGATTGTAAAAAGGAGATCTGGCTTGTTCATAATGGTATTATAGAAAATTATTTAACTTTAAAAAAACAATTATTGAAAAAAGGGCATCAATTTTCTTCAGAAACAGATACTGAAGTTATAGTTCATTTATTAGAAGATTTTTACAAAGGTGATCTTAAAAAAGCAACCGAAGAAGTAGTGAAAATGTTGGTTGGCGCTTATGCGCTTGCTTTTTTCTCCATTAAAGAACCTGACAAGATAATTGCTGTTAGAGTATCCTCTCCTTTGTTGGCGGCAAATAAATATCATCAAGGTTTTTTAAGTTCTGACCCAACGGCTTTAACAAACCATACTAAAAAAGCCGTTGTACTAAATGATGGTGAAATGGCCATTATCACAAAAGATAAAGTTGATATTTATAAATTGAATGGAGAAAAATCGAAAGTAAATTTAGCGATATTTAAAGATATTCCTACCAAAGTTTCTAAAGCTGCCTTCAAACATTTTATGTTAAAAGAAATTTATGAAATCCCTGAATCTATAAAAAACTCTATTAGAGGAAGGATTATTAATAATAAAATAAAGCTTGGCGGTTTAGAGAGCGTCTCTAAAGATTTAAAAAAAATCCAAGAACTAAAAATTTTAGGTTGTGGTTCAGCTTATTATGCGGCTTTGTATGGTAAATATATTATTGAAGAGTTAGTTGGGATATTGTGCGAAGCCGATATTGCTTCTGAATTTAGATATCGACAGACGCCTTTTTTAAAAAAAGATAAATCAGCCGCTTTATTTATTAGTCAATCAGGAGAAACTGCGGACTCGTTAGCCAGTTTAAAAAAGATTAATGAAGAAAAAATTTTAAGTTTAGGCATTGTTAATGTAGTCGGGTCATCTATTGCTAGAGAAACAAAGGCTGGTATTTACAATCACATCGGGCCTGAGATTGCGGTTGTTACTACAAAAGCTATGATATCCCAAATGATTCTTTTAAATCTTTTTGCTTTGTATTTAACTCAATTAAAGAACATAGAAATAAAAAATAAAAAGGAAATTATAAAAGCCATTTTAAATCTTCCAAGTCTAACAAACGAAATTTTAAAAGAAAGTATCGCAATAAAAAAATTGGCGAAAAAATATTTTAAATATAATGGTTTTGCTGTTTTTGGTCGAAAGTTTAATTATCCAGCTGCGCTTGAGGGCGCCTTAAAATTAAAAGAAACTGCTTACATCAATGCTTCAGGTTATAGCGGAGGTGAATTTAAGCATGGCGCGATTGCTTTAATCGATAAAAATTTTCCTTCTATCGCTATCATTCCTCAGGATTCATTGTACAAAAAAATGTTTTCTAATGTTCAGGAAATAAAAACTCGTAAAGGGCCTGTTATTGCCATAACCACCAAGGGAAATCAAGAGATAAAAAAGATAACAGATGATATTATTTATATTCCGCAAACTCTTGAATTATTTTATCCTGTTTTAAGTATCATGGTTTTACAACTTTTTGCATATTATTGTGCTGATTTTAAAAAATTGGAAATTGATAAACCTCGCAATCTTGCCAAAAGTGTAACAGTGGAGTAGTATTATTAAAATTTAATTTACTAGTATGGTGAATTTAAATGAAAAAATTTCATCAGATTTTAAAAAAGCTTTCGTAAACAAAGACGAAACTAGTTTAAGCGTTTTGAAGATGTTGAAGGCCGCTATCGAAAAAAAACAAAAAGAAAAGTTTTATCAATTAGCGAAAACAAAAAGCGATACTACTCAAAAAGAATTACAAGAAAAAAGTTGCTTAAATGACGAGGAAATTTTAGCAGTGATTGCTTCTGAAATAAAAAAAAGAAGCGAAGCTTTGCAATTATTTAACAAAGGCAAAAGAGATGATTTGGCACAAAAAGAATTAAAAGAAATAGAAATTTTAAAAAAATATTTACCTCCACAATTAACAGATGACCAGTTAAAAGAAACGATTAAAAATGTCATTCAAGAATTAAAAATATCTGGCCCAAAAGATTTCGGAAAGGTTATGAAGATAGTTATGGAAAAAGTGAAGGGAAAAGCTGAAGGCGCTAAGGTAGCTAAACTAGTTAAAGAATTTCTGGGTTAGTATTAGATTCAAAATATACTCGCCCTAAAATTTTCAAAATTTAATCGATAAACAACTAAAATATTTTCATTAAAGCCGCCATCGTCTAGTCTGGTCAAGGACACATGGTTCTCAGCCATGAAACACCGGTTCAAATCCGGTTGGCGGTAAAATATAAAAATGACATTGTTTTTTTATTTTAATTAGTAAGTAAATAAGCCTCTCTTGTATTTTTTATAATTTATGATAAAGTTTAGTTAATTCGGGTAAATTTAATATTAGGCCGGTTATATAGTAGTTAAAAAAGTAATTATTAGAAATATTTCGATTCTAATTTCAGGAGGCCATATATTAAATAACCGAAAAAAGAAAGTGAGGTGAAAATATATGGCCTTCCAAGATAGATCACAGAGCGGCTTTCAAAGACAGATGTTCGATGTAACATCGATGAATTTAAAGTGCGCTCAGTGTCAGATTCCAATTACGGAACTTCCTTTTGAGCCAGATGCAAATCGTCCCGTTTATTGTCGAGAATGTAATCAACAAAGGCGCCAGAATTTTAGTAGAGGTTTCCGGAAAGGGGGAAAAATGTAATTGGGTATATTAAACAAAAAGCCCACGATTATATCAAGGGCTTTTTGTTTATAAAAAATTAATAAATTTTTTATAAATTCGAAAAAATCATTTTTGAAGCAAATTTTTTAAATACATTATCCCACCTAAAGTTCCTGCCTCGTCTTTTAGTTCAGAAATTTTAATAATTGGTAAAGCGATTATCTTCAAATTTTTTTTAAAAAAATACTTTAGAGGCTGCCAAAAATAAATAGGTTTATTTAACATACTACCTCCCAAAATTAAAACTTCTGGTGACCAAAATAAAATGACGTTAATTAAACCTTGTCCTAAAAATTTTGCGTATTGATTCCAATGATTTTGATTCGAGCATTTTTTTGGTTCTTTGTGAAATATGTTTTTAAAACCCTTTCCGGAGGCATACGCTTGAAAGCAGCCTTTTTGGCCACAACTACAAAGTCGACCTTGTAAAGTAATAATGTGATGACCAGGTTCAAATCCAAAAAAATTTTCATCTAAATTACCATTAATTACCCTGGCGCCTCCAATACCAGTACTGATTGTGATATAAGCTACGATACTATAATTTTTGCCTGCTCCTAAAATTGCTTCTCCTAAAGCAGCAAGCGCCGCATCATTCTGACAATAAATTTCTTTAACAATATTTTTGAAAATTTCTTTAAAAGATACATTGATCCACGCCTTATTTAAATTTGGAGATTTTATAAGAGTTTCTTTATTTTTATCTAAAACTCCTGGTAAGCCTAAAATTGCTGCTTTTATATTTTTAACCTTTAATTTTTTCAAAAAGTCATTGATTATTAAAGATAATTGCTTTGGATTTTTAGGGGTGTTAAAATGCCTGTGTGAAATTTTGGCATCAGGTGTCAGATTAGAAAATAATTCTAATCTAGTGTTAGTTCCGCCTACATCAATAGCTAAATACATAAAA
>JBBIMT010000056.1:0-3684 GCA_037444265.1 bacterium
TTTGAAATATTAGGTTTTTCATCTTGGTGTTTATGTTTTTGTATAATTTGAATCTCAGATAAATCAATAATCTGATCTTTAAAAATTACATCTTCATATTCTCGTTTCCAGATATAAATTTGGGATTTCCTCATAAATGCAAAAACAGATGTTAAAAAATCAAAGAAATTCCTGCCATTTACTTTAACAAAACTAAAAGCAATAGCAGCTGAAGCAATGGGAGTAGCTAAAATAAAAAAAGCTGCAGGTTTAAGTAGTAGGTACATTATTCCTAAAAATCCAAAAATTAATAAAAAACCTATCACTTGTTTAAATTCAAGTCCAAGAATGATTTTACTTTCCATTTCTATAAATTGAGGAATTTGGTACTCCATATACTTATGATTATATCACAGAAATGTCCAATGTCTAAATTTAATTGTCAAATATCAATTGAACTTAGTTTGAAATTTTTAAATCATTTGTTACTAAAGATTTTATAGCATCAATAGATAAAAATTATCGACTAATCTTGGCGCAAATCAACTATATTGCCTTTTAGGCGTGGTATTGGTTTTTCTGGAGTTGGTTTATTTTCTGGTGCAAGAGCTTTGGCTAGAGCTTTTAAAGGCAAAGGAGCAAAATAATCTTTATATTTATTTATAATATTTTCGTATAAAAGCTGCGAAATTTTGAATGCTTTTGCTTGGTTTATTTGTAATTCTTTTTGTAAATATTCTACCATTTTATTTAAAGCAACTTCTTTTAAAAAAATTGTAGAAACGGCATAACTCAACCAATATCTTTGCAATTGATTTAAAGAAGTTTGTTGAGCGATATTATCTAAAAATAAATGATATTCTTCGCTTAGGAGAAGATTTTGAATATTTTCTGGTAAATTTTGAAATTTTTTGATTCTTTGTAGGTTTGCCACTGAAATAGCTAAAAAATTTTAAATAGTTATTTTATTTCTTTTTTTCTGGTTCTTTATATTCTTTTTCTTTTGGTGGAGGTTCAGCGCCCCATTTCTCGATATTGGAGATTATTTTTTTCTGGGCCTCATTTATTTTCTTTAATGTTTCAGTCTTTAATTTTAAAGCATCGGCATATTCTTGTAATTTGCGAGGCGTTCTTTCATAAACCCTTTCTAAATTCCTTATACCTTCGGCGACATTTTCAATTCTTTCGGCGTCTTGTTTTTTTATGATATTTTCCACTCCTGTTTTTCCGAGCGCCGCTACAACCTCTGGTTTTAAAAGATCATTTTTATCAATCAAGTGACTTAAATGTCTATTTGCTGAAATGTGTTCTATTCTTTCTTTGTCTGTTGTAAAAACAACTGAAGGAGCGGCAATTCCGATTTTTGCCGAGAAGTCTTTGCTAATATTTTTTGCTCCCTGATAAAGATTTCTTAATTCTTCTGGAGTTAAATTTAATTTTGCTAAATCTCCTGATACGGCAAGATTATTGGCGATAGCTATCTTTTGTTCATAATCGCCAGAAGCATAAAAAGCAACTTGAGTTTCTGTTGACATTTTTTTATAATCATTCATCAATTTTCTTATTCTTTCTTCTGATGCGCTTAATTGCTTCTGACTCCAAACAGCTGCCTCCTTCATTCCAGGGATAGCCATTAAATATTTATTTGAACTAACGCGTTTTAAAATAGCCTGAGGAATTTCTTTTGCCATTAAAGCGCCGCGAGCTGCTAAACCAGTGCCGACTGCTATTGAAGTTAAGCCTTTTTTTGCTGGAGTAATTGTTGATATTTTGATTGCTTTTTTAAAGAAATTATCGATTTTTCCTAAATATCTTTCTGCCGCTCCAATAATCTGGGAGGCACCCGTTGCGCTAATTTGTTGAGCAGCTATTTGAGCTATTTTTAAGAAAGCAAAAATAGTTAAAAATATCAAAAAAGGAGAAAATTGGCCTAAAAAAGCCATTGCTTGAAATGGAATAGCGGTTCCTGGAGGCAAAGGAGTGTTAAAATTTTTAAAAATAGCGCTTGAATTATCATTAATTATAAACGATAGACGTGCTGCCAAATATAAGAAAAAAGCCATAGTTACCCCTATGAAAGACCAAGAAAATAACTGACTCCACCAAGTTTTAAGCCAGCCAGAACCAAAAGGCATTATTCCTAAAACAAAAGCAATTGGAGCCAAAATCGTAATTATCCAAAGCGCGACGATTCGGATAATGAAAATAAGGGCAATAAGCAAAAATAAATGCGCTGCAAGAGCAAGAAAGATAATAGAAAAAATTTTTGTGCCATAAGAATAAATAGCATGTCCAATAGGAATTCCAAAAAATGTTATTTGAGATAATCCTGATTTCACCTTAAGGATAGTTCCAAACTCCGGATTATCCACAAGCAATTTATCAATATGCATAGCTTGCGCTATCGCAAGCGGAGTTTCAGGACTTAAACCTTGTCCTATAAAAAAATTCATTAAAATCTGACTCATATCAACTATTACCCCAGTAATAACTTGAGTAAAATTTACTAAAAGAGCAATTGTTATTAACAGCGCAAATCTCTTTTTCGCCCCATAATCGTCGATATTTAAAATTGACGAAAAAGCTATAATAACCATCCATATTACAAATAGAATATTCGCCATTTCTCTTGTTATCGTCCAACCAACAGTAACTATTCCTTCTCGAGTTAGTGGCAAGTTATTAAATTGCGGACTTAATACATAAGATAATAGTTGAGCGCTTAATGATAATACCCACGCTGCTAAAGAGCGGACTGTATCTAATAATTTCTCTCCCATAAATGGCGCAAGCAATGTAATAATAGTTCCAATGACAACAGGAATCACCCAAGCGACTGCCTTGGCGGTTGCTGGTTTTACTAACAACCAAAAAACCAAAAAACTAACGACTACAAGGCGCCATTTTTTCATCAAACAAGTCCATTTTTCCAATAAATTCGAAATCTTTTGCATTTAAAAAAAATTTTTATCTATCAGGAGTGAAAAATGCTTTTTCTGGATTTCCAAACCAATACTTAATTATTGTTCCGAAATTATAATTATGAAGTTGAAGGATATCTTTATACCATTGACTAAAATAATTTCCATCAATCCAGGGCGGATTATCTTTATTTTTGTAGCTTTCGTCTAATTTGATGCCAGTGTCTTCAAAGGGTGCAAGAAGCGATCCCATAGTAGATCCAAGACCAGGGCCAAAAGTTTCAACTTGAGTTGGCGGATTTTGTACGCGATTGTTATTATTGCTTTCAAAATTCACCGAGACCCATCTTTTATCTGAGCCAAGTCTTCCGGCAACAAAGCCAGGCTCGTTAGTGATGTCCCTTTCAATATAAGCTATATTTTCCTGGCTTGGTCTAACTTTAAAGGCGTTGCGAGCCATATCAAATTCAGCTTGAGTTGCGGCGGCTATTTTATTTAAAAGTATTACCGCAGGGGAAATAACATATTCGGTATCATAATAAAACCAGTCACCAGTGGGAGTATATTTGGGGGCATCATTTGAACTTTCATTTTCTGCGCCTAATCCTTCTTTTTCAATAGCCGAAAGTAATTGGTTATAAGTTTCTTGATCATAAGCTCTGTATCCGATTAAATATTTTTCCGGGCGAATGCCTTGTCCAGCTATATACTGGGCAATTCTTAATTTTTCATATTGATTAATTATATTTTTGATATTTTCATCGATTTTATCTCTAACACTTGC
>JBBIMT010000057.1:0-3640 GCA_037444265.1 bacterium
TGGCAAATTGTCTGTGAACAATATAGAAATCATTAAAGTTTGATTTTTGATTGCAATATCTTTATTGTAGTCGTACTTCCCCCCTTTTGTCAATTAGCTAAAAACACTCTAAAGATTAAATCTTAATAATTTGAAGTTTGGTTTGATATAACATTTTAACTTAAAATAACTTTTTGCCAGTTAACATTTCTATTTAATTAGGAATGATACTTGTCAATAAAATTTTTGAGAGTATAATAAAAATAAACTATGTTACATCTCCAAAAGAAAGGAGGTGAAGAAAAATGAAAATGAATCCGCTTGATTGGGTAGTTTTTGTTTTACTTGTAATAGGTGGTCTAAACTGGGGATTAGTAGGACTTCTCAAGTTTAATTTAGTAGAAAAGATCTTTGGCGCTGAAAATGTATTTGGAACTATAATTTATATTTTAGTAGGTCTTGCGGCTTTGTATTATCTTGTAATGACTTTAATGAAAATCGGGAAGCAGCAATAAGTGTCTTGTATAAAGCGCATACTTTAAAGTATGCGCTTTATAATTTTAAAGCAGTAAAGTTTTTTTGATTTACTGCAATGATTTTTTTAATCAAAAAGAATCAACTTTCGGGCAAATCTTTATATTTTTTTTTAAGGCAATGTGGCTTCCAACCGCATCAAGACGGAAATTCTTTTATTAGAAAATTGTCAACTTTTGATTTTCCTCGTTTTCATCTTTATATCAAAAATAATAAAAATGGAGATTATATTTTAAAACTACATTTAGATATGAAGAAACCAACATATAAACTATCGCCGGCGCACTCAGGAGAATATAATGGCGAAATTATTGAAGAGGAAAAGAGAAGAATTCTCAACCAGCTTTATAATAAAATTTAAATTCAAGTCTAATTAGGACAATGCTTGTTTTTATAAAAAAATATAAACTTATCTTAATCTCAATTTTTTTAGGGATTGTCTTTTTTATCCTGGCTATCTTGAGTTTTGATTTTAATCAAGTGATAGCAAATTTTGAAGAAATTTCTGCCTCTAAATTTATTTTATATTTTTTGGTAGCTAATACCACTTTTTCAATAGCTGTCTGGAGATGGGATGTAATTCTAAAATCTTATTCATTAAAAATAAATTTTGCTAAGCTATATCTTTGGAGACTTTCTGGGTGGGCTGGAAATTATATTACTCCTTCAGCTTATATTGGTGGTGAGCCAATTCGCGCGATGTTAATATCCAAAGAAACCGGTGCTCCATTTAAACTAGCTTTGGCTAATGTGGTGGCGGATTCTTTTTTGAATACTTTTACTGAAATTTTATTTACTTCTTTTGGTAGTTTTTTTGCTATTTTACATTTTAGTAAATTTTTAAGATTTGAGGAAACTTTTTTTATCACTATTTTAGTTATTGTCATTGTCATTTATTTTTTATATTGGCGTATCGCGAACGGAAAATATTTGCTTTGTTCAATTTTAAAATTCTTAAAAGTTCATAAATGGAAGCCAAATTTTTTTACTGGAATATTAGAATTTGAAGAACTTTTCATTGATTTTTTCAAAAATAAAAAAACAGCTTTAAAGAAAGGACTTATTATTTCGGTATTTATGTATCTAACTTCGCTTTTGGAATTTTGGTTGCTTGGCTATTTTTTAGGGGTGAATATGAGTTTGTGGCAAGTTATTTTGTTTAAAGTTTTTGTTGTGTTAGGGTATATCCTGCCAATTCCTGCCGGACTTGGAAGCGCTGAAATTTCTTTGGCGAAATTTTTTGAAATTTTTGGATACGCTCCTTCGCTTGGGGTGGCTTATAATCTTTTAATTAGATTAAAAGATTCTCTGTTGGCAATTTTTGGGTTTATCGTCTTATCAAGTTATGGATTTGGATTTTTAAAACCAACTTTTTTAATGTTTAAGAATTTAGTTCATGGAGGACTTAAAAAAATTATGAACCTTAAAAAATATTGACTACCCTCATAAAAAGGGATAAAATAATAAAATAATGACCAATTATTTTAGAAAAAATCTTTTATTTGGTGCGATTATTTTTTTGCTTTTTGGTGGTGTTTCTATTTTTGCTCAAGAAATAAAAGAGATTAAACCTCCGACGGGTCGCTATTTTATTCATTCTCAAAGTGGTTTTTTGAAAACGATTTTAGGGGTTGAACATAGTTTCGAAAATGGTTTTACTACTAATTTAACTTCTTTTCAGTTATCTTTAATTAAAACTTTTGGCATCAAAAATGAACCGGTTGCTTATTATAAGATCAGTGATTTAAATGAAAGCTCTTTTGAGAGTCAAAAAGTAAAAAGTGGACCTGAAAATAAAGTTGCAAAGAGGGAATTTTACCCTCAAGAACAAATTTCCTGGGCAATAAAAGAAATTTTAAATAATAACTATTTATCTCAGATCTCTGAAGGCGAGGGGATAAATATCGCTATTTTAGATACTGGTGTTTTTTCCGAACATTTCGATCTTAAAAATAGAATAAAAGATTGCCAAGATTTTACCAAAGGAGACAAGCCTAAAAATACCTGTGAAGACCAAAACGGGCACGGAACGCATTTAGCCGGTATTGTTGCAGCTGATGGAGGCTTTGATGCTAAAGGGATTTATGGGGTTGTGCCTAAAGCAAATTTATACATTTATAAAGTATGCGAGGATAATGGTTTTTGTTTAGGTGATGATGTGGCTGCGGCAATCAATTTCTTGTTAAATTCCAAGGACAAAATTAATATAGTCTTGATGGGCTTTGGCGGTAATAGCGATTCTTGGTTTTTAAAAAGGGCAATCGAAAACGCTTTTTCAAAAAATATTTTATTGTTTGCGCCAGCCGGAAACAATGGGCCTAATATTAACTCTGTTGATTACCCTGCATTTTATAAGGAAGTAGTTTCGGTTGGATTTACGAATCAAAAAGGAAATATTGTTAGAGAAAGTTCGCGAGGAACAAATCCAGGTCAAATGGAATATGTAAAAGAAAATGGGGAAATTGAATTTGTAGCCCCAGGCCAAGATATTGAATCCACATGGATTAATAATGATTATAAAATTTTGAGCGGTTCTTCTCAAGCAGCAGCTATATCAGCTGGAATGGCGGCTAAGTTATGGCATTTAAGTGACAATTCCGCTAACAAGTTGAGGAATTTACTTACAAAATTAGCGGTTTTAAATGATTTATGGACAAAAGGAGACGATTCTCGCTCGGGAGCTGGACTTTTAAAATTGCAAAATTTAATTAACATTGAAGAAGAGTCTAATAATTTTTAAAATATTAGGATTAATTTTTCGGAACAATTTATTTATTTTATTTCCTCGTTAAAAGGCGGGGAATTATTTTTCTTTAAATTTTTTAATTAGTTTTTAAAAATGATCATAGATGGTAAAAAAATTTCTGAAAAAATATATCAAGATGTTAAAAAAACATTAATAAAAATGAAAAACCAACCTGGGCTTGGTGTTATTTTAATTGGCAAAGACCCCGCTTCTAAAATTTATGTTGCCTTGAAAGAAAAACAGGCATCAAAACTCGGTATTAAATTTTTTAAAAAAGTATTCTCTGAAAATGTTTCCGAAAAAAGAATTTTAAATCAAATAGATGAATTTAATAATAACGATTCCATCAATGGCATTTTAATCCAAATGCCCCTGCCACAA
>JBBIMT010000058.1:0-3630 GCA_037444265.1 bacterium
TTTATCAACAATATTTATATGATGAAAAAAAAGAGAATGATAATGTAAGAAATGACAAAATTTTAGGCAAAATTTTTGATAATATTGAAAAGCCAATTGCTTTTTACGGAGAAGCACAGAGAAAAAAGAATAAAAAATTTGTTGAAAAAACTATACCTATTCTTGAGGAAGGAACTCTATTTTTAAAAGATATTATTAATGATTTAAAAGATTCTTTTTTACCAGAAGAAACATTTGAAAAAAATCAAAGAAAAAATGAAACAGATGAAAAATTATTTAGAAGAGAATTAGAATTTATTTTTAATAAACTAAAAGATTCAGCTGTTAATTCTCAAGAATTTAAACAAAAATATGAAGAAATTTTATCTTATGTAATTGAAAATTTGAATATTAAACAAATTTTACAAAAGAAAAATAAAGGGAGATATACTTTTTATAAAAGCGATTATTCTAAAGGAAATGTTGAAGAGATAAAAGTAAAAAAATCTGATAAAAATTATCTTTTAAGATTTAAGGGTTTGATTAATTATTTATTATTATTTTTATTAAAATTTGATATAGAGAATTTACTCAAAAATAAAAAGATTCTTCTTGATTGGATTGAATTAGCTAAAAATTTGATTGCTAATTTAATTAGATTTAATAAAAAGGAAGAATTTAATATTAATAAAATAAAATCTTTAAATTATTTTGAAAAGGCTAAAGATTATATTAATCTTTTTAAATTAGACAAGATAAGCAAAAATGAATTTAATTTTATAATTCAATCATTGATATTTTCTGAGATAAAAGGATCAAGCACTCTTTTTTCAAAAGAAAAATATACTGCTTCTTATTCAGTCCAAATTATAGGATCAAATGAAAAATATAGAATTTTTTATCAACCTCTAGATCAGGATATAGATATTTTTTCCGAAGATAAAAAATCTTTAATGAAAAAACATCGTTATTTTTTAGCTTATAAAAAATTAAAAAAAGCAAATAATAGTCAAGAAAATAAGATAAATCTTTTGATATTAGATAAAGATAAGATAGAAAGATTTACTTCTTATAATGATGAGATAGAAAATAAGACTTTTATGTTGGCTTCTTCATTTTATCAATTACAGTTTTTAGATAAATATTTATATAAACCTAAAGATTGGGAAAATATTGATATTAATTTAAGTGAGTGGAGTTTTATTGTTGAAGAAGAATACATAATAAAATGGGATTTGGATAAAAAAATACCTATTTTTGAAAAAGATATAAAGAATAAAAAAAATAAACTTTATGTAGCAATACCTTTTAATTTAAAAGCTAATATTAAAGAGCCATTATTAAAAAAAATTGTTTCTAAATCAGAAAAAGAAATTAATTTTCAAAGAGATAAAATCAGATTAAATTTTCCTATTCTAGGGGTTGATGTTGGAGAATACGGTTTAGCTTGGTCTTTAACTAAATTTAATTTTGATAATAATTTTAATCTTAAAGATATTGATATTTTAATGAAGGGTTTTATTGAAGACAAAAATATAGGAAAAATTAAAGATTATTTTGCTGAAATTCAACAAAAATCACGTCTTGGAGCTTATGACGAAGATGACACCACTACTGCAAGAATACGAGAAAATGCCATTGGAAAACTTAGAAATTTTATTCATTCAGTATTAACAGAGTCAGAAAATGGCGCTTCTCTTATATATGAAGATTCTATTACTAATTTTGAGACAGGAAGCGGCAGAACGACAAAGATATATAATAGCGTAAAAAGAGCTGATACAGAATTTAAATCTCAGGCTGATCAATTAGAACATAAACTCATTTGGGGTAAAAAAACAGGATATATAGGAAGAAATATAAGCGCTTATGCTTCAAGCTATTTTTGTGTTAATTGTTTAAAAAGTATCTATCAGATTAGAAAAGAGGATTTATCTAAGATAAAAATTGAAAAACGTGATGGCAATATTTTGAAATTAAGTTTTAATCAAAATTTAATTTATGCTTATTCAAAAGATAAAAATCAATTTTATGAAGGAAAGATATTTTTATCTACTAAAAAAGATTTTGATAGTTTGATTAAGATTTTAAAAGATTTTGCTCGACCACCTCTTAAAGATAGTGAGGTAATTAAAAAATTTGTTTTAGATAAAAATATTTTAAATGAAAGAAAACTTGAAATTATAAGAAAAAAAAGAGGTAATAGCGCGATTTTTGTTTGTCCTTTTTGTCAATTTGTAGCTGATGCTGATATTCAGGCTGCTTTTATGATGGCAGTTCGAGGATATTTGAGATTTTCTGGTATTGTCCCTCCAAAAACTAATGATTTAAATGATTCAGAAAAAACCGGAGATACATTTATTAAAAAAACTTTTGAATATTTGAATAAATTAGATAAAGAAGTACTAAAAAAAATTACTGATTCAGTTAAGGCATAAAGATTAATTTATAAAACTAACTTTTTCAAATTTTTCTACGATTTTTTTTGTTTCTGGCCAAAAATTAGTAATACCAGCTTTATGTCCATAAAGTTTGTATCCACTCTTGATTGGTCTTCCGCCGTTTGGTTTTGAAGGTAAGGGGATAATAAATCTTTTTGTTTCGCCAAGAAGATATGATCTTAAAGCTAAAACAATTCCATGCATTAATTCTTGAAAACTGACAATTTGTCTTGTCGCTTCTACATATACTTTTTTATCTAAAAATTCTTTTATGTTTTTTATGACAATAGCTAATATTTTTTCTTCATGAATATTTTCTTTTTTCATTTCTTTAATAGTATCAAATACAACTTTATCAAAGTAACCTCTGTATGGTTCTAAAAGGTCATAGACTAAAGATGGATAATCTGTTGGTTTATGTAAAAATCCATGATATGGACTTAAATTATGATATAAAATCCATCTTAAAATAATGCTACTCGTAAACTTTGAAACAGCATCGAGGATTTTTTTGACATAATTTCCTTCTTTTCTTCTTGTTGATTTAATCTCTAATTTTTCAAAATATTCTTGCCAGTATTGTCTAGCATGCCAAGATTCAATCTGAATCATTTTTTCTTGATGAATAACTTGATATAAAATATCTCTTTTTATTGGCTTTAGCCATGACATAGTTTTAAATTTAGCTTGAAGAATTTTTTTAGTAATATATGCTTTTTTCTTCTCGTTTTTACGATAGATAATTTGATTAACTAAAAGATTTTCATGATCTTGAGGAAAAGTTGATGTAATATAAACTCCTCTTGGCATATTTCTTCTATGTATGACTATAGGTATTTTATAAAACGAACATTTGTCAAGAAATTCTTGAGGCAGAGGACAAGCTTCTCCATAAAGCATAATCGAATGAATTTTTATCCAGTCTATTTTTTCTTCTCCGCTTTTATATTTAAAATAGACATTTTTTGGTTTTACATCAATACTTGATAAATAAGGTAACCAGAGGTAATATTTTTTATTAGTTTGTTTTTTATTTTGAAAATCGTCAAGATTTTCCATGTTAAAATAAAAAAATCCCTTAATAATTAATTATTTTATCATATATTATAGGTTATTTCAAATAAATGATTATTGCATTATAAAGATATTTTTGATAAAATCTCATCGAAAGTTAAGGACTAAAAGGCTGAAAGGGATAAATGGACAACAT
>JBBIMT010000059.1:0-3606 GCA_037444265.1 bacterium
CACTGCATCTTTCGCACTTCCCTTGAATTACTTGTTCGTCAGCTAAAACTGTTTTACAAGAAGGACAAAAATTAGCTGGCGCTTCTTTCTGGTAAGCTAATCCTGCTTTAAAAAGTTTTAAAAAAAGCCATTGCGTCCATTTGTAATAATTTGGATTATAAGTTTCTAATTTATTTTTCCAAGCGTAAGCGTTTCCAGTTTGTTTAAGTTGGCGGTAAAAATTTTTTTGGGTAATTTTTGCCATTTCTACTGGATGCTTTCCAACTTTTAAAGCGTAATTTTCAGAATGAATGCCAAAACCATCAAGTCCAATTGGCTCAAAAACATCAAAACCTTGCATTTTTTTAAATCGCCCGTAAATATCAGAACCAGTAAAAGCATACATATTGCCGACATGCAAACCCTGAGCCGATGGATAAGGGAACATCATTAAATTATAAAATGGCTTTTCGACATTTTTCTTTAAATTGGGTTCAAAGATCATTTTTTTTGCCCAAAATTTTTGCCATTTTTTTTCTATTCTTTTTGGATTATATTTTGTATATCTTGACATACTAAAAATTTTCTAACAATAATTACAATCTTTTTATATCAATGAAATATTATTATAATAATTTTTCCCTAAAAATCGATATTGACAAACGAAAAATATTACTTTAATATTTGTTAATAAAATTGTTAATAAGTATGTGTATAAAATGTGATTTTTTGAAAATTAAAGGAACTACTTTCCCTTAATCATATTTTATATTTTCCCGTTTATAATATCATTGCGAATTGTTTTAAAAAATTTGTTTGTGAAATGTAGATTATGGATAGTAGCTAATCTCGCTCCAAGCATTTCTTTTGTTTGAAATAAATGTCTTAAATAAGCTCGAGAATAATTTTGACAAGTGTGACAGAAGCAATTTTTTTCAATTGGATTTTTATCGTTTTTAAAGCGACTGTTTAAAATGATTATTCTACCATTTTCGGTTAATAAAGCACCGTTGCGAGCAAGCCTTGTAGGCCAAACACAATCAAAAGTATCAATGCCTAATTTTATACAATTTTTGATATCCTCTAACGAACCAATGCCAAGCAAATGACGGGGATGTTTTTTCTTTAAAAGAGGTACGACCCATTTTAAAATTTTCAACATCTCACTTTTACTTTTTCCTAAAGATCCGCCAATAGCAATTCCATCAAAATCCAAATTAGAGATAAATTTTGCGCTTTTTTGTCTTAGATCTTTGTAAGCTCCACCCTGCACTATTCCATATAAAGCCTGCTTAGGACTGGTCTTTGCTTTCAAAGATCTGATAGCCCATCTATGAGTTCTTTCTAAAGCCGAAGCGGTGTATTCTTTATTATGTAGCGGAGAAGTGCATTCATCAAAAGCAAATATAATATCAGCTCCTAATTTTTGTTGGATTGCAATTGATTTTTCCGGCGTGAGAAAGATTTCTTTACCATCGATGTGGGAGCGAAATCTAACGCCTTCTTCAGTAATGATTGCTAATTTATTTTTATTTTTAGGTGCTTGATTATTTCTTCCTCTTATTTCTTCAGGAAAAATATTAGCAATTTTTCCAACATTATGTTCTATACCCCAACCAAGCGAAAACGCCTGAAAACCTCCAGAATCAGTCATTATAACACCGTTAAAATTCATGAATTTATGCAGCCCGCCTTGTTTTTTGATTATTTTTTCGCCAGGTCGCAGATGTAAATGATAAGTATTGGCAAATATAACTTCAACGCCTATTTTTTTTAAATCATCTGGTTCTACTGCGCCTTTAATCACTGCTTGAGTGGCTACTGGTACAAAAGCCGGCGTGTGAATGATTCCATGAGAAGTTTTGATGATACCAATCCTCGCTAATGATTTTTTTGATTTTTTGATAATTTTAAAATGAAACATTGCATCTTCTTTTGTATCTTAATTTAAAGCAATTTATAGATAACTAAATTTTGTTTTAATAGTTTTTAGTATTTGGCTGCTTCTAATTTTTTTGGATTACCATCTTTTATAATTGTTTTTTTTACAAATACCCAATTTGTTTTAACCAGTATTCATTTTCCCATTCCCAGAGCTTTTTTGCGCCTAAAAAAGCTTGAAAATCATTTTCCCAATCGCTAAATTCTTTTAATTCTATCTCTCCTTTAAGTTCTGACCAATGATGTTTATTTTCAGGACACGGATTTGAAATATTATAAGTCCTAATTTTTTTCCTGCCTCCTTTAAATCTTAAAATAGCACCGCATTTCAAGCATACTTGGTTTTGGTCTATTCGCAATATCCAGCGGGTTTGGAGTTTCTTGATATTTTTTTTTAGTGCGTAAAAATAAGCGGATGTTTGGAGGTTATAGTCGCGATAGATGCTTTGCGAAGTTTTAATATCTAAAATGCCTATTTTGCCACCAATGGAAACAAGTGCATCGATAGTGCCAGCATATCGATACTCTGGATCAAAAATTCTTTTTTCAACAAATTTTGAATAAACTTTGATGTCTTTTTTTTTGAAAAAATTGTAAAAAGATTCAATAGCTGGCTTAATCGATGGATCAATAACGGCTTCTTTACCCTGCAAAATATTTTCTACAGTTTCATGAATTAGAGTTCCTTCTTTTGCTGAAATTTTTTTTATCTCTTCTCCTTGATTAAAATTTTCAAGCTCTCCATAAAATTTATACAACGCAGGTTTTGATTTAATTTCAACGATTTTAGTGACGCGCGGATACCAAATGCCATTTATTTCATATCCACAAACACTTTTAAAATGATTTTGATCGACGTAAAACATAGAAGTGTTAAAAATTTTTCTCGTTTTGTTCAACAACCGACGTCGAACAAAAGTCTTGTTAAAATGATTTTAAAAACACTACCTTGTTTCCAATTTTTATATTGTATCTTTTAACAAAACCGCTATTAACTTCTAAAACCAAATTTGCTTTCTCTTTTGGACTTACCCCGGCAATAGTATTATCATTTTGGGGATAAGGCATATTTTCTGCTATATCGACTATATTATTATCTTTTATAAAAATAATATCAATATCAAAAAGCATTCCTTTCATCCAAAAACCATAATTTCCCTCTTGCTCAAAAATAAAAAGCATCCCTTCATTATCTTTCAATTTTTCACGACCTGACAATCCTTGTTCTCTTTTTGTATTTGAACGAGCAATTTCAGCTTTAATTTTAAAGCCACCAATATCTATAATAACAAAATCATCGTCTTTTAACATTAGCAGGTCGCTATAAGTTAAATTGTTTTTAAATGCGGTAAATTTTAAACGTAAGATCATCATGGTAACAGCCACAAAAATAACAACAATAACCACCAGTACTATCGGTTTTAAAAACTTACTCAAAGAAAAAGGTGTAAAATTAAAATATAGCATCTTAAAACTATCGAGGTCCGACCTCGATTGATTGACGAGGTCGGACCTCGTCCTGTAAAAATCGGACTTCAAATTTTAAAATTATCAGCTTTTACATAATTTTATTTTTTTATTGACTCTTTTTAGGCTCTATGATTTCTTTTATAAACTAAATAAGCATAAAATCCTAGAGTGACGATGAGAATCGTAATTAAAAATATAATAAAGCCGTTTGTACTT
>JBBIMT010000060.1:0-3577 GCA_037444265.1 bacterium
TGTTGATTATTTATTAACAGATTTTTCTTTTAGAGGTAGTTACGGAGATTTATTGTTAATTTCGTTTATTTTTTCTTTAATTCAATTTTTTCTTAAGCCTATTTTAAAAGTAATAACTTTTCCACTGATTATTGTAACCCTTGGCTTGTTTAATATTTTTATCAATATTTTCCTTTTATGGATTTTAAGTTTAATTGTACCGCCTAATATTTTAATGATTTCTGGTTTTTGGACTTTTGCTTTTGCTGCTATTTTAATATCTTTTGTAAACATTTTCCTTAATCATTATTTTAAAAAATACTACTGATAAGGATAATATCAAAACTAAAAAGAATTTTTTAATCGTTATTTTTAAAGGTAATAATTTAATCAATTGTTAATTTCGTGCCTTTGAAGGCGCATTTTCTATGCTTAAAGAAATTTTACTTATTATTCAAGCGATCAGTGTTTTAGTGTTGAGTGTATCTATATTGCTTCAAAGTCAAGGAAGCGGACTTTCAGGTATTTTTGGTGGCGAAATGGCAAGTTTTCATACTCGCCGTGGCGCTGAAAAATTTATATTTGCTGCAACGATAATTAGTGCGGCAGTTTTATTTCTTTCCTTGATTGCGAGGTTTTTATTAATTAATGGGACTTAAATTCTTTTTTGCCAAATTTGATGAATTTGAAGATAAGTTGTTAAAAATACTTTTATATTTAGCAGGTAGCAGTTTGCTTGTTTTGCTTATTAATACTTATTTTCAGGGCACTAAACTCATCCCTGCTTTTGGTGGTTTTTATCGCGAAGGTGTTGTTGGGGTTATTAATCAGATAAATCCTGTTCTTTCCTTTAATAATAATGTTGAGAGGGATTTGATTAAGTTTTTTTACCCTTCTTTAATGGCAAGTTCTACTGAATATAGTTTGGCTCAATCAAGTTTCGTAAGTGATGACCAAAAAGAATATACTTTTTTATTGAGGCCTGATGCTAAATGGCAAGACGGCAATCCAATTACTGCTGATGATGTTGTTTTTACTTTTGAACTAATCAAGAATCCTTTGTATAAAAGCCCTTTAAAATTTAACTGGGAAGAGGTAAAAATAGAAAAAATAGATAATCTCACAGTAAAATTCATTTTACCTAACTCTTACGTTTTATTTACTGAAAATTTAACTACAGGTATTTTACCTAAACATATCTGGCAAAGTATTACTCCCGAAGATTTTCCTAAAACTTTTTATAACTTAAATCCTATCAGCGGAGGACCTTATATATTAAAGGAGATAAGGAGTAGTCAAAAAGCAAACCAAACTGTTATCCAAAGCCTTACACTTGTTAGAAATGATAATTATTTTGGTAAAAAACCTTATATTTCTAAAATTTTAATAAAATTTTTCGATAATGAAGAATCTTTACTTCAAGCACTTAAAAAAGGCGATATTGATGGTTTTTTGTTAAATAAAACAGAGCATTTCTCTTTAGTAAAAGAATTAAAAAATTTTAATTACTTTCATTTGAAATTGCCGAGATACTACGCTTTATTTTTTAACCAAACTAAAAGCGAGACCTTGAAAAATGTTAAAGTAAGAGAAATTATTGCTATGGCAATCAATAGAAGGGAGATGATTGAAAAAATTTTTCACGGAAACGCTGAACTAGTCTCTACGCCTTTGCCGATTAATGATTATTTTTCCGTAGGCGATGTTGAGCAATTAGATTATGATATTCAAAAAGCAAAAGTTCTTTTAGAATCTTTACTTGATCAAAAAAATAAACTCGATCTTAATTTAACTATTACTGTTCCCAAAGATGATATTTTAATTAAAGTAGCAAATTATCTTAAAGAATCATTAGAAAAAATTGGTTTTGCGATTAAAGTTGAAGATTTCGATGCTAAAACTTTGTTTGAGACAATTATTAAAGATAGAGATTATCAAATGTTGATTTTTGGCCAAGCTTTAAAATCAAATCCTGATCCATTTTCTTTTTGGCACTCATCTCAAGTAAAAGATCCTGGACTTAATCTATCTTTATATAAAAATTCTGAAGTTGATAAAATTTTAATAGAAGCAAGGCAGACAAGCGATCCGCAATTAAGAAAAAAGCTTTACCAAAATTTTCAAAAACAAATAATTAAAGACATTCCAGCTGTATTTTTATATCGTCCTATTCAGCTTTATGTAATAAAAAATCAAATTAAAGGCACCTCTATTTCAGATCAAATCTCTTCTTCTGATGAAAGATTTAATAATATTAATTTTTGGTATATTAAACAAAAACGAGTTAAAAAATAAAAAATCAAGCTAATCATTATCAAAACAACCGCTTTTGTTTTTAAACGCAGTTTTTGCGATATGATAACTTATTCTGAAAGATTTAAAGAAATTATTGCGAGTCCAAAAGAAAAAATAATTCATTTAGTCATTATAGGCACAAAACCCGATATTATAAAACAAGCGCCACTTATTTTAGAATTAAAAAATCAGGGCAAATGTTTTCTTTTAGGCCATACTGGCCAGCATTATGATGAAAATCTTAATGCTGATATTAAAAAAGTTTTTGGATTGTCCCCAGATTTTAACTTAAACATTAGCGGTCCTTTAAGCGATAAAATTAGCAAAATCATTAAACGATTCAGCGTTGTTTTAAAAGAGATTAAAAAATTTAAAAAAATTATTATTCCTTATGTGCATGGAGATACAATTACCGCTTTCGCTTTAGCGACAGCCTCATTTATGAATCAAATCCCAGTGATTCATGTTGAAGCAGGTATTAGAAGTTATAATCCTAAAGGAGATATTTTTAAAAAATTTTTTTCACAAAAGAAATTTGATTTCAATGTATATTATTTTACTTTAAAAAATCAAGCTAATTGGCTAAAAGGTTCCATTGAGCCATTTCCTGAACAGTTTAATACTCGCAATATTGCAGCCGCTAGCGCAGTTCATTGTGCTCCAACATTGCTCAATAAGAAAAATTTAATCGAAGAAGGTTTCTTAAAAAAAAGGATTTTTATTACTGGCAATACAGTTAGTGATGCCATCAAAATTGGGCTTCAGAAAAAAAATCCTATTTCCGATGAATTGAAAAAAATTAAAGACGGCTTCATCAGATTTGCTATTCATAGACGAGAAAATATAATAAGTTTACATCGTTTTAATGTTATCTTCAATACAATGATTCAATTGCTTAAAGACGGATTTCCAGTTTTATGGTTATCTCATAATGTGAATAAAAGAGCTTTGAAGGAGTATAGATTCGATAATCAAATTAAACAATTGCAAAAAAATTATAAGCATTTTATCTATTTTGATAAATTGCTTGATTATGATGACAATTTAAAAGTTCTGAAAAAATCTTTGGTTAATGTTACTGATTCAGGCAGTGAACAAGAAGAAGGTTATATATTAAAGATAAAAACAGTGACAGTGCGTTTTGGTTCTGATCGACCGGAAACTATTTGGTATGGAAATAATATTATTGGCCCCCCTGTGAAAACGGAGATTTTGCATAATATTATTTTAGGCGCTATCAAAATGCCTAAGCAGCAATATTATAAAAATTTGTACGGCTGGAATGTTTCTTTTAAAATTATCC
>JBBIMT010000061.1:0-3393 GCA_037444265.1 bacterium
TTAATAATATTTTCAAGTTCTTTTGTCATAAAAAGCGTCTCAAAAATGCCTATTCTGCCTTTTGTACCCTTATTACCACATTCAGCGCAACCCTGAGACTTATATAAACTTAAACTATTTTCCTTAAGTGCTGTTTGCACTTTTTTCCCTAAAGAAGGAGGCATTACTGAAGCTTCATATTCTATAATTTTTTTAATTTGTTCTGGAACTTCTGTTTTAATTTTACAAGACGGACATAACTTTCTAACAAGTCTTTGTGCGACACCAAGCTTTAAACTTGAAGGAAGTAAATAATCTTCTACTCCCATATCATTTAATCTCGGAATAATGCCAATAACATCATTAGTGTGTAAAGTTGAAAAAACGAGATGACCTGTTAAAGCAGCATGTGTCGCTAATTGAGCGGTTTCAGAATCGCGAATCTCACCGACCATTATTACATCTGGATCTTGTCTTAATATGTGTCTTAAGCCGGTGGCAAAAGTATAACCAATTTCTGGACGAATCTGAGATTGATTTACTCCTTCTATATAATATTCTACAGGATCCTCCAAGGTAATAATATTAGTGTCTTCTTGATTTAAAATACTTAAAATGGCGTAAAGTGTGGTTGATTTGCCGGATCCAGTAGGTCCGGTGATAAGTATTGCTCCGAAAGGTAAATCCATCGCTTTTTTTACATCCTCCAAACTTTTTCCTTCAAGTCCTAAATCCTCCAATGTTAAGGCTCCCTTTGAAGTATCCAAAACTCGCATTACTATTTTTTCTCCTTCAGCGACCGGGAATGTTGAAATACGGTAATCAATTAATTTATTATCAATTAATTGATGAATTCTTCCATCTTGCGGAATTCTTGTTTCATCTATTCTTAAATTTGATAATATTTTTATCCTTGTAACTATTGCGGCTAAAATATTTTTGGGCAAAAAAATAGACGCATGCAAAACTCCATCGATTCTAAATCTTACTCTTATTTGATCGATTAATGGTTCAATATGAATATCTGATGCCTTTAAATCAACAGAATATTTTAAAATAACATCAACAACTTTAGTGATTGGAGCCTGTTCGGCTAATTTTTGAAATTTCTCGACGTTTAAATTGTCAATCTGTTCGATTTTTTCTTCGTCAGTCTTATATTCTTCTTTAATACCTTCAAGTGCTTTTTTAATTTCAGTTTTTAAAAAAGACTGTTGTTTTTGAATTTTTTCAAAATCATCTAAGCTAATAACGAATTTTTCAATAGGAATTTTCTTTGATACAGCAATGAAATCAAGAGCTTCTTCCGCCTCTACATCTTCTGGGTAAACCATTCCAATTTTCAATTTCCCTTCATTATTTTTTCCGATTGGAATTACTTTATAACTTGATACGATTTTTGGAGGTATAATATTTAAAATCTCATTAGAAATACCTACATCGGAAACTGTTTCAAAAGGAAGTTTTAAGATTTGAGCTTTGATTTTGGCAATTGATTTTGCATTTAAAATTCCTTTATCAATCAAAATTGAGTCAAATGAAATACGTCTGGCTACAGATTCTTCAAAGTATTTTTTTAGTGTTTCTAGTGAAATTTTCGTTTGACTGCTAATTTCGTTTAAAAAATCCTGCAAAAACATAGAATAATGCTTAAAGTTTAAAAAGGAACAAATGGATTTACTCTTCCGCCCTGACCTTCAGAAACAGGAATATTGCCATATTTCTTCAATAATTCAATTTTTTTAAAAATTTGGTCTAACTCTAATTTATCAATGCGATTTATTTTTTCAAGTAATATTGCCGCTTCGCTTTTTTCTGATTTAGATAATCCTGATTTTTTGTTTGCTATTAACGAAAAATAAATTTCCCAAGATATTAAGGTCAGTAATAAAACGAAAATAATGATTGTTTGATATTTTTTCATAAAGCTATTCTTGTTAAAATTTTAACACCGTATTTAAACGAATTTGCCCCGTCGACTTTACCAGAAGAATCTATTGAAAATTCTAAAATCTCAAATGGTGTAATATTGTTTCTAACAGATTTTAAAAAATTGATAAAATCACTATAAGGTCCAATTAAGTTTAAAGAAATAACTATGTCTTGTAATTCGCTCCCACTCGATACTGAATCTTGATTAACATCAACGCTTTCAAGCAATAAACCACTGCTTCTGACTAAAGAACTAATTGATTCAATATAAAAATCTTCATTAAAATTTATTGGCAATATAAGTTTCAATTTTTCCCACCTGTTCATTATTGTATCATTTATTATTTCCTTTGATGTTAAGGAATTTTCTATTTTTTGGTAAATATCATATTCGGCACGGGCATCTTTTATTTGACTTTGAAGCGTATAATAATTATCAATTTCAGGAGATACGAAATTTTTAAAAATTAAAATAGTTAAAAGCAAAAATAAGATTGTAAGTAATTTTTGATTTCTCATTATTGAGCCAATAAATAATTAGGATTAAACACTATATCCATAGTAAAAGAAACTCTACCATCTTGAGTTAAATTTAACATCCCTACCGTAATATTTTCGACCGTTACTTCATTTTGATTCATAAAAGGTTTTCTGATAGCTTTTTTAAAAGTAACAATTTGCTTAGCTACTGTATTGAAATCAACAGCCTCACCTTCTATTCTTAAAGATTCACCAACAGATAGTTTTTGGGCTAAATTATTTGCTAAATTAACTATTTCATTAGCCAAATTTCTTGTCTCATCGCTTTCAATCGGATTTTTTTCTTTATCTTGTAAATCAGCTAAAATAGCTTTTACAAGTTCAATCAAATTTCTCTTGGGCAAACCGGAGACTTCTGTTAATTTACCATTAAGAGTATCTAACGAAGATGCTAATGAATCATTTTTAATCATATCTTTTAAATCAGTTATTTTCTTTTTTAAATTATCAAATTCTTTTTTAATCGTTGGCGCTGTTTTTATCCTTCCTGAAATAAATTGAGCTTTCTTATAATAAACAGTGGGTAAAGTATATGTCTGCAAAAATTCCAACAAAGCATAAGCATTTGTATGGGTCTCAAGAATAAGACTTGCAAGTGATATTCTTTTATCAATATCGTTGATAAATTCAATAGCTTTTTTCATCTCATCATCTTGATTCATTTTAGCATAAATAGAGGAAGCTTTACTTTTATAAAATTCTAAAGAAGATTTTAAATTCGCATTTAAAAAGATTAAAGCCCACCATCCTCCTAAAATAAAAATTAACAAAAATAAGCTTAAAAGTAAACTTAAAGAGAGCCTTGAAAAAATTTTTACTAATTTACCTTCTTCACTTTCAGGTGGCGCCCCGAAAACGAAAGTGGTTTTATCCATAATGCTTTAAGTTTTTAATAATTTTTCTATTAAAATTTTATAAAATCCTTGTTGATTTACATCGTTT
>JBBIMT010000062.1:0-3390 GCA_037444265.1 bacterium
GATTTATTTATTAGTTTTTGCCTATTTGGGTTAATTGTTTGGTTTGATTCACAATTACTTTGGCGAATTGACCATTTGGTGATAAACCGCTTTCTTGAAAAACTAATTGTATAACGGCGCCAACATGCAATCCTGTTTTGGCTAATCTTAAAAGATAAGCGATTGTATCAATAGCTTCTTGCCGTGGAGAATGCTGCTTTCTTTCTCTGATAATTGACAATTATACCATAAATTTTATATTTTTTGCTAAAATTTCATGATATGAAATCCAAAAATTATTGGCCAAAGATATCGGTGATTACTCCATCTTATAATCAGGGTCAATTCATTGAAGAGACGATTAAAAGTGTTGTTGAACAAAACTATCCCAATCTTGAATACATTATCGTTGATGGGGCATCAACCGACAACTCGGTTTCAATCATCAAAAAATATGCTAAAAAATATCCAAAGATAATCAAATGGATTTCAGAAAAAGATAAAGGTCAAAGTGATGCAATCAATAAAGGTTTGCGGATGTCAACCGGTGAGATATTGTGTTATCTAAACAGCGATGATTGTTTTACCAAAGGCGCTCTTTGGGAAGTGGCAAAATTTTTTAAAAAAAACAAAGAGGCAAAATGGGTAACGGGAGATTATATTGTTATTAATGAAAAAGGAGAAGAAATACATCAATTTGTTCGATGGTATAAAAAAATTTTTTCTTTTCTTCCAAGAAAAGATATTTTTATAAAAATATTAAATTTCATCAATCAACCTTCAACTTTTTGGAAGAGAGAAATTTATGAAAAAATTGGTGATTTTAGTTTAGATTTTAAATACAACATGGATTATGATTATTGGCTTAGAATTTTTAATATCAATTACTATTTGTATACTATAAACAAACCACTATCAAAATTTAGAATTCATCATTTATCAAAAGGAGGATCAAATTTTAAAATTCAATTTTTAGAAGATATAGAAGTTTTAAAGAGAAATACAACCAATAGATTTTTAATTTGGCTTCATAAAATTCATAATCTTTTAATTGTTTTTATTTATTCCTTAATCAAGTAGTATTTACTTTAATAAAATATTCAATAGTTTTCTTCAAACCTTCTTCAAATTTAGTTTTTGCTTTAAACCCAAATTCTTTATAAGCTTTTGATGTATCAAGCATTCTTCGTGGTTGACCATTGGGTTTTTTTGTGTCCCAAATGATTTTTCCTTTGAAATTCATTAGTTTTACCAATAAATTAACTAGTTCTTTAATAGTGATTTCAAAACCAGCGCCTAAATTGACCGGTTCGTCTTTTTCATATTTTTCAGTTGCTAAAATTATTCCCTCAGCGGCGTCCTCAACGTATAAGAATTCTCGTGATGCTTTTCCTGTTCCCCAAACAACAATATGATCTTTTTTTTCTTTTTTTGCTTCATAAATTTTTCTTATTAAAGCAGGAATAACATGTGATGATTTTGGATCAAAGTTATCTCCTGGTCCATACATATTAACAGGAAGTAAATAGATACCATTAAAACCGTATTGTTTTTTATAAGCTTGAAGCATGACTAAAAGAGTCTTTTTGGCAAGGCCGTAAGGAGCATTGGTTTCTTCCGGATAACCATTCCAGAGATTTTCTTCTTTAAATGGCACGGGGGTAAATTTTGGATAAGAGCAAATTGTTCCAATACAAACAAATTTTTTTACTTTGTTTAATCTTGCCTGTTCTATAAGGTTTACACCCATTATTAGATTATCATAAAAAAGAGTTCCTGGATATTCTTGATTATAGCCAATACCACCGACATTTCCTGCAAGATGGATAATAATATCGACATTTTTTGTTAATTTTTTGCAGACTTCTTCTTTTCTTAAATCATAATCTTTGCTTCGGGGGATAATAATATTCTCTTTTTTTACTCCCCTTTCTAAAAGTTTTTTATATACATGTCTGCCAACAAATCCACCTCCACCAGTAAGAAGTATTTTTTTATTTTTTAAGTTCATAAGTTAGATTTTAATCCTGATAGATAAAAATATCAATCTTTGACTAAAAGGATTCTTCAAACTATGCCACTCGCCTTTTTCAACAACAATAAAATCTTCTTTTTCAACGACAAATTCTTTTTCATCGATTTTCATCACTCCTTTTCCTTGAAGAAAAAAATATAACTCCTCACAATCATCATGTTTATGAGGATCCAATCCCTCTCCCCCACCAAGCCAGGCATAATTCACTGTTTGAATATTTGACTTCAAATCGCCTACTTTAATAAGCGATTTTCTTTTTATTTGATTGTGAGCGAGTGTTGTTGGGATATTATTTATTTTTTTTATTTTCATGGTATATTTATAATTTAATCATTATGGTAAATAAATATATAAAGAGAAAAATTTTGAGTTATTTAAATAATAACATAAATAAAGTAGATTCTTCCATTAAAAATGACTTTTTTAGATTAATTTTGAGACCTGATATTTATATTCCTTACCTATTTTTTAATTTTATTAAAATTCACTACTTTGGTGAATCTAACTTTTTTAATTTAAAAAAATTCAAAATTTTAGTAGATTCCTTTGATAGCTATATTTTGTCGAAACATGGATTATTATTTGGTTTATGGGAATTTAAGCTAACTAAATTTTTTCTTGAGAAATTAAAAAAATACGATATTTTTTATGATGTAGGAGCAAATTTAGGTTATTATACCTTTTTAAGCAGTTTATTATGTAAAGAAGTTCATTCTTTTGAACCTGTAAAATTATATTTTAATCTTTTAAGAGGTAATTTTAAAAAATATAAGAATATAAAAATTAATAATTTTGGTGTACACTCAAAATGTACTTTCGGGTCGATTAATTTTAATTCTGGTAAATCAAATACGTTTGAAATTAAAGATATCTTAAAGAATAAAAATGAAATTATTAAATTAATTACTTTAGACAAATATATAGAAGCAAATGAGGCTCCTACTATTGTTAAAATTGATATTGAAGGTAATGAATTAAATGCTTTGCAGGGAGCTAGAAATTTATTATCAAAATACAAACCTCTTCTTTCTGTTGAAATTATGAAAAAAAATATTATATTAGGTTACAAAATAATTGAGTTTTTAAAAAAATTTAATTATCAAATTTATTCTATTAATATGAAAGGAAATCTAAAAAAGATTAACAATCTTGAGTTATATTTTTTAGAAAAAAAATGTCTGTCTGTTGATAATTTTATTTTTATAAGCCATTAAACTTATTTAATAAAATGATTTTTTAGGTCTTTAACCAAGCCTCCCGTATCATCGAGCGAGCCGTGGCAGCGAGTGCGAGGAGGATTAAAGATTAATCTCATTTTTCTTGTTGAAAAATGAGATTGACATCCTTTATTTCATCTTCTCAAATTAATCGCAAAA
>JBBIMT010000063.1:0-3251 GCA_037444265.1 bacterium
ATTGATGCCGAATAAGTCAAAAAACTACCTAGCGCAACTCCAATAATGCCACCGCTTAAAGTAAGTATTATAGATTCAATTAAAAATTGCTGTAAGATGTCTAAGTTTGTAGCTCCTAACGCTTTTCTTAACCCTATCTCTTGAGTTCGTTCAGTCACTGAAACAAACATAATATTCATTATGCCTATGCCCCCAACGAGCAAAGAAATAGAAGCGATAGTGGTCAAAAAAATTTTTAAAATGAAAGTAATATTATTTAAAATATTTAACACTTCTTGCTGAGTTCTAATCGTGAAATCATCTTTGTTTGGGTCAGTAATATTATGATTTTGCCTTAAAATCGATTCAAGTCGCGCTTTAGCATAATCCATTTTATAAGAAGGATCAATCTCGACCGCTATGGAGTTGTAATAATTAATACCAAGAAGTTGTTTTTGAGCCACTGATATTGGAATAATGACCAAATTGTCTTGATCAATACCCAAAGGACCAAGCCCCTTTTTTTCTAAAATGCCGATAACTTTAAAAGGAATATTTTTTAAACGCACTATTTCTCCCAAAGGATTTTTTTCGCCAAATAAAGTTTTTTTAATTTCACTGCCAAGTACTGCTACACGATTGAATGAATTTACATCGCTATCTGTAAAAATGATTCCCGAAATAGTTTTGAAATTTCTAATATAAAAAAAATCTTCTGTCGTACCTTCAAATAAAACATTTACATCATTGTTTTCATAAATTATTCGCGCTTGTCCTCTTACCTCCGGAGCGACACGAACGAAAACAGCCTCTCTTTTAATAGCATCAACGTCGCGTTTAACTAAAGTCTTAATGACAATGCCTTGGGTGGCGGGAGGAGCGGCAAAACGGGAGCTTTTATTAGCGCCAGGAATAATATAGATAAAATTTGAACCGGCACTTTGAATCTGATTTAAAACCAGTGTTTGAACTGACTGGCCTAAAGACATAAGTAAAATTACTGAAGTAATACCAATTACAATACCCAAAACTGTCAAAAGAGAACGCGTTTTGGCATATAGAAGTCCTTTGTATGAAGTTTTAAATGAGTCAACGATTCTCATAATTTTTTAAATAAAACATTTTGTTTTTATATATCTATAATAGGAACCAGAGATTTAATCTTTATTTTTAAAATTCAATCTAATTTTTGAGATTCTAAAAAATTGTTATTTTATTTAATATTTAACATTTTTAAATAGATTGTTGAAATTTATTGTCATTTTGTATTTTGATGATTTTTTGTACTAAATTATTGTATCGCTTTCAATCACCCCATCTTTTAAAATAATAAGTCTTTTAGCGTAAGAGGCGATTTGTCTATCGTGAGTAACTAATATAATTGTTTTGCCACTTTGGTTTAAATTTTTTAAAATTGCCATAATTTGAGATCCTGATTTTGAGTCTAAATTCCCTGTTGGTTCATCAGCAAAAATGATATTAGGATTATTAATTAAAGCACGTGCAATAGCAACGCGCTGTTTTTGACCGCCTGATAATCGGTTTGCTTGGACAAACAATTTTTGTTCAAGACCTACTGCCGCAACAGCTTCTTTTATTAATGACTTTCTTTTTTTATGACTTATATTATTTAGTGAATAAAGAAGTGGTAATTCTACATTTTCATAAACAGTTGATTTGCCAAGTAAATTAAATGATTGAAACACAAAGCCCATTTCTTTATTTCTGATATAAGCAAGATCTTTATCGGTTAAATTATCTACGCTTTTATCATAAAAAAAAATATTCGCCCCAGTTGGTCTATCTAAAAAACTTAAAATATGCAGCAAGGTTGATTTGCCAGAACCTGAAGGGCCCATAATGGCCACAAACTCACCTTCTTTTATTTCTAATGAAATACCATTTAAAGCTCGAGTAATAATTCCATCTACAAAAAAATCTTTGATAAGGTTTTTAACAATAATCATAATAATATTAATTACAAGCTCTTTAAACTTTAAAAATTAAATTTTTTATATCTAAAAAAATTTTTCCTGAAATAAGTTTTGATAAAATTTTTGTTTTGATCATTAAATACATCTAATAAGCCACTATCAATAAATTAATGTAATTTTTGGAGACAATTTTAATTTTTCTTAGAAAAATTTAAAAATAAAAAAAGTAAGTTTTATGAATTTTTTATTATTCGTTTATTAATCCAACATTTATTATTTCATCACCTTCGTTTAATCCCGATAAAACTTCAACCAAGCCATTTTGACCCTTAATTCCTAAGTCAATTTTAACTTCCTGAATTGAACCATCTGTCAGTTTTTTAGCATAAAAGTTGTTTTGGCGTTCGATGTAAGCGTAATTTGGAATTGCCAAAACTTCATTTTTGCGCGAAGTTTCTATTGATAAATTAGCGCTAAGACCACTTTTTATTTTTTGGGCTAAATTTTTAAAAGAAACGATCGTTTTATAATTTACAACTCCTTCAACAATAGTTTCCGAAGGTTCAATATAAGAAACAAATCCCTCAAAAATCTCTCCTGGATAGGCATCAATAGTAATTTTAACCAAGTTGCCTAAAGCAATTTTACCTATATCAATCTCTGGGATATTGGCTTCAATTTGCAATGGTGCGTTAGGTAAAATTGATATTATATTTTCGTTGGCTCTGGCTATTTCACCCACTTGAACATTTATTTTGGCAACAATTCCAGCTACAGGAGATCGCAAACTATTTTTATCAATTTGGGCTTGGATTGAAGAAATTTTAGCTCTGACTTGTTTAATTAAAGCTTCCTGTGTTGCTATTTGTTCTTCTGTGGCGCCTGCTTTTTTTAGCTCTAATTCTTTTTGGGCGATTTCAAGAGAAGATTTAGCGCTCTGTAGCTTTTCTTTGGCGTTATTAAGTGAAATTATAGCATTATTTATAATATTTCTACCGGCAGAAATGTTTGTTTTGTAGGTTTCAATTGTATTTTGGCTTAAAGACGTAGAAGGAACTAAAGAGCTTACTAATAAAGCTATATCATCTAAAAATTCTCGAATGGTTATTAAATTTTTTTTAGATATATCGAAATCAAAAATATTTTTTCCCCATAAATCGAAGCTTAAGGCAATATTTTTCCGTTTTTCTTCTACAGAATATTTTAAACTTGAATCATTGACTGGAAATATCAATTGAGGATTAGCGCCGTTTGGATTTAAAAAAAGACTATCCAATTTAGACTTTATCACATCATCACTATTATCGAAAGTTTTTTGCAATTCATCATGTAAGTTTT
>JBBIMT010000064.1:0-3174 GCA_037444265.1 bacterium
CCAAAAAAAGGACAAGTGCATACCTTATCGAGCGACTTTATCTATTATATTACCAAATAAAAAAATTTCAAGAAGTCTTAAAAATAATATGGCTTACTCCTTTCCCAGAAATAATAACATGTAAATTTGTTTTTTCTTAACATAAAACCATTATTCGATTCACTTTTTGTATCAACAAAAACATCTTATAGTGCTCATAAAATTTTTGTTCTTTGATTATTCACTATTACTATTAAAAAGTATATATCTGATGTAGATTTTTAAATAGCGGACTTAATCGAAAATAAACTCTTTTTTTCGACTTTTAATTTTTTTATTTACATCTTAAATCACGAAAATTTTTAACTTAGAAGTTAATCTTTATGGTTTTTAAAAATTTTTAGATTTCATAAATTTTACCGCTGGTTTTATTTAGGATTTTTATTATCGTACTTATCAAAATATCTTTAACTTCTGAGATAATTTCTAAATATTTAGGCCGAAAATTTCGGCAAGCTGTTTTATCTTTTAACTATTGAAGTAAATTTATACGCCGACTTTGATTGAAATTTTTTTCATTTAAAAGCTATTAGTTTTGAGTGAATATTGCTCCTGCTTTAGTATTTTTGTTGACAGAACCAGCTTTAAGTTTACCTTCAATATTGGTGATCTTTCGTGCGATAAAATGGAAAATGGTTTTTAACTATGCTTTGACTATGTTGGTTTTGGGGGTTTTAGGCGGGCTGATTTTTGTTTATTTTGTTTCATTAATGAAATGATTTTAGTTTAAATCTTTTTATAATCAGCAGTAACACTCAAAAAAGCAAAACGCCTTAATTTTATTGCAAAAAACAAAAAACGAAACCCCCTATAATTTCCTACTTGACCTAACCCAAGTAAGATAGTTAATTTAATATTATGGACCTGAGCGGATTCGAACCGCTGACCTCATCTATGCCATAGATGCGCTCTACCAACTGAGCTACAGGCCCAAAAATGCCCTTGGCAGGAATCGAACCTGCATTTTCTCCTTAGGAGTGAGAAGTTCTATCCATTGAACTACAAGGGCATATAAAAATCATATCAATTATTTCTTTATTTTTCAACCTTTAATAACAGCTATTGGTTTTAAACGAACAATTTTTTTGGCAATACCTGCCTGATGAACCACTTCTACAACTTCATCTACATTTTTATAAGCATTAGGCGCTTCTTCTGATAAACCAGACAAAGAACCGGCGCTTACAGCGATACCTTGATTTTCCAAGGTCAATTTTAATTTTCCACCATGAATTTCTCTTTTAGCTTGAGATCGTGACATTTTTCTTCCTGCTCCATGGCAAGTTGATCCAAAACTTTGTTTTAAAGATTTTTCCTGGCCTAGTAAAACATAAGAAGCGGTACCCATACTTCCAGGAATTAAAACGATTTGACCCGGAAAAGCTCGAGTTGCTCCTTTGCGATGAATTATTAATTGCTGCAACTGGTTGTTAATCTCATATTCTTCAATTTTGGCAATATTATGCGCTACATCATAAACAATTTCCAGTTCACCAAAAGTCGAGCCAATAACTTTTTTCCAAGCATTTCTGACTTCAAAAGTTATCATTTGTCGATTAGCAAACGCAAAATTTGCTGCTGCTGACATAGCTTTAAAATAATTTTGACCTTCAGGCGATTTAAAAGGCACACAAGCAAGTTCGCGATCGGGAAGCGAAATTTTATACTTTGACATAACACGCATCATTAAACGAATATAATCTGTCGCAACTTGATGACCAAGGCCGCGAGAACCAGTATGAATTAAAATCACTACCTGTTCCTTAAATAGGCCGATTTTTTTTGCTATTTCCTCATCGTAGATATTTTCAACGATATCGACTTCAACGAAGTGATTTCCTGCGCCCATTGTCCCTAATTGATCTCGGCCGCGTGCTTTTGCCTGGGGTGACACTAATGCCGGATCAGCACCTTCAATTTTCCCATTTGACTCAATATGATTTAAATCTTCTGGCTTGCCATATCCCATATTAATAACCGCCTGCGCACCATTTAATAGAATCTGATCGATTTGATGATTGTTTAAATTTAACATTCCTCCCCGACCAACGCCTGATGGTACTTCTTTATAAATCATTGCACTTAAATTTTTAAGGAAAGGTTGAATCTGTAAAATGTTCGCCTTAGATTTTAACAATCTTACACCGCAATTAATATCATATCCAATTCCACCGGGAGAGATAATACCTAAGTTTAAATCGAAAGCTGCTACACCGCCGATTGGAAACCCATAGCCTTCATGAATATCAGGCATTGAAAGAGCATAATTTTGAATCCCGGGTAAAGTTGCAACATTAATAAGTTGATTAAGTGATCGATCTTTTAATATTTCTCTTAACATTTTTTCCGTAGCGTAAACTCGCGCCGGAACTTTCATATCGGATCGAAAAGTTTGAGAAATTTCGTATAAATAGTCGTCGATTTTTTTTAAATTTTCTAAATTAATCATAGTTTTCAGTTTTTCAAATAAAATTTTTTTAAAATTTTATATTCTGCACCTTCTTTTTTCAAAATAGATTCGAACAAAATTACCTCATTTAATCTTTCTTTAAATTCAAATTTCTCATCAATTTTTTTAACATTAAAATATTTGAAATCAGGCTGTTTAAAGCGTGCAATCGTCAAATGGGGCAAAAAATCACGCCTTAACCTCAGGTCAGACTTCTTCAAAAAACCTGACTTTGCCATAATGTCAATCAAGGCATTTTTCAAAATAGAAATCTCTTTTGTCGCTTTTGCGGTAATCCAAATTAATCTTGGATTAAATAAATATGGTCCGTAAGAAACATTATGAAAATTTACATCAAATGAAGGAAATCTCGAAACTACTTCTTCAAGTATTTTAATTAAATTTTGGAAATCGGTTTCTGAAACATAAAAAGGAGGAATTAAAGTAATATGTAAATTTTCATTTTTTAACCAACGAATTTTATTAAAAGTAACAGTAAAGTTTTCTTTGAATTTTTTCTTCAATTTATCTATTTTACTTTTTAAATTATTAGATATATTCAAAGCAATAAAAATTCTATGATGCATACAAGTAAATGTGAAAAATGAAAAGATGTTGCAATTGTATAAATTTAAAATCGTCAAATCGTTAATTCTTCATTCTACATTCATAATTTGATTTTGTTA
>JBBIMT010000065.1:0-3135 GCA_037444265.1 bacterium
AATAAAAATTTAATAAAGTTAAAAACATAGCAAAATAACAGATTAGTGTTTAATTTTGTAATCCAATAGATTTATTAAAATAAAAATTTTTTAAAATAATGCTTTATTCTTACAGGTTTTAAAAGTCGGCATTGTTTTCGTTTTTTGTTCGTATATAATATATGTAAAAAAATTAAAGGTTAAATTTTATAGTTTTGTATTTTAAGAAAAACTAAAAAATTGTTTAATTACTCTTTTTGGTAAAAGAATATATAAAAATAAATTCTTAAAGTTTCTTATATTTAATTTTATGAAAAATGTTATTTTACATCTGGATATGGATTCTTTTTTTGCTTCTTGTCATCAGCAAGGCAATCCTTTGTTAAGAAATAAACCTATTGCAGTTGTTGGTAATTTTCAAGGTAAAAAAGTAATTCGTTCAGTCATTGCCGCGGTTTCTAAAGAGGCAAAAAAATTTGGTATAATAAACGGGATGCTGCCTTTTGAGGCAAAAAAATTGTGCCCTGAAATTATTTTTGTTGAAGCTGATGAGCCTCGATATGAATATATTTCAAAAGAAGTTTTTAAAATAATGGCAAAATACGGGGAAAATTTAAAAATTTTAAGTATAGATGAGGGGGTAATATCTATTAGCGGCAATCACAATAAAAGCGAGGTAGCTGGAGTCAACAATTACAATTATAAAAAAGCTAGAGATATTGCCTTGAAAATAAAAAAAGAAATTAGAGAAAAATTGGGAGAATATTTAACTTCTTCTATTGGAATTTCTTATAATTATGTTTTAGCTAAACTTGCATCGGATTTATCAAAACCAAATGGTTTAAAAATTATCACAAAGGAAAATGTTTCAAGACTTCTTAAAAATTTAGCCATAGATAAAATTGCTGGAATTGGTAAAAGAACCAAAGAAAAATTGTTTTCAATAGGCATAAAAACTTTTGAAGACTTACAAAATGCATCAGAATATTTTTTAAAGCGCCATTTTGGGATATTTGGAATTAACCTAAAGAACATTTCTTTGGGGGAGGATTCTTTTTATTATTTCCGTAAAGCTCAGGTGAAATCTATGAGTCATTGTGAGACTTTTGTTAGTGATGCAATAGATAAGAGATTACTTTATCAATATCTGCAAAAAATTTCAGAAGAAGTTGCCTTTAGGATGAGGCAAAAAAATTTGGAAGGAAACACAATTTGTCTAACAATTCGATTGCGTAATTTTTTCACCTTTTCGCGTCGTAAAAAACTTAGCTATTTTACCTGCGATGGATATGATATCTTTAAAGAGGCTAAGGTAATATTGAATAGCTTGCTTATTTTTGAGCCGGTGCGTCTACTTGGTGTTGGGATTTTTAATTTAAGAAGATATTGTCAGGATTTTTTATTTGAACATATGAAAAAGAGAAGAAATTTTTTAGATGCTTTAGATGCAATCGAAAAAAGATATGGTAGAAAAAAAATTTTTCCTCTTGCTATTAAAAAGATCTTACAATAAAATTAATGTGTATAAAATAGAAATTTTTATTCATGAATTTATTTTTATTGTTGTTATAAAATTTATTCAAATGAATGAGACAGCTTTAAAAATTTTAAAGCACTCGGGTTTAAAATTGATAGTGAAAAAATTATAAAAGGAGGTGATAAAAATGAAAAAGAAAAAAGTTCACACAAAAAAGAAAAATAAAAATAACAAGAAGGCCAAGAAAGTGCTTAAAAAGAAAAAGAAAAAGAAAAAGAAAAAGAAAAAGAATTAAAAGTTTAATAAACAAGTGTTAAGAAATTTTTTACGTCTAAAGTTAGAATGTTGGCATATTATTATATTGTGGGTGGTTCTTTGGTATTTTTTATGATTATTTACATATTTTGGCAAATTTTACCGGTATAATTTCAAACATAATTTTTTATTGAATACCTATCTTTTTTATTGTTTCTTTGAAGATGATTTTTGTTCATTTTTTTGATGATAAAATAAAAAAAATTAAATTAACCTTAAGTTAGAAATATTTTTATCTTAAATTTTAAAAATTTCTTTTATGTAAACTTATGATTAAATCTTATTTTTAGCAGTGAGAGAATTTTTTAAAATATTTTTTAAGTATTAATTTCTAATTTTATTTACAACACTTTTTTAAGTTATAAAAGAACAATTTTAAAGAGCTAAAATCTAAACAGCGGAATTATCTAAGAAAATTTTAAAAACAGTTCTAATAAGAATTTTAATATCAAAAAGCAAAGACCAATTTTCTATATAGTAAATATCTAATTCTACTTCTTTTTCGAATGGCAAATCAGAAGCTCCAGAAATTTGGGCAAGTCCTGTGACGCCAGGTTTAATTGATATTAATCTTTTTTGATAAGGAAGATATTGCTTTACTTCTTCTGGTTCATGTGGTCTTGGCCCAACAAAAGACATTTCTCCTTTTAAAACATTGATAATTTGGGGAATCTCATCTATCCGGAAACGACGTAAAATTTTTCCCACTCTGGTAATTCGTGGATCATTTTTCATTTTAAACAAAGGTCCTTCACGTTGTGATAAATGTAAAAGATTTTTTTTCATTTTATGAGCATCTTTTATCATTGAACGAAATTTATAAATTTTAAAAATTTTTCCTCCTTCACCTATCCTTTTTAACTTAACAATCACCGGACCTTCTGAATCTATTTTAATGAAAAAAGCGACAATAACATAAATAATTAAAAAAAGCGGCATTAATAAAATAGAAAATAAAATATCAAAAAATCTTTTTAAAATTTTTCCCCAACCATCAAGCGGAGTATTAATAATTTTAACAAGTGGCATCGTGGCTAAAGTATGCACTTGAGTTTTAAAAGTTTCAAACATTACTGGTAAAAAATTGAAGGCTATGCGTGAGCGAAAACAAAAAGATACTAATTCTAAAATATCTTTTTTTGGAAAATTAAGATCAGTTAAAAAAATCTCATCTATATTTTTTTCTTGAATTAATTTTTCAATATAAGAAAGAGATATATCATTGCTCTCGGCCACAATTTCATAACCAAAACGCGGTGTGGCATTTAGTTCTTTTTTCAAATTATATAAAGCTTGAGATCCAACTTTTCCGATTAATAAAACTTTATGTCTGGCAAAGCTGAATTGGCCTACAAGATATTGTT
>JBBIMT010000066.1:0-3130 GCA_037444265.1 bacterium
TAAAAAAAGATATTGACCAGGTAAAAAATTGATCTTTGATGGCTCAATTAATCTAAATTTAAAACAAAAAACATTTCCCGCTAAATTTTTTTTATCAATAAGTTTAGTTTTATATTGAGAAATCATTATTGATTAAAAGCCTTATCATGAACTTCTTTTGTTGATTCTTGATATTTTTTTGAAGCCTCATTTTTAAAATTAATTAATTGAGAAAAAATTTTATCTGAAAGATCATCTAATATCTGATACTCTTTTAAAGAAATCTTTTTTTCAAAAAATTTCTTTTTCTCTTCTTGAATAAATTTATCAACTTTATTATATGCTTCTTGATAACAATTATTAATTAATTCAAGCTCTGAGCTTTTACATTTAGTAAATTCATAAGCCTGTAAACCTTTTTGGTAAAGTTCATTAAATCTTCGGTCAAGTTCTTCAGCATTTGAAGCACTAACAAAAGTTCCTCCGCCAGCTTGAGCTATTTGGATTAAGGAAGTTGTTGCTTGAGGTTCAACAGCAAAAGCAATTACATTAACTTTTATATTCATTAAGTTTTTTGTATTTTTTGCCTCTTCAACAGGATTAGTATCGCAACTTTCTTCGCCGTCAGTAACAATAATAATTTCATTTTCTTCTCCTTCTTTTCCTAAAAAAGCATTCTTCGCCTCTTTTATTGCTAAACCAATTGGCGTCCAACCAGTTGATTTTACTTGAGATAAAATTTGATCAATATTTTGCTGATTTACACTTCCTATCGAAGCAATTACCTCAGCGCTATTACAACTAACTGGCTTATCATTGATACTATTTGATCCTTTATGGCCATAGATCATGATGCCAAAATTATTGATATTTATTGCTTGATTAATATAGTTTTTTATCGCTTGTTTTGCTAAATTCATTCTTGTTTGACCATTGATTAAAAGATCCATGCTTCCCGAAGCATCAAGAATAATCAGAATATTTTTCTTTTTTGATCTTGTTTGAAAATCAAAATTACACATATTTTTTTGACATCTTTCTTTTTCAGAAACATTTTTATCTAAACCAACTGATTCTTCGATAAAATCCGGATAACCATCTTTATCTGAATCTTTTTCATATCTGGAAAAATCCTCAAAAAGAGAGATTTTTTTTGAGTTTTGAGAAAAATTATTGTTTTTTACAGAAAAATTAGTATTATTATCTTTTTTAATAAAAAGATAAAAAATCATCAATATTACAGACATAAAAACAGAAATAAAAGTTATAATTTTTCTATTTTTATCAGATAAATTGGTTTTAGATAAATTAAGAGGAGTATAATTTATTTTTTGATTATCTATTTTTGTTTCCATAAAGAAAGTGTTTATTTTTTATTTTCTAAATTATTAAAATTTGATTTTTCTTTTATTCTCTTTAATATCTCTTCTTTTAAACCTTCCGCTCCTTCTTTTTCAACTCCATCAATATGAGCGTTGTAACCTGAAATTATCGTGGGTGTTGATATATAAACATCATATAAACCTAAAAAATAGTCAAATAAATCTTGCTCAACATAAACATCTTGAATTTTTTCCCAAGGAATTGTTATCTCTATCGGATTAAAAACTCCTTTTTTTATAATAATATAATCGTTATTAAATTCGTAATAATACTTAGCAAAATAAGCTTTTTGATAAAAGTAAATCAAAATACCTACGATTAAATAAATAAAAGAAAATAAAGAAATAATTACTAAAATAAAATTAAAAACCACTGGGAAATCTATATTTGCATCGCTACTAATACTAATAGTTATAAGACTAAAAATAAAACAAATAAAAATAAAAGGAACTGTCAAATTTATTAAAGAGGCAACAGTTTTTTTAGTTATTTTTTTTCTACTTAGGGGATATTTTTCTCTTGTTAAACTGCGATTAATTTGAAATAAATTTGAAAACATCATAATTTATAAAAAAATTATAAATTTATAGCCACTTCCAAGTTTTTAATAGATAATCTAAATTAACCTTACTTTCACTATTATCACTATAAATAGAAGAAATCACAAAACCATTATTTGGAAAACCAAATATATGTTCATACTTATTACCACTAAAAACAAAAATAACTGTCCATAAATTACTGGAATTATCATATTTATAAATTATTTGATAAGCAGGTTTTTTATCAATTTCAAATTTTCTTTCAGAAATAATTGTATAAACATTGTTTTCTTTCCATAATTTTACTTCATCTTCAAGAGAACCTTTTGTATTTATAAAATAAGTAATATTTATTCTTTCTGGTGGTTCAGTCTTAAATACCAACGTAAAAATACAATCATTTGAACTATGATATTGTTTCTCTATCTTATTTTTTAATTTAAAAGAATAACAAGAAGTAGTTAAAGTGTTATTTTCTAAAAAATTATCTAAAATCCATTTCCAAGAAGCTTCAATATCTTTTACATTTTTTTCATAAATATTTTTATTAAAAGTAAACAAAATATAAAAATATCTTGCTGGAGAATTGCTTAACCTAATATTCATTTCCGGATTATAAACAATAAGAGTTAATGTTTTATATTTACCATCATTTAATTCATATTCTCCAATATATCCATAACCAGAAAGGTTGGTAAATTTTATCTCGCCTTCATAATTAATTTTCCCATTAGAAAACATTGATAAAAAATCTTTTTTATCTGCTTGAATAAATTCTTTTAAATTCTTTTTTAAATAATTTTCATTATATAACAAAGGTTCTATATGAATATATTCTCTATTATAATTAGAAAGATCAACTAAACAATTATTTGGTTTATTTTTATCATTAAATTTGAAACTTTTACTTTTAATAGAAAATTGAAAACATGGAGTGTCTATTTTTGTTAAATTATTAATGGTTAACTGATTTTTAATAAAATTTTTTAAAATAAACAAAACAATTAGTGGTAAAAGAGCAAAAAATATTATAATAAAAAAAACTTTTTTCTCTTCAAATTCTCTTTTTGTTTTTTCATCAGCTAAATTTTCAGAGCCAGAGATATTATTATTAATCATATCTTTAACTTAAAGATATTAAAATTAAGATGAAAAATCAATAGGAAAATCTTTATAATAAAATCATGCAAAAAGTCGCTGATATTTTAAAAAAATTTAATCCTTTA
>JBBIMT010000067.1:0-3099 GCA_037444265.1 bacterium
AATGCTACGGATTTGCATATCTTTTAAATTTTTATCGGAATATAATTCAAATACAGAAGAATTTTGAAGATTTCTAATTAAAATTGTATCGCCGTACGCTGCAGAAAATTCATCATCGTTTGACGGATTACGTTTAATAGAATATGCTAAAAAATTTTGGTTATTAGAAATATCAAAAGATAAGATTTCTTCTTTAATATCAAGCAAAATTTTTGGCTTATTTTGTGGCTGCGCTAAATCCGCAACCCAAATATCGCCATTTTTAAGATAGTAAACTTTTCGGTGTTTTAGTACAGGAAAAACAGTGAAAATTTTATCCGGATTAAATGACCTGTTAATTAGTTTAGTTATATTGTTAAATAAATTTTCAGGAGACTGAATAGGAGTATCTTGTGATGATGGAAAATTAGGAACTGGTATAACTTCGGATTGAAATTGACAAGTATCCTTATCCCACAAAAAAGTTTTATAATATGAAGTTTTACATCTTTCTTCCTCCTTACTATTTGACGTTGGAACGAGTTCAATAATCAACTTTTCATCTTCTAATTTTGGTAAGGGTTCAAATTCATCGGTCAAAGATAAAGATGATGCTAAAAACGCCTCATCAGAACTTAAAGTCGAAATCTTTTCAAATTTTCCATTTTTAATGCGAAGAAATCCCACATTTCCGAAACATTCCCTAAGATGCAATCTTTGGTCCAAAAGCCAATATATTTTATCTTCTCTCTGTCACATTTATATAACTTAAATCCAACGTCGTCTGCTTTAAAATAGCCTATTTCGCTTTCGCTGTTAAACGATTTTTCTTCTAAAATAAAAAACGGTTTTGTTAAAAGTTCTCCTTTTTTATCAAATACACCAAGAAAAACATGAAAAAAGCCTTCCGCGCGAAATACACTTGAACGTTCGGCTATTAAAAGAAGATGTTTTTCATTAGGAGACAAAAAATAATCTTCAATAGCATCTTTAAGATGAATCTCTCTTACTTCCTTAATAATTGGATCTTGATATTGAGCTCTCCCATCTTTAAAAATTAAATTTGGGAAAAGCTTTTAAAGCAATACATCTTTATTTAAACTCACCAAATCAACTACTCCTTCTTGTTTTATTACTTCTGCATTTGTGTCTGTAAAACCAAATTTTTCTACCTGTGATTCTTGGTTTTCTAATTTTACTGACTCTGGCGCATTTGAAATTGGTTGTATTACTTTATTTACTTGCCCAAAAAAATTCCACCAACTAAAATTAAGCTAATAACAATTAAACCAATGATAATATTATTTTTATTTGGCATATTTTCGATTAAGTTTACTATTTAACTACTTTGGAAAAAAAATTGTTAAAAGATTAATGATTTCTAATTTTTTTAAGCATAAAGTTTAAATTTTAACTCTTCTTATCCCCATTGCCAGATCACCCTTTTATTAAAACATTATTAAGGCAATTAGCAATTACAAGTAATTTAAAATTTATTTTATAAATTTTTTAATATAATCAATATTATCATAACATCAGGTTGAAAAAATTATATTTCGTTAAAAATAAATAAATTTAATGATAAAAAAATGTTGCAAAAACAAAAAAATATTTAAATAAACTAACATTTTGACAATTTTTACGAATATTTCAAAAAGCAATAAAAAACTATGCAAGAAAGCACACAAAAAAAGTCCCGCTTATAAAAAAAAGTCAGCACAACCGCAAAGTATTCAAAAACCCCTCCCTTGAAACTAATTCCTTTTTGCTTTAACTAAGCACAAAAAAACGGAAGTTTATAGATTGACTGTGACTGCCGGGCTTGGATTCGAACCAAGATTAACGGCTCCAAAGGCCGCTGTCCTACCATTAGACGACCCGGCAATTTGTTTATCTACAAATCAGCAGCCAAAAATATAAGGTTAAGTATCAAAAATTTTCATTATCATAAAATCTTAAACCACACATTATTCTTAATTTAATATTTTTATTACTGCAATCTCAAGTGCCATCTGTTCTATGGGATATTTATCGCAATTTTGATAAGCTATTAACAATTCATCCATTATAGTTAAAATTTTCGCCAAATCAAAATATTCAGCTTGTCTTATAATAACTTGAATTTCTTCTTCAGTCAATTCATCAGCGAAAATTTCCTTTAAATTTTTATCAGTTTTAACAAGGGCTATTTTTCGCAGATAATGAATTAAGTTTTTTATAAATTCTTTAAAATCAATCCCTAAATCTCCTATTTTATTAATAAAATTTAATGCTTCTTTTTTGTTTTTCTTCCCTATTATTTCAACCAACTTCATTAAAGCGCTATCGTCAGAAAATCCCAAATATTCTTGAAGAATTTTGAAATCAATCTTTTTTTTACCAAGAGAAAAAATTTTGCCAAGCAAACTTTCACTATCACGAATTGACCCTTTTGCCGCAATAGCTATCGCCTTTAAAGATTTTTCATCAATCTCGAATCCTTCCTTTTGGGCAATGTCGCTTAATTTTTGAATTATATCGCGCAATGACAATTTAGAAAAAACTAATCTTTGACAACGAGAATAAATTGTTGGGATTATTTTTTGGATTTCGGTCGTCACTAAAATGAAAATTGTTCTTAGCGGCGGTTCTTCTAAACTTTTCAGTAAAGCGTTGGAAGCGTCTTTAGTTAACATATGCGCCTCGTCTAGAATAATTATTTTGTATTTAAAATACCTCGGTCCAAAACGAATTTCTTCTTTGAGATTACGGATTTCGTCGATACCACGGTTACTTGCCGCATCAATTTCAATCAAATCAAACGATTTACCTTCGTTAATTTGTTTACAGAAAGAACACTCGTTGCAAGGATTGAATTCTTTATCTGGCATTTGGCAATTTAGGGCTTTAGCAAAAATGCGCGCTAGCGAAGTTTTACCAGTTCCACGAGGTCCTGAAAAAAGATAAGCATGAGCAACACGATTTGTTTTAATGGCGTTAATTAAAGTTTGACAAATATGATGTTGATTAATAACTTCACTGAAGGTCTTTGGGCGATACTTACGATAAAGGGTAGTAGTAAGCATAATTAATCAATATAAATCGGCTTATAAAAATAACCTATTAGGTCAAAAAATATTA
>JBBIMT010000068.1:0-3072 GCA_037444265.1 bacterium
AGAAGAAAATTTTTCCTCTGTGGAAGACTGATACAGAATACGAAGAACATAATAGCATGCTTTACAGGGTTAAAGAAACTTATAAGGAGTTAGTCAAAGCACGGTATCGAGTAAAACATGGTCAAATAAAAAGAATTAAAGATGACGAACTCTCACCATTATTAAGGGAGAGGCCACTTAATTGGTTGGTTCAAGATTATAAGCTTCACCGATTTCAACCACGAAGAATGTTGGAGGAACTTTTGAATCAAAAGATAAAACAGGCAGGATTACCTATTGAAGCAATGATCGGAGTTAGAAAATTCCCCTCAGAAAAAAAATATCATTTTGTGAATAAAGAAGATTTCTTAATCTCAATTTCTGATACACCATTCATTTCAAAACTTTTAGAAACAGAACAATATAGCATCTATATGCATATTTTTTTGATCCCGTTAGGTGAAAATATAACCAGTCAAAAACAACAACACTTGAAAGAACAGGTTAAAGAATTATTACCTAAAGTCATTGAGGAGTTTGTTCAAAGACTTGGTCCCTCCAATTAATCAAAAAAATCCCTACGAATTATTTCGTAGGGAGTGGTGGAAATGTCTGTCGGATTTGCTCAATAGTCTCTCCGAGATACTCTTCTAACCATTTTTGGTGTGCTTTTAGTATTTTTAGGCCGAATTTACTCACTCTATATTTTACAGTGTCTCCGTCTTGTCTTCGAATTAAATAACCATAAACCCCCCATTTTGACAGATCATCTGAGTCATCATCTGACAAATCATCTAAAAACTCTCTAAATGAACCTCCGCCCCAATAGAAATAAAAAGGCCTGCCGCTTTCGTCTCTTTTTTTATTCCAAGCTCTGACACGAGCCAGAATTTCATCTCCTGTTAAAGGTTGAACGTCATTAGCCATAAGGATCGTAAGAAGCTTGATTGCTTTGTCTTTATCAAAAAGGCTTTTACAGTATGCCTCACGGTATGCAAGCTCTTCTTCTTCAGATCTGATATAATACTCACCCTTTTTTATAAACTCCGGAACTTGGTAGCCATTCATGTTTCTTACCTCCTTATGTTGGTATGGGTGAAGTGGAGATTGTGGGCGACATAAAAAAGAACAAATGAGCAATGAATATTTTTAAATCTCATCTCTCTCACCCCTGTATCGGAATTATAAATCAAAGCCAGGGAGTGAAAGCAAATTGTAACGACAACTGGGTTACTCAAAGAACTTTTTCGCTACCATTCAAGCTTTTTGCTGCCTGATAGCAAGCCTCCTTTTTAGATTTCTTGTTATTATAAATGCACGAAGCGAATATTGCAATAGTAATATAGAAATCGCTGATTTTATTGGCTTATCTGGGAAGGTTATTTTCACTTCTTTTATCTTCCCCACAACTTCCTTCTTTATTTTTTTGCTCTTAGCTATTTATCTTTAATTGTGTTTGAAAATAGTTACTTTTTTCCTTTTTTCCAAAACTTTGGCAGGCGCATCATCTTTTTAAGTTGACGCATAGCATCAATAAGAATATCTCTTTTTTTGGATCGAGTTTTGATAAGTTCAGTTTTTAATTTTGCTTCTAATAAATCTATTGCGGCAAAAACGTCTTCAGCTTCTTGCAAAGCAAAGATGTTTCGACGCGGCATTATAAAATGCGCTTTAGCTTTATATACATTCCCATGTTGATGATGAAAAGTAGTACGCCCAATTTCAACATCGATTTTCAAAGCTTCTTTGTAATAATCAGGAATGAACTTTCCTAAAGAACCTATTTTTTTGTTAATATATTCTTTTATATCTGGAGTTAATTCGAAACCAGTTGATTTAATGTTTAAATACATAAGACAACTATAAATTAAAAATTATAAATTTTAATTATTATTTTTTTTCGATATTTATTAAAATTTGCAATCACTTAATTATTTCAAAAATTAAACTACTCCAGACCATAAATGTTGAACTTCTTCTTGTAGATGAATACCATAATTATTCCAGACTCTTTCTTTAATAAAACCAGCGAGCATAATAATATGTTCAGCCGATGCATTATCTTGATTTACTAAAAAGTTAGCGTGTAAATAAGAAACTTCTGCGCCACCGATTTTTTTCCCTTTAAGTCCGAGTTTTTCAATAAGATAGCCAGCTGGCAATTTACCGTGCCATTTATAGATATAATTCATTCGCGCTTCATAATCATTTTCAATAAACTGATGAATAAAATTTTTATCTAAAATATTTTTAAAATAAGAACCGGCATTTGGTTCCTTTGGATAGCGAGACTCGCGATAAAATAGAATTTGTTCAGCTTTACGAAATAAATCATCAGAATTAAAACCGCTTTTTAATTTAAATTCCGCTGATAAAATGATTTCTCCTGTTTTTTTAAAAATACTTGAACGGTAAGAAAAACCACATAAGGGGTTATAATAAGTTTTAACTAAAGAGTCTCGGGGATCAAAAACAGTAACTTTTAAAACAACATCCTTTATTTCTTTACCGAACGCCCCAACATTTCCGTAAATAGCCGCTCCTACAGTTCCAGGAATACCGCTTAAATATTCAAGCCCTGATAACCCTCTTTTTAGACACTCTTTAATTAAGTGCCAAAGTTCAACACCAGCTCCAACAATCACTCTTTCACCGTTAAATAAAATATATTTATTTTCTATTTTAACTACCAGTCCATCAAAGCCATCATCAGATACTAAAAGATTACTACCATTACCAATCACATATACTGGAATTTGGCTTTTTTGCGCTTCGGCGTAATATTTAACAATTTCTTCTTCACTTTGAGCGAAAGTAAAATAACGCGCTTTTCCTCCAATGCGGTAATAAGTATAATTTTTTAACGGTACATTTTCTTTGTATAGAAAATTCATTAAAAATAAAAGTATAAATCAAAAAAAGGATAGATTAGTATTATACCAATTATTTTATAAATTAAAAAGTATAAAAAAATTAGTTGAAAAATGGCTTTACAATAATTTACACCCTGCCAAATAAATCGTTATGTTAACTGAAATAAATTATCAATACATAAATGTTAATCATTATGTCACTGACTTATCTAACGATAGC
>JBBIMT010000069.1:0-3022 GCA_037444265.1 bacterium
TAAAGAGCTCATTGATCGCAACTTAAGACTATCAATAAGCGTTAAAGGAGAAACCATAGAAGAAAAAATTTTAAATATTTTTTTAAATCCTGAGATTAGATTTGGACCAAAACAATATATTTTATCTTTGAAAGATTATTGGCTTAATAAAATAAGGTATTTTACAAAAAAAAATGAACCATTAAGATTTTCTATTTTAGGATTTCCTTTTAAGATTCCAGTACCTTTAAAAACTAACCGTATTTTACCAGATTTAGGCGAAATTATTGCTTTAAAGAGATTGTTTGACATTCAATTTCTAATTAGACAATTTTATCAACCGGGAGCGGTTATCTACGTTGTAACGGAAGAAGTGTTTTATAAATTTAACGATATGAAAAAAAATGAAGTCAACAATTATCAAAATTTTTTAAGGAAGATAGTAAAAATAATGGGATGGGACAATGTAATAAAATTTATTTCTCTTCATGAGATGGAAAAATTAGCAAATAATTTTAAAGATCTTTTTCAAGAAAAAAAAGATTATCTTGAACGCCTTTTTATCAATGGAGATAAAAAATTTTTAAAACAATATTATGGAGCACATAGTTCAATCTACTACATAACCAACACACGCCGTTTTGGATTGGGGGAAAAGGAATTGATGGATGTTTATAATAAAGATTATAAAAAAAGAAATAAAAAAATATTATTAGTAAAGGAATTGATAAAAAATTATTCCCACTTAATGATAATAAAATACTTAGCATATTTAAAATTAAGAGATGATCTAAATTTTTTTGAAAAAAAATTGCCAAATGTAATTCAATTGTCTGTTTCGCCAAAAAAATATCGATTAGGAATAATTCCTTTAAAAAAAAATATTGTTAGATTGCCATATCATGGAGTTTTAGTTTACGACAAAGAAAAAAATAAATTTACAATAGAATACTTGATTGATTTAAAAAGAAAAAAATGGAAAGTCTGGGAAATATATTTAAAAGAAGATGAAGAAGATAAACCTTTTTTTTATATCAAAGAATAAATAAGGTATAGTTAAGAAATTAATATGTCTTATTTAATTGGGATTGATATTGGTGGGAGTAAAGTAGATATTTTATTCCTTAATGAAGATCTTCAGGAAATAAAGAAAATAAAATTATTCACAAAAAACTTACCTAATGGCAGATTAGATTTTTTAGATAATATTCTAGAAGTGGTTTCAAGAGATTTAAAAAATAAATCCGTATTCAAAATGGGAATTGCTATAAATGCGGCGGTAAGGAATAATATCATTCTAAAAAGCTCAATTTTAGGAAAAAACAATTTCAATATAGAGAAATATATAAAAAAAAGAAGACAATTTCAGAAAACTAAAATTATAGTGGAAAATGATGTTATAGCAGCAGCCAAAGCAGAATTGAAATTTGGTTGGGGGAAAAAATTTAAAAACTTTGTTGTATTAAATATCGGAACCGGGCTTCGTTTGGTTTATTGTTATAGAAATATTTTAGTAAGTGGCCATAACAACTGTGCGGGCGAAATATCATTTTTAAATTTTTATAACAAGGAATTTAAAAAAACCGTTTTATTAGAGGATATATTATCTGGAAAAGGTATTAGTAATGTATATTTTTACTTCACTGGAAAAAAAATTGAAGCGAAAGAAATTTTTGCAAAATGTGATTTCTACGCAAAAAAAACCTTGCACCTTTTCAAAAAAAACCTTCTTTTTCTATTTCAGCTTATCGCTTTTTTTTATAATCCAGAGGCGGTGGTTGTTACAGGATCAGTATTTAAAGCCAAAGATCTGTTTTTGAACATAGCTTATAAAGATTTTATTGAAAAAACCGATGGTTTGTTCCATTTTACTCTTGTAAATTCAAAATTAAATAATGCAAATATAATGGGAATATTATCAAGTTAATTTTAAATTAATTTTATATAATCTCTCAAATCCTTGATCTAACCTCAAAACTAATCTCAATCCCCCCAACTAAAGACAACCTTAAGGCTTTAAAACAGGTTTTAGATTTGGCTTTATCTTATTTAAAAGATTTTACCGTTGAATACTTTAAAAAAGATGGCGTGCCCAGTGCTTTAATTTATCCTCAATCAAAAAGACCAAAAAAATTTAAGGTGATTTTTAATGCTCATTTGGATGTTGTTGGGGGAAAAGAAGAGCAGTTTCAGTCAAAGATTAAAAACAATCGTCTTTATGGTCGAGGAGCGATTGATATGAAAGGGGCAGCGGCGGTTATGATTTTAGTTTTTAAAGAATTAGCCAAGAAATTAAACTTTCCTTTAGCTTTACAATTGGTGACTGATGAAGAGATTGGTGGATTTTCCGGGACTAAATATCAGATTGAAAAAGGAGTGAGAGCCGATTTTGTTATCGCCGGTGAGCCAACAGATTTTGGAATTAATCATAAAGCCAAAGGAATTGTTTGGGCAAAAGTGTATTTTTCAGGAAAAGCCGCTCATGGCGCCTATCCTTGGCAAGGAGAAAATGCTTTATGGAAAGCCAAAAAAGCCCTTGATCGATTGGAAAAAATTAAACCAGTACCAAAAAAAGAAGTTTGGCGAACCACAGTTAACTTAGCCAAAATTGAAACCAGTAATCAAACTTTTAATAAAGTCCCAGATAACGCTATCCTATTTTTAGACATTCGCTATATCCCAGAAGAACTAAGAGGAAAAGATTTTCAAAAAGGAAAAGAAACTTTAATCAAGAAACTGAAAAAGATTTTTGCCTCTGATGGCAAATTAGAAACCATCTTAGTTGAACCACCACAATTAACCAATGAAAAAAACCCGTTTGTCTTAGCTCTAAAAAAGTCCATTAACCAAGTCATTCAAAAACAACCGAAGATGGTTATTAAACATGGGGGAAGCGATATTCGTCATTTTAATCAAGTCGGTGTTGATGGCGTCACCTTTGGACCAATTGGCTACGGATTACATAGCAATGAGGAGTGGGTTGATGTCAGAAGTTTGGAGGATTATTACCAAATTTTAAATCGTTTTTTAAAATCACTTTAAT
>JBBIMT010000070.1:0-2914 GCA_037444265.1 bacterium
TTATGAAAAATTTAAAAATCAATTACTTTTTAATTAAAAAATTGACTGGAGTCGAAGTAATCATCGGTCAGGGAAATTTTTCTTTAAAAACCACTAGAGATTTAGCAGAGGCGATTTTAAAAGCGACGCCTAAAATTCAATTCGGTTTAGCAATGAATGAGGCTTCAGATAAAATTGTTAGAGTAGAAGGAAACAATCAAGATTTAAAAACTCTTGCCGCTGATACTGCTTTAAAGGTTGGCGCGGGACATGCTTTTTTTATATTTTTTACTGGCGCCTTTTTAGAATTATTTTAAAGAGTTTCGCGGCATAAATCGAAGATGAAAGAAATATAAATATCAATTTTAAAGAAAGTTTTATTATAAATTTAGCTCAAAAAGGATTTGCGCCGGAGTGGGGAGCGCGGGAATTAAAAAGAGTGATAAAAAACGAAGTTGAACCAATCATTGCGCAAAAGATAATCTCAGGGAATGAAAAAAAAGGAAACAGTATAACGCTGTGAAAATGACGATGACTTTAGTATAAAGTATTCGGTATGAAGTATGTTGGAACTTTGCTTTTAAATCTTGAATCAAAACACTATGAGCCCTAAACCCAAATTTATCATAATATTGCTATTTCTATTGATTGTTAGTATTTTGACGTTTTTTGTAATTCTTGGTAGAACGCCAATTTTTGCTCAGAAAATAAATATATTTTATGCCAGTAAAAGCATCGTTAAAACAGGAGAGCCTTTTTATATCTCAGCTTCAATCAGCCACACCAAAGAATTGGGAATGGTATATCTTTTAAAATCCAGTGCTGTGATAAATCAGTCTTCTGCATGCAATGGGCTTAAAACCTGCGTTGTTAACTTTTCAGTAACTGAAAATACGCCGGGTACTTATCAATATTATATAACAGCTTTAGCCAAAACAGGCAGGACAAGCGCGTCATCTAATTATATTACCGTTACCGTATCTGGAACTGAAAAAAATAAATCTTCTGCATCGGCCGTGGGGAATGCCTGCAAAATTGAGCAAAAAATTGGCGGCTATACTATTATATGGGAAGACAGCGATTGCGGTAAAAATTATGAAAAATATGGAGAAATAAAATACACAGTAAAAGAATCAAACTATCAGCTGATCGGCACCTACGACAGATGCTCTACACAGCCTCTAGCTCCAAATTATTTAGTGGAGTATTATTTAAAACCGATCGGACCTGACAATCCTTACAATGTGCTTCAAGCAGAAACATATTATTGCCCCGGCGGCTGCGCCAATGGAGCTTGCTTAAATCGGTTATCAGCGGGAACTGAGTTACCGCCGACAAACGAAAAACCATTATCAACAACTGCCCAAAACTTCTGTGATGCCATTAAAAATAAATACACAGCAGATTTGGCAAACGAAGCTTTAAACCTTTATGATGAAAACGAAGACGGCTATATAAGCTCAGATGAATTAGCCGCGGCTTTAGACTACTTAAAAGACAATTTAACCGAAGAAGGAGAAAATAAACAGCTGGAATTTTTAAAAGAATATTCGCAAAATAACTGCAAGATCACCGAACTGCTTGAGCTCGATAATGCTTCAGACACAAATCAAAGCCAGACAGGTACCAATAACTTTCAAACAGTGATAGATCTTGACCCAAACGATCAGCAGTTTTGCGCCAAAGTTTATACTCTTGATAGAATTGCTAATTCAAAAGGCAATTTAAGCAGTGTTAATAAATGGTTGACAACAAAGACTTACGCCAAGAATTTTTTGCAACAAGCCGGATGGACGTCAAGCCAAGCTGTTAATAATATTATAACTGAATTAGCCAAAAGCCAGATTTATAATTATTTTAACGATTATAGCGACAAATTAACTTACAGCGCCTCCTGTGAACTTGATGCTAAAATGCCAGGACTTAAAAGCCAATTTAAGCAAAAATGCAATCTTAGTACTTCGCTTATCGGATCAAGATTTTGTCGAACCATTAAGCAAGGAAGAAATATAAATGTTAAAAAGCTTTCTCCGGAAGGAATGAGCATTATTTTAAATAATTTAGCCAATCTTTCAGATGCAAAGAAACGAAAATTAGACCATTTTATTAAGGTGGCTGCAAAATATAATACACTAGCAGCTTGTTCTATAAAACCGCAGTTTCTTGACAGAAATTGGATTAAATCTTTATACGCAATTAAACAGGATTTAACTTGGATTTGGTCGCCTTCTTTCGGATCTGTGGGCGGGCATGCCGGAGGAACAGCAGAGGGGCTGATTCAGGGCAAAACCGGGAATTGGTTCGCTCTTTTATTAGATTTACATGGAGGAGCAGGTTCGACAGACTATAAGGCCCTTGCCGCGTTGGCTCAGGCAGGTATCTTTAAAGCTTCGGAAATAAAGGAATTGATACAATGGCATTTCGAGAAACTTTATAAACCTTTAAAAATTGTTTATTATTATAGCTTCATAGGTTCGGGTCGTCTGGTTAAATATTTAACACTAAAACCTGAAAATATTGGATTTCGCGCAGGCGCCCTTGAAAGAGCGTTATCTTTACTCAAAACAAATACAGATTGTCCAAGCGCCTTATCAATCAAGCCGCTTTGGAACGCTTTAAAAACCTTTGAGCCGCCCTCTGCGATACCCAAAGTTCCAGCTGCTTCAGGGTTGCCATCAGAACCGCCGGGATACCCGGAGTTTTTAAAAGATACTGATAAAACAGGTTATTTTGATATAAGAAATGTTTTATTTAGCACTGCTGGAACGAAAGGCAGAATTACCCCTCTTTCGGAGTTTGGGTACTAAGATATGAAAAATTTAAAAATCAATTACTTTTTAATTAAAAAATTGACTGGAGTCGAAGTAATCATCGGTCAGGGAAATTTTTCTTTAAAAACCACTAGAGATTTAGCAGAGGCGATTTTAAAAGCGAC
>JBBIMT010000071.1:0-2867 GCA_037444265.1 bacterium
CCTTAGAATCAGAGGAGACAAAACGTGTTCATAAAAGTCTAGGCAATATTTCACCTCTTAACTATCTGTTAAAAATTTTACCTCGAGAGTCTCAAATGTATGTGACCTATACAATATCTTGACAAAATACCGGTCTAGTAGTATATTTGACTTAAATGGTAAGCCCTTAGAGTTTGTAGATGACGACAACGAGAATAAAAGATTAAAAAGCTTAAATTACCTGCCCGCAGATGCTACGCCTCAAGCGTTGCAGGTGGGTAAAACACCGACATAATATTTAAAAGAAACAAAGAATATTAGTTTAAAACGTATCGTTAGTTAACATATATTATTATATGGAAGTAAACAAAAAAAAAGCGAAAACCAAATATCAAAAACCTAAAATAAAGGTTTCATCAATAAACAAAATAGATTTATTGTTAACATCAAAAAAAGATATTGAAATGATTAATTTGTTGGCAATGAAATGTCACTGGGAGTCATATTAAAATATGTTAAATAAAATTTTAGTGAGAATTTTTGCATTATTGTTAATAATTCTTTTAGCTGAATTTATTTTTTTTATATATTTTTACAGAAGTTACTATCAAAATAAAAATAAAGATTCTTCTTCTATTAACTATCTAAATCAAACAGCTTATGAGAAAGTTTTAAAAGAAAATGCAGATTGGCTTTCAAATAAATTTAAAGAACTTAGTATTGTTGAACAAAACTTTTATAGAAACTTATTCTCTTTAAACTACCCTAATAGCTTTTACAGCGATTTAACCTTGTACAATAAACTTGAAGGGTGGGTTTATAATATTTCTACACAGTCTGGTCAATTCAATCCAGCTATTGATTATGTTTTTAAATTTGATTTTGAAACAGGTGATAAAACAAAAAAGTTTCCTATTTATTATAATCGAGATGATTTAACCAAGTTAAAAATTAAGGATAAAAACAATAAAATTTTAACAATATACGATATTAAAAACGGAGATTTTGTTACGGTCGAAGAAACTTATAACTTAAAAAAGTTTAACCTGATTAACGCCACTATAACAATTCATTGATGAACGAATTTTGTAAGAAAATTTTTTTATCCCATTTAATTATAAAGTCTATTTTTAAAAAATATAAAAATAATTCAATTGCTGTAGGTTGGAATGGAGGAAAGGAATCAACAGTCCTTCTACACATGATAAAAAGGCTTTTTGGAACAAAATCAATAAAAATAATTTTTGGTGATAGTCGATTGGAAACAGATCAAACATATGAATTTATAAAAAAAATTAGCAAAACCTGGAAGTTTCATTATATAAGAGATTATTATCTAACCGAAAAGGAAGCTTTTAATCTCGGACTTATTAAGGATTACAAAAAACAGCGATATTTATTGATGAAAAAAGCTAATGAGCAATTAAACAAAATGATTAAAATTAATAAAATTAAAGTTTTTTTTTCAGGAGAAAGAAGAGGTGAACATGAAAAACATTTAAAATTCAAAAAAAAAAGGTTTGGGATCACTTTTGTATATCCATTATGGAATTTTACCGAAAAGGATATTTGGTATTATATTTTAAAATATAAAATACCATACAGCAATCAATATTCAAAGGGGTTTAATCATCTACCCTTAAAAATTTTTCTTGAAAGAAATTATATAAGAAGTTGTTTCGCTAAAATTAAATTTTACTTTATGATTGCAGTTACTAAATTAAGAATAATATTATCTAAAAATGATTGCTAATATTCCTTTGTGTAATTACATTTTTCAAGTCGAAACAATTAATGAAAAAATATACAACAATATTAAGTTGAGTTTTAAAACTATCACTACTAAAAAAAAACCAATTTTTAAAACTAAGATTAAAATTTCTAAAAATGTAAATCGTTTTACATTTAAAATCAAGAATGAAAATTTAGTTTACTGTTATTTGTCACACAAATTTGATAAAAGTCTCTTTCGTGATTTTAGTTTTTTTTTAAAAAGCATTATTCAACTACTTGTTTTTAATAAGGAAATTTTTTTACTTCATGCTTCATCGGTTAAAATTGGCAAAGAAGCAATGATTTTTTGCGGTCCTTCTGGATCGGGTAAATCAACAATAATTAGTTTTTTTAATAAAAATGATGTCTTTGCGGATGATTGTGTTGTAATTAAGAAAAATAAAAATAATTTTTATGTTTATTCCTCGCCATTTGATTATGCTAAGATTCCTTACGATAGGACAAAAAAAATAAAACTTGCCAAAATCTTTTTTATTAAAAAATTTAAAAAAAATTCTATAAAAAAAATTTCTAGATTTATAACCATAAAGAAAATACTAAAATCTAATTATTTCTATTTATATTTAAAACTCTTAACTTTTCACCGAAATAATTTGAAAATAAACGATCTATTGAAAGTATTATATTATTATGCAAAAAAACTAAGTTATAATATTAAAAGCAATTATTTATACTTTAAAAAAAATAAAAATTTTATTAAAATAATAACTAAAAACAATAATTAGCTAAGTTTTGATTGATGATGTCAATTTTTAGTGTGTAATTTATAATTTTCCGGGTAGTTTTGATTTAAAATTTTTTCAGCTATCAATCGCCAATAAGGAAAGAAAAAAACTTCGGTGTGACCGATGTCAACTTTTGTCTCAAGGTTAAGATTGATTAGATAAGCTTTTTTTGGTTGATATCGGCGGATGAAATAGGAAAGAAAGAGGGAGATTTAAGGCATTTTAGAGAAAATGATTTTACATGTATTTCTTTTTAAGTACGAGTTTATTAAAAGCCAGGGAAGAAAATGGTCGGAAATTAGTTTTGAATTAGTTTAGAATTGGTTGAATCAGTTAAAATTAGTTGAAATCAGTTAAATCAGTTAAAAT
>JBBIMT010000072.1:0-2729 GCA_037444265.1 bacterium
TTATTTTATTCGATCTTTATTTTGATTTATTTTATAATTATTTCATAAAAAATCAATCTTCAATTAATAAATGCAGCCAAAATTTGATTTTTGCATTTAATTTTAACAGTTACTGCCAATAAAAATTAGCTAACACAATTTAAAAATTAAAACGATTGCAGATTGATTTTAATAACCTTATCATCACCTAATTTTGCAACCCCCCTACCATCAGTATTTGATGTTAAAATATAAAGAAAACCATCAGGCCCCAAAACTACATTACGAATTCTGCCAAAAACACTTTTAAAATGTTCTTTTAAAATGACAATTTTATTATCTTTAATCACTGCTTCATAAAGTGCCTCACCTCGCAAAGCGCCGAAAAATAATCTTTCCATTACGAAAGTGGCTCCAGAAGGTGCCCATGTATTATGTCCTGAATGTAAAAGAGGGGCCACGGTGCCTTTTGTCACTTTATCTCCGAAACTTTTTGGCCAGCCATAATTTTTTCCCTTTTCGATAAGATTTATCTCATCTTGACAGCAATTTGGTAAAAAATTTCCCGAGGGCCCATGTTCTGTCGCAAAAAGGCGACCTCGAAAATCCCAGACAAGTCCTTGGGGATTACGATGGCCATAAGACCAAACAGCATTTTTAAAAGGATTATCAGGTGGAATTGAGCCATCGTCGCGCAATCTTAAAATTTTTCCTGCTAAAGAGTTAATGTCTTGAGCTAAATTGGGATTTTGCGCATCTCCTGTTGTAATATAAAGCATTCCATCTGGACCAAAAGCTATCCGCCCTCCATTATGAAAAGCACTGGCAGGAATATTATCCAAAATAATTGTTTTTTCCAAAAGTTTATCATTTTCAAATTTATATCTTTCAACTCTATTTTTTAAACCCCTGTCCCCTTTTGTTGTTAAATAAAAATAAATCCAATGATTTTTTTGATAATTTGGATGTAGTGCCATCCCCAAAAGTCCGCCTTCGCCAATATGTTCTACTTCTTTAATAAAAAAAAGTTTATATTCATTTTTATTAATTTTTTTTATTATGCCTGGTCGTTGACTAATTAAAAGACTACCATCAGGTAAAAAAACTAACTCCCAAGGAATTTTTAAATCTTTCGCTACTATTTCAATACTTGCTTTATCAACATCTTGAGTTTTTGAAGATATATTATTTAAAGTCAAATTATCACTTGCCCTTTGCGATCTAAAATTTAAATAATCTTTCTTTGCTACGTCATTTTTAAAAACCACTAAAACGAAAAATCCAAATCCAAGCGCAAAAACAAAAATGATTATAAAAATTATTTTTTTGTAAAATAAAGTCATCGAAATTACTCTAGCTAATGTTATTTGATTTTAAGGTTTAAAATAAAGAAAGATATCTCTCCTTTATTTTAAAAAGATTGAATTTAAGGTCAATGAAAAAAGTACTTGCAAAAACTTAGTTAATTTTTTTAACATCAAAAAATGATGCAATTTTCATAAGCTTTTTTATAATTTCTTGTTTTTCTTGTTTGGTTTTTGCAAGCGAATATTTTTCTTTTAATTTTTTAATTTTACGACGCCGTTTTTGTTTTATTTTAATTTCAAATTTTCTTCTTTTGACGGAAATTTTTGACATGTTTAATTTTGTTTTTTATTTTTTTCGAAATTAAGACGTTAAAATAGAATTATTTTTTTAATTTTACATTAAAATTGTAGCATAATTTTTGATATTGACAACTTGGCACTCTATAAAGCAAAGAATAATTTTTATTTGAAAAATTAATTATTTTTGAAGAGTTGACGGAAAAAATTTTGTTTGCCTCCATCTTATCTTTGTTCGCCTAACACGAATTTCCACTTCGTGATTTCTTTTTAGTAAAACTGGTGATGAACGTCGCAATTTTCTTTTATTTTAACTTTAAATGGATATGCTTTATTTCTTTTTTTATATTTACATCAACAAATATTAAATTTCTTAAAACAGTATCTGTCAGCCAAACACTGTTGTTACCATTATCGTATAAGAAAGCAATAATATCTTTTTTTAATAAAATTTCGTTTAAGGTAAAGTCTGTAAATTCAGTTCATATACCCTTTGATTTTTGATTTTAGGTTTTTCAAATGGAAGACTTATAAATATTTTTCCAGCAACTGATTTGTTATCAAAGTATAAAGGAAAATCATTTGTTTCTTGAATTTGTTTTATCAATTTGCCTGATACATCATAAACACCAAGCTTTACTGTTGTATTTTCTATTTTTCCACTCCAATCATAATTCCCGGCAAGCAATAAATCATTTGTTAAAAATCCAAAAGCCCAAGTTCCTCCTTCAACATAGCCATTATCAAAAGCGCCTTCAATTTTTCCTGTAATTACATTGAACACTACCTGAAAACCACCTTCTAAACACCCATTTCTTACTAAAATACGCTGACCATCCGCACTTATATCTTGTAAAAAATAAACACTACAGAAACTGTTTTTCTCTTTAGTTTCATATTTTTTTAAACTTTTGGTTGTCAAATCTGCTATCCAAATTGAATTATTTGAGAAAAACAATTTTTTATCATCAAGTGAAAATAAAATGCTACGGATTTGCATATCTTTTAAATTTTTATCAAAATATAATTCAAATACAGAAGAATTTTGAAGATTTCTAATTAAAATTGTATCGCCGTACGCTGCAGAAAATTCATCATCGTTTGACGGATTACGTTTAATAGAATATGCTAAAAAATTTTGGTTAT
>JBBIMT010000073.1:0-2671 GCA_037444265.1 bacterium
CCCTCTTTCAGAAGTTAGCGAGTTTAATGTTAAAGAATATCAACAATTAAAAGTCAAAGCGCAGGATAGTTCTCAAATAGAAAGATTAAGGGGGGATATAGAGTCGATGGGTTTTACAATTGCTGCGCTGTCTGATACAGTTGAACAAGCCAATAAAATTTTCCGCGCCGTACAAATAGTTTTGGCGATTTTTGGAATGATTGCTCTTTTTGTATCGGCTATTGGAATGTTCAATACGATGACAATAGCTTTACTAGAGAGGATTCAGGAAATTGGTATAATGAGAGCAATTGGTGCTTCCCATCGTGATATTAGCGCTCTTTTTTTAACTGAGGCTACAATTATGGGTTTTTTAGGAGGAATTGGGGGGGTGGTTATAGGATATTTAGTAGGAGAAATTTTTAATCTTGGGATTAATATTTTAGCTGCTAATTTAGGAGGTCAGCCAATAGATCTTTTTGAAAGGCCAACCTGGTTTATTTTTACGATTATCATTTTCTCCACTATTGTCGGTTTTGCCACTGGAGTTTTCCCAGCCCGAAAAGCCGCCAAATTAAATCCTTTGTCAGCTTTGCGCTATAAATAATAAAATTTAGCCCTTGAGTAAACTTAAATATTCAGTTAAGTATCTTTGACTTAAATAAATTTTTATGATATAATTATTTCTTATGCAAAATCTTTATTTAATATTTTTATTAAGACATCTAAAATCTCTTTTGTGGTTTGCTTTACTTGGAGCGCTTTTGGCGTTTAGTTTAAGTATTTTACAAGATAAAGAATATGAAGCTTCAGGTCGTTTGATTATTGTTTCACATAATTTAAATTTAGATGCTTATTCAGCTGCCAAAGCTTCTCAACTTCTTGGTGGAATTTTAATCGAAAAGATTTACTCAAATGATTTCATAACCGATGTTTTAAAGGCAGATAGTACAATAATTGATAACTTTGGAAGCACTGCTGCACAGCGACTCAAAAATTGGAAAAAGAAAGTCAACGCTAAAATAAAAAGTTCAAGCGGTGTTTTGGAGTTATCAGTTTTTCATTCTGAAAAAAACCAAGCTCAAAAGATTGCAAATGCTATTTTTGAATTAACATTTTCAAATGCGCAAAAATATATTGGAGGCCAAGGAGTTGACATTCAAATTATTGATTCGCCGTCAGTGTCGCTAAAACCAGTTAGACCATTAATATCTTTTAATACTCTTATCGGAGCTTTAATTGGTTTTTTTGGCGCTCTTTTGATTATTTATCTTTTTTCGAACGATTTAGAAAATATTCAAGCTGAAATTGCGATAAAGAAAAAGCGCGCTTATCCGCCACCTGATTTGCCAATTGCATAGTGATGTTGAAAATTTTTAGTTATTTTTATTTACCAAGGCCCGGCCTAGGCAAATTTATTTACCAAGGCCCGGCCTAGGCAACTTTCGGCGACCTCGCGGCCAGGCCTTGCTAGGATGAAAGCACGAGGCTGGGTTTTGCTGGTAGGACTTCGCTATCTCCGAGTATCTCTGAGGCCGGACCTTGAACTTAAGATCAGGCCTTGAATCTGTTTGTCGTGTAAACCTCAGTGAAATTTTTTATTATTCTTAAAAGTCTGCACAGGTGGCTGAAGGAGGAAGTATTTCAAATCCATCTGGTACATCTTGACAAGATTCAAAAAACATACAAATGCCGCTTTCAAGATCTAACGCTTCGCATGCTTCATTTTCCGGAGATTGTGCGATATTTTCTTCATTATATTCCGGTATCAGTTCTTCTGAATATTCCGGTATCTGTTCTTCTGAATTTTCTGGAATATCCTCTTCTTCATAATCAGGAATTTCCTCTGAAGATTCTTCTGAAGATTCTTCTGAAGGATTTGGAAGGGATTCCGGAATATAAGCTGTTTTTCCAACTCCTACGCGGCATTTTTTCTGGGATGCCTGTAAGAAAGCAGCAGCAGAGGACGGTTCAATTCTTTTTTGCCAAAGATCTATGGCAATGGGATATAATTCTTCAGGTTCAATGATGCGGTTAAAATTTTTATCATAATTTATCAAATCTTTTAATGGAACAGTGGGGCAATCAAAATCGCCGTTTAATTCCAATTGGCTTGTATTTTCTTCAGAAGAATCATTTGCGTAAACTATAAATTTTTTAGAAGCTTGATATTTTTTGCCATTACTTAGGGTTACTGTAGCAGTAAATGTATATTCACCAGCTGTTATATATCTTTGAACTGTGTAAGATGATCTCGGCGAGCCGCCCCAACTTTTGTCCCCATAATCCCACGCAAAATAAGTAGGTTTTAATTCTTTTGGTATTTCCGAAAGATTTGTGATTGTGAAAGTAACTAATTCGCCAACTTTAGGCTTTTGGGGGGTAATAGAAATAGCCGGTGTCCAAGATATAGTGTCACTATTTTTATTTTTTATCCATTCATTAATAATTTTTATCATTTCTTCTTCATGGTATTTCTTTTCAATAAATTCTCTTTTTGCCTGCTCCATCTCCTGATCATCAATTTTACCATCTTTATTTTTATCAGCTTGAGTGACAGGATCTGTGGAGTCTTTAGATGATGATTGAGAATCAGTGATAGTAATTTTAGAAGAGGCAGTTCCTTTTACTCCTTTTTGGGTAACAACAGTGAGATTGATGGTATATTCTCCTGTCTTTAAGAGAGTTCTAT
>JBBIMT010000074.1:0-2650 GCA_037444265.1 bacterium
CCAGACAAAATCGAAATTGAAATTGGTGAAGACTCAATAGTTTTAAGCGGAAAAATAGAAAAAGAAACTGAAGAAAAGGATAAAAAGTTTTATCGCTTTGAACGTGAATTTGGCGAATTTAGGAGAGAATTTTCGCTGCCGGCAAAAATCGATACTGATCAATCAGAGGCGATTATAAAAAATGGCGTCCTAACTATTACTTTACCAAAAACTGAGATTGAGACCAAAAAAAAGCTAAAGGTTAAATCTGAGTAAAAAATTAAAATTTATAAAAGAGGTCCGCCTTATTTATTCAAATAAGGTCAGGCCTCGTTTTGTTATTGTTGTATTTTTTTGTCAACAAGTTTATAATATAGTCAGATGACTAAATAAAGGAGGTGATATTTATGACAAAGCAAAAAATTATTACAATTTTAGTGATTGCGCTTTTTTTTATTTCTTTCATTGTAATGATTTTTACCCTAAAAAATGCTTCCTCCCCCTCTGCTCCTCATCAAGTGATATTTGAACAATATAATAATGAACTAACCCCTCAAGCTGAAATCGCTGAAGAAATTAACTCTATAGCTCAAGATGAAGAGTATTTAAATGAGATTGATAATGCAATAGAGGAAGAAAGTAATATCCAAGAGATAAACACTGAAAATTTAAAATCATCGTCAAATAACTTAAATTCAAACAGTCAAATTTTCGATATCAACGATATAAATAAAGAACTTCAATCCTTTCAAAATGAAAATGAACTAAATGATATTTTAGAAGAAGAAAGCTATTTAAAAGAAATAAATTTATAATTATTAATATAGTGGCGGTTGCTTGAAAAAAGCAATTTCGCAAATATATAAAAATATGAAAAAAATACTTTTATTTTTAATGGTTTTGGGCTTATTGCTTCCGATTTTACTTTTTGCCCAGATAACGCAAGAGTCTCAAGGAAATACTTCACCTTCAGAGGAGTTAAATGCTCCACCAACTCCAACTCAGGGAAGCCCGACTTCGTTGCAAAGACTCCGTTTTAATGACCTGTTAAATCAATTTAGAGATATTAAAAAGCAACTTCAAGATACTCAGGGTAAATTAAAAAGCGCATCTAAAGAAAAAAGGGCTCAAATTCAACAAACTATTATTGAAAAAAGAAAAGAACATCTTTTAAAAGCAATAGAGGTTTTAATAGCCCACTCTGAAAATCTTAAAGAACGAGTTTCAAAAAATAAAACGATATATAGCGATTTGGAGCAATCCATTATTTCTGAAATTGACAACGATATTACAAAATTAAACGAATTGAAAAATCAAGTCAACAATGCTAAAACCGCTGAAGAATTATCTCAAATTGCTCAACAAATAAAAACGCATCGCAAAGATATATATAACTTAAAAATCAGGAAGTTGCTTTTGATTGCAAATATCGTTCATTTTGAAAAAGCGATTGTTAATAATGCTGAAAATAGAGCCAAAAGAATTTCTGAAAAAATCGCCACCTTAAAAAATTCTGGTAAAGATGTTACCTCACTTGAAAATCTTTTAAATCAAGCTCAAGAAAAGATTCAACAAGCTAAAAATGCTTTAAATGAACTTAGAAATGAAGTAAATTCTGAAGAAATAACAGATATAAAAACTGAGGAAATTAGAAAAAAATTAAATGATGTTAAAGAAATTATAAAAGCAGTCTATGATTTGTTTCGCCAAATAGCGACTTCAGGCAACACTCTGTGAAATTTAAAAATATTTTTCATCGCATGAAATTTTTAAATTTAAAAAAACTTAAAACCTCTATTTTTAAAAGCTCGGGTAAAACCGAGCTTTTTAATTAAGAAATCAAATTTTGTTAATTGATACCCATTAAGCAGATATTTTATTTTTAAATTGATAATGATATAATTAAGTAATTGTAATCATAAGCTTATTTTTTAAAAATCATTTTAAAAAATGATTTTTAAAAATTTATCATTTATGGAAATTAATTATTCTGAAAAAGAACTAGAAAATTTTAGTAAAAAGGAAGCTGATAAAAACAAAAGCCAAAATCCATTAAATTCCCAAAAAGTCAATAATCTACAAAGTTTTTTTCAAAATCGTATTCATTCCCCCTCTCAAATCAAAGCTATCCCGCCGCAGCAACCAAAAGAAGAAATATCTCCGCCCATGAATTTACCAAAAATTAATCCTCCTTTTAAAGAACCATCTTTTAAAAATTTTGCTTTTTTAAAATTTTCATTAAAAAATCTTTTTTTGAAAAATTTTTTAAAATTTTTATCTTTTAAATTTTTTATTATTGGAGGAATAATTTTTATAACTATTACTTTTTTGGCTTTTTTTACGCTAAATTTTTATTTTGGCATTAAAAACAATTATGAAAACCTTAAAAAAGCACTTTTTAATTTAAACTACCCAGATTCAGTGCATCTAAAAACTGAAGTCTTTATTAAATCAAAAGTACAAAAAAACAGTTCTTTTTATAAAAACTATCTTTCTTATTTAACAGCTCAAGTCATTCCCCCACCACCCCCCGTTTCCAGTTTACCCCCATCAAATCCTCAAGAATTATCAAACTATCCTTCAGAAATAACACTCCCTCCAGCCAAGCAAAATCAATCTTTAGAATATTGGACACAAGAAAAAACAAATGAAGCGCAATTAATATTTCATT
>JBBIMT010000075.1:0-2592 GCA_037444265.1 bacterium
AGACAATTGATATTTTCTTTAAAAAATCTTTCTGAATATTCACAAGTTATCGTGACAACACATTCGGATCATTTACTCGATGTAACCCAAATAGATAATATTATTAGGATTGGTAAAGAAAATAATAAAACAAAGAGGTATAAAATAAATCTTACCTCCGAAGAAAAGAAAATTTTAGAAATACACGGTCGAAATTTAGAAGAAATATTTTTTGCTAAAAGAGCATTAGTTGTAGAAGGAGATACTGAGGAAGGCTTTTTTCCAGAAGCCTCTAAAAAAATTCTTGAAAACGAGCAAAATTATTCATTTGATTATAATTCCGTATCTGTTATTAATGGCCAGGGCGATACGATATGGTTTTACCTCAGACTTTTAAAGAGTCTTAATATCCCCTTTATAACTCTTTTCGATGAAGACAAACTTAATGATAGAGATTCATTTTGGGAAAAACTGAAGGAGAACAATTTAATTAAAGAAAATGAAGGTTCAAATTTAAAAAATCTTAATAGCGAAAAATTTAAAAATGTTTTAAGTACCTATAATATTGTTGTATTACAACCTTTTGAAAAAATGATTTCCGAGAATTTAGATGAAAATGCTTTAAAAAAAGTAGAAAATGCTATTAACTTTGTAAGAAAGCATTGGGGTAAAAATATAGAAGAAGTAAGTGATCAAAAATTAAAAGACAGAGTTTTTAAATTATTGAAGAACAATAAAAAATGGAGAATTGGAAAGGCTATTGCTCAAGAACTTGATTACAATGGAATACCCAAAGCTTATATTGAAGTTATTAAGACAGTAGCAAAATTATGAAAACACCATGGCCAACAAAAAAATTGGGAGAGATTTGTGAGGAAAATAGGAAATCTCCGTATAAAGTAGAAAATGCTGATAATATTGGACCATTTCCGTTTTTTACAAGCGGCGAAGCTGTTTTAAGACATTCAGAATATTTGATCGACGGAGAAAATATTTTTTTAGCTACAGGAGGATATGCAAAAATAAAATATTTTAACGGGAAAGCAAGTTATTCAGGGGACACCTGGAGTTTAAAAATAAAAGATAGGAATATTTTAACAAAATTTGTATATTATCAAATTTTAAGAATTTTGAAATTTCTAGACGAAGCATTATTTAGAGGAAGTGGTTTAAGACATTTACAAAAAAGAGAATTTTTAAATCTCAAAATCCCCCTCCCACCTCTCCCCATCCAACAAAAAATTGTCTCCATTCTTGATACGATTCAAGAGGCGATTGATTTGCAAGATAAAGTCATTGAGAAGACGAAGGAGTTGAAAAAATCAATGATGGCGGAAATATTTAATTCAAAAGTCAAAAGTCAAAAGTCAAAATTAAAATTCAAAATTCAAAAGTGGGAGAAATTAGGTAGGATTTGTAATCTTCGTAAAGAACAAGTCATGCCTAAACAGGAGGATAAATATATTGGATTAGAAAATATAGAACCAGGAGAAACTACTATTAAAAAATTTGCATCTGGAAGCGACGTAAAAAGCCTAAAAATTAAATTTTATCCTCAGGATATTTTATATGGAAAGTTGCGACCATATCTTGATAAAGCAGTTGTGGTCGATTTTGAGGGAGTTTGCTCTACAGATCTTTTAGTGTTGAGATGTAATAATAAAGTTCTACCCAAGTATTTGATTTATATTTTACATTTACCTCAATTTATAAATTTCGCGGTTAATACAATGAGTGGAACAAATCACCCTAGAACTTCGTGGAGTTCTTTGAAAAATTTTTTAATCCCCCTCCCACCTCTTCCCGAACAACAAGAAATCGCTGATATTCTTCAAACTATTGATCAAAAAATTGAGATTGAGCAAAAGAAAAAGAGGCTTTATGAGGAGCTTTTTAGGGTGATATTGAATGGATTGACGAGTGGAAAGATAGATATTGAAAAAATAGAAGTTTTGTGATTATTTATATGTACCTGATGTTTTTAGATGAATCTGGCGATCCTAATCTAAAATCTGTTGACCCCAACCATCCAGTTTTTGCTTTAGTTGGATGCATTTTAAAAGATGATTACTACCAAAATGAAGCTATTCCTTTAGTTAATGATTTAAAGATTAAATATTTTAAAACAAAAAAAATTATCCTTCATTCAAGAGATATTAGAAAACAGGAAAGCAAACCATGGTTTATTGATAAAAAACAAAATGAAATCGGTACTCAGGTAGCTGATTTGATTGCTTATCCGATAGCGACATACATTCTTCCTGAAAGGGATAAAAAAGCTTTTGAAATCATCAAATCGAAGATAATAAAATCAAAAAATGAAAAAGTTTTTGGGTATGGAGTAAAAATTTTTCCCTAAAAACGCAAAAGGTGCGGGTTTACCCGCCCCTTTTGTTAGTCTGGGAATGCCCAGCCTAAATAAATTATAAAACATAATTTCAATTTTGTCAAAAACATATGTTTCAACTAGAAAAAAACCTAATAGAAAAACCAACAATTGATGGACTGATTAATCTTGGCTGGCAATATCTGCCGGCTGATAAACTCCCACGTCAAGGAGATGAAGAAACGATTATCATCCCCATTCTTAAAGAGAAAATTCAAAAAATCAAT
>JBBIMT010000076.1:0-2489 GCA_037444265.1 bacterium
ATATTTATAAAAAATACGCTAACTTTAAATTATTTAATAGCTAAAAATGAAAATTGCCCTTTTATCAACTCCATGGATAGCAGTTCCACCATCCGGATATGGCGGTATTGAAAAAGTGATTGGAGACTTAACTGAAGGTTTGGTAAAAAGGGGTCACCAAGTAATGCTTTTTGCTACCGGTGATTCCAAAACCTCAGCTCGATTAGAATATTATTATGATAAAGCTCTAGGGAACAATCTAAATTTAAAAGCTAATCCTTATTATATTTTCAATCACATTCACGCTTTTTTTAAAATTATTAAAAAAGAGAAATTTGACATTATTCATAATCATAATCAATATTTTCCCATGTATTTCTTTGATTTAATTGATCAACCATTTGTTCATACCCTTCATGGAGCTTTTTATAAAAACCTTAAAGCGCCAGAAGGTTTTATTGAAGAAAAGAGAAGTCTTTTAATGAAATTCAAAAATCATCCCTTTATTTCGATATCAAATAACCAAAGAACAGGGATTCCAGAGCTTAATTATATTAAAACCGTTTACAATGGGATTAATCCTCAGGACTTTTGGTTAGGAAAAGGAGAAGGTGGTTATTTGGTTTGGCTTGGGAGAATCACATATAATAAAGGACTGGATATTGCTATTAGAGTGGCAAGAAAAGTGAGTTTGCCGTTAAAAATAGCCGCTTTTATTGATAAAGGAGAAGAGGATTATTTTCAAAAAGAAATAAAACCGTTGATTGACAAAAAAGTTGAGTTTTTAGGTGAAATTAAAGATTTAAAAACAAAATCAACCTTGTTTGGTAATGCCAAAGCTTTTCTTTTTCCGATTCGTTGGCATGAACCTTTTGGTATTGTGATGCTTGAGGCAATGGCTTGCGGGACACCGGTGATTGCTTTTAATAAGGGCTCGGTGGCAGAGGTGATAATTGATGGCCAGACTGGTTTTATTGTTAATACTGAAGAAGAGATGGTAAAAGCAATTGAAAAAGTTGATCAAATAGATCGCTCTTTTTGTCGAGAGCATGTGATAAAAAATTTCACGACTGATAAAATGGTGGAAGATTATCTTGAAGCTTATCAAAGAGTGATTAAAGATTTTACAAAAATTTAATTAAAACATATGAAGAAATTACTTCTCCTTGGTTCAGTTGCTTCTCCTTGTCCGCCAAAAAAACAAGGAGGAACAGAAAGAGTGGCTTATTACCAAGGAAAGTATTTAGCTAAAAAAGGGGTGAAGATAATTTTCGTTGGTGCTTTAGGGACAAGAAAAAATTTTGAAGAGGAATTAGAATTTGAAAAAGAATCACAAAAAGAAAAAATTTTAAGTCAAATAGAGTTTATTGAAATTGGGGGAGGGACACAATTTGGCAACGCTTCAGACTCGATAAAAATAGACCTAGCAAGAATAGAGGCCTCAAGAAAATTAAGACTAGAAAATATTTATTTAGCCAAAGTACTGGAGATGATGGTCGAAAGACAAAAGGAATACGATGTCATACTTAACAATATGAGAGGAGAGGCAATTTTTTTACCTATGGCTAAGTTACTGGATAAAGAATTTGTCAATGTCTGTCATCTCAATATTTTTCCAGAATTAGCTGATTTATTTAGACAATATAAAACTAGTTTGATAACCATTTCAGAAAGTCAGAGAGATGAATATCCAGATTTAAACTATATAGCTATGATTTACAACCCAATTAATACTCAAATTTTTCCATTTAATTCGAAACCAAAAAATTATGCCTTAATGATCTCAACTATTGGTTATCATAAAAACCAAAAAGATGCCATTCTTGCATGTCAAAAAGCCGGTATACCATTAATTCTTGCGGGTAAAATTAGAGATTTAGAATATTTTAATCAAGAAATTAAGTCTTTTATTGATAATAAAAATGTTATTTATTACGGAGAGCTAGATTTTTCCGCTAAATTAAAACTTTATCAAGAGGCAAAAGTTTTTTTATTTCCAATTTTATGGCAAGAGCCTTTTGGTTTAGTTTGTATTGAAGCCCTATCTTGTGGGACTCCCGTGATTGCTTATCCTCATGGAGGGCCAAAGGAAATCATTATTGATGGTTATAATGGTTTTCTCGTTGATTCGATGGATGATATGGCTAAAAGAATTAAGGAGATTAATAAAATAAACAGAGAAAACTGTCGACAGAGCGTTGAAGAAAGATTTTCTGAGAAAGTCATTGGTGAACAATATTATCAGGTTTTAAGTAAATTGTTTCTTTAAATTATCGATTTATTTAAGTTAAAACTTTTAATATTATATTATCTATCGCCCGATAGATTTCAGATGCCTTCCCTCTCTTTTATGTCAGTCTTCTTTTGGCTTAGCCTTTTGGCTTAGCGGAGTGATTATTAGGGGGTATTTGGTTTTTGGGACGCTCTTTGTAAAAAGACTGTCTTTGTTCAAAGACAGTCTTTGATAAAAATTATTTATCTGCGCAAGTTGAGAAACATAGATAACACTT
>JBBIMT010000077.1:0-2468 GCA_037444265.1 bacterium
GGAGTGTATCACCAATATTTTTATGGAAACAAAAAAGATCCCAATTTAATCTTTGCTCAGCCTCGAGGGATAAGATCCGATGAATGGCTTGTTGTGACACCTAAAACGATTAGTGCTTATCAGGCGAAGTTTACTCCGGTTAATCCTTATTTAGGATTTGGCGAAAATTATGCAATCCAAGGGTTGCCGACATATCACTGGCGGTCATTTTTTCATCCCCAATACTGGTTGTTTTTTATCCTTCCATTAGAGCACGGTTTTTCAGCAATGTGGTGGTTTTTGCCTGTTTTTATGATGATTGGAATTTATTTTTTATGTCTTATTTTATTTAAAAACATCTTTTATTCAATTATTATTTCTTTAATTTTCTTCCTTACACCTTTTAATCAGTGGTGGAGTTATTCATTATCTTCTTTTTTGGCTTATGGGAGTTTTATTTTAATCTCATGGTATTTTTTAATAAACACGAAAAAAGTTTTTTTCAGAATTATCTCAATAATCAGCCTAACGTATTTTAGTCTTTGTTATGCTTTTATTCAGTATCCCCCATTTCAAATATCAGTTGGCTGGTTAATCTTTTTTCTTGGTTTGGCCATGTTTATGGAGAAAAGAAAAGATTTAAGAAAAGCTGATTATTACTGGATTTTTGGCGGATTGGTTTTTGCCGGTTTAGTTAGTTTTGCCTTTTTGACAAAGTTTTATTTGGAATTCAAAGATATCATCAATATAATTCAAAATACCGTCTATCCTGGAAAAAGACGAGTTACCGGTGGCGGCTTTCCTTTACTTCATTTTTTAAATGGTTTTTACAATATCCAACTTTTAGACGATGCCAAGGGGGTTGCTTCATTTGGTAATCAAAGCGAGGCGTCAAATTTTTTTATGATTTCCTTTTTTGCCTTACCAGTTTATCTTTATGTTTTGATCAAAAAAATTGTTAGAAAAGAAAAGATCGATTTATTTTTTTTCCTTCTTCTTTTCTACTTTATCTTTTCCCTGATCTATATTTTTTTTGGGTTTCACCCCTTCTTATCAAAAATTACCCTACTAACCTTTGCGCCTTCAAAAAGAATGTTAATCGGATTAGGAATTACCAATTACCTTTTGGCTTTTTTTTATCTTTTTAAAGAAAAAATAAATAAAAATTTAGATTATAAAGTTTTTGCCCTGGTAATTTCGCTATTTGCCTTTTTTATCAATCTATATATCGGTTATTATCTAAAGCAAAATTTCCCCCTCTTTATTCAAAACAACATTAAAATCTTTTTAATTTCTGCAACTTCTGGTTTACTGACCTATACCCTATTAATGCAATTCCAAAAATCATTTTTGATTATTTTATTTTTACTTTCTTTTTTGTCAACTTATCGAGTTAATCCTTTATATAAGGGATTAGAAATTTTATTTAATAATCCTGTTAATAATCTAATTAGAGAAGCTCCAATAAAAAAGAATGAGAGAATAGCGATTTTTAACGAAAGATGGATTATTAATTTGCCTCTTGTTATCGGACAAAAGAGTATTACCGGAGTTTATTATTATCCGCAGTTAGATTTATGGCAAATATTGGACAAAGAAAGAAAATTTTTGTCAGTTTATAATCGCTATGCTCATGTATTATTTATTGACGAGAAAATGATACAAAAAAACAAGTTGGTTATGGAAAGTACTTTTCCTGACTATTTTTATGTTCGTTTGAATCCTTGTTTTCCTTATTTCTTCAGAGAAAAACTGAGATTAAATTATTTTATAATAAATAGAAATTTTTATTCTTGCGTTAAATAATAGACAGCCAAACAATTTTTGAGTTTTTAAAATCAAATATTAGTTTAAGTTATCTTAAATTAATTAAACAATTTTTATAAATTCCCCCGATACTTCTAGATTAATATTAAAATAAGGATCATAATTAATTTTTGATTCCCATAATTTAAGGAAAATTTTAGACTCTCTTTTATATTTTTTAATATTCCTTTTTCTATTCCAAGGAGGAGGTATTGAAACAGATTCGTGATGAATTAATTCTACATATGGTTGATAAACAGTTAATAAATATTTTTTTTGATATTTTAAGCAAAGATCTAAATCATTATAAGCAATTTCAAGTGCCTCATTAAATTTTTTTAGTTTGCAAAATAAAAATTTATTAATTAATAAACAAGCAGCGGTCGATGCATAAATATTTTTAATTAAATCATGAGAAAAAATATATACAAAATGATCATTATTACTTGGTTTAAATAATTTAAGAATATTCCAAGCGAACAATTTACCAAATTTTTTTGAATATTTTAAACGAAAATTTATTCCAACATGTTGGATTGTACTATCCTTATATAGTAATTTAACTCCTACCGCTCCTACATTTTTCCTCTGTGCGTGTTCGAGCATTCCTTCAATCCAATCAGGAGTAATCACTTCAGTATCATTGTTTAAAAACAATAAATATTCTCCCCTACTCTTTTCAG
>JBBIMT010000078.1:0-2453 GCA_037444265.1 bacterium
ATTGTTTGTTCTTGTATTCGTTGCCGTGAGATAAGAAATAAAAAAGTTATTGGTCAGGTTAAAATCAATATCATTGAATATGATTCCAGCGGCGGCAAAGAATTTTTTATTGAAGCCGTTGATGAAAAATATCAACTTTTAGGTTTTCTTCGCTTAAGAATTCCCTCGTTTATTTTGATAAAAGAAAGATTTTTTATTAACTCGCTCAATAACTCAGCAATTATTCGCGAACTTCATATTTATGGTCAAGCCACTCCCCTAGCAAAAAAAGGCGAAATTCAACATCGAGGTTTAGGAAAAAAATTAATTGCCAAAGCAGAAGAAATCACCAAAAAATTTAATCTCCAAAAAATAGTTGTTATTTCTGGTGTTGGCGTTCGTGATTATTACCGAAAATTAGGATTTATCGATGATATAACTGAATGGGAATATTTGATAAAGAAATTTTAGTTTTTATATCAAAGATTCTTTATATAATTTATATAATTTTTTGTATTAAATTTTTTCTCAATAGATTTTTTACTCATAAAACGCACTAAACCATAGATTGGTCTTTCAAAAAAAGGTCGATCATGGACGCCACCGATTGACCAAGCAATCCCTGTATAGCCATTGGGATCTCGACCATCAAGTTCATATTTATCATTAAGATAGATAGCATATTTCATCGCTTCTTCAGGACTTATAGTCCATTCAAGCAATTTTTTTGCCCAGTACATTCTCAGATAACCATTCATTTTTCCTTTTTTTACCATCTCTATTTGAGCAGCATTCCAAAGTTCATCATCGGTTTGAGCGTTTTCCAAATTGTTAAGAGAATAAATCTTTTTTCTTTTATCCTTTAAATGTTTTTTTAAAGTTTCTTTTGCCCAATTGGGAAAGGATTGAGGATTATCATAATTTTCTTCATAATAACAAAAATTATCAGATAATTCTTTTCTGACAATTATTTCATCAAAAAATGTTCCAACAGAGATATTGATTTTTTGATTTTGGTTTTTTAAAGCAAGAATAATTTCAAGAGATGATATTTGTCCAAAATGAAGATATGGTGAAAGATTTGATTGAAAGCTTGGATATAAATGATTTCTTTTTTCTTGATAATTTTTCAAAAAATTAGCATTAAGATTTTTTAAAATTGATAAAGCCTCTTTTCTTCCGGGAATAAATTTTGTTGGCCCAATTTTAAAATCAATTTTTAAAATTTTTTTTAAATTTTGATAGTCGTCTATTAATAATATTTGATTTTTTATTTTTAAATTATTTTTATAAGGATGAGAAATTATTTTTTCTGGAGGCAATAAATAATCATTTATTTTTTCTAAAATTTTTTTTCTTAAAGTAAAAGCGGCCAATTCTTTTTTATCAGAGGCTTGATGATAAGGGATGATATTATGAGTGTCAATTTCATAAATTGATAAAGATAATTTTTTTAAATCTTGAAGCCATTGTTTTTTTATTTTTAAAGGTGAAAAATCAGTCACTAAGTCAAAAGAAGCTTGATTATCAACGATGATTTTTTCAAAAAAATCTTTTGGAGAGTCAACAATTTGAAGGTAAAAATCAATTTTTAATTTTTCAAGATTTTTTTTAACCTCTTTTAAACCTTCAAGCATAAAATGATATTGGCGCCAAGTAGCATCAAGAAAACTTTTTTGTAAAAGAAAAATAACAATTAAAGGAAGTTTTTTTTCTTGCGCTAATTTTTGAGCATATAAAAGAGCGTGATTATACTCTACTCTTTGATCTCGACTCATCCAATAGATGACTCCCTTTGTATTTTGATTAATTTTTTTAATAATTTTTAGTCTTTTTTCTAACATAATTTATTTTTTATTAAATTTTATTGCTAAAAAAGTTATTGTCGGAATGCTTATCATCAGACCGCTGGAAGATGCTTCCGATATAGATGATAATTATTGTATTAATAACTGATTTATATAATCTTTTCCAATATCTAAAACTTTTTTATAAAGCTTAAAAGTTGTTTTTAATGACTATATCTTTGATTTTAAAATTTAATTTTTCATCAAAAATTTTAGCGATATTAATTATCTTGTTATTATTGATTTGAATTTGATAATTAATTTTTTTTAAATAATTTTTATCATCTTGATAAAGTATTGTTTTTCTTTAACAAATGATTGTTTGATATCATGTTATTTATTATAAAACAACTTTTTTAATTATCATGAAAAATGATTATCATCTTTTTAAAGATTTAAACTTTGCTCCTTGGGTGAAATTAGATAAATTTTTAGATTATCTTGATTGATTTTGAATATATTTGTCTATTTTTTTGAAATAAAATTAAAAGTTTTATTTATATGTTGATGGCGGCTGGTTAGCTCAGTAAAGTATTAACCAATTTTTTCTAAAGCTTTATCAAGAGATAATCCTTGTTTGTCTTTTTCTGAAATGATTAATTTTTCTTTATTGTCAAAGATCATTTT
>JBBIMT010000079.1:0-2391 GCA_037444265.1 bacterium
GCTTTACCACTTGCTGCTGGAATTTTAGCTTTTAAAGGAATTTTACTTTCACCAGCACTGGCAGCAATTTTTATGTCACTTAGTACCATTATTGTCGCTATTAATGCTATACTTTTAAAAAAGAATAAACTAATATGAAAAATATTAAATCTATCATTCTTTTTTTGAGCATTCTTATTTTAGTTGCTGGTTTAGTTTATCTTATTGGTAAAAAAGAAAATGGACTTGTTGGTAAAAAAGCTCCAGAATTTTCTTTAGCTGATCAAGAAGGCAAAATTTATTCTTTAAAAGATCTTAAGGGTAAAAATATTGTTATCTTTTTTAATGAAGGGGCAATGTGCTATCCTTCGTGCTGGGAGCAGATAGTAGCTTTTTCTAAAGATAACCGATTTAATAATAATGAAACTATCACTCTTTCAATTATAGTTGATTCTCCACAAGAGTGGCAGGAAGCAATAAAGAAAATGCCTGAATTAGCTAAAGCAATTGTTCTTTTTGATCGTGGCGGTATTGTTTCAAAAAAATTTGGAGTTTTAACACTACCCTCATCAATGCATCCTGGAATTTATCCAGGGCACACTTATGTACTTATCGACAAAAAAGGAATTGTTAGATATATTTTTGATGATCCCAATATGGGCATTCGTAATGATTTTTTATTCAGTTTAATTAAAAAACTTGATTAAGTCGAAATTAAGATAAACAAAAAATGAAAATATGAACGAAGAAAAACATCATTGTCAGATAAATAAAAAATGGATTTGCTTTAGCTGCAAGTATAGTGATGGGAGCAATTTATGTTCTTTGTGCCATATTCGTAATACTCTGGCCAAATTTTGCTCTTCAACTTTTCGGTTGGTTAGTTCATCTTGTAAATGTTGAAAAATTTGCTGGGGATATCAAAGTCACTTTGGTTGGGTTTATCTGGGGGTTAATCCAAGTAATCCTTTATACTTATGTTGGCGCTTGGCTTATTGCTTGGCTTCACAATAAATTTTGTAAATCGAATGAATAAGGCTGGCTTAATAGTCAATTTTTAATATGATCAGATTTAAGAAGTTTATAAAAGAAATAACGGTAAGTATTCTAGCGTTTTTGGGTATAGCGTTTTTTTGGCAGAATAATACAATTTTATCAGTTTGGATGTTGATATTAATAGCACTGCTTTTATTGTGGGAATGGTCTACAAAAGATTTTTTAGTCGTTTTAGTTGGTTTTGTTCTTGGCTGGTTTGTTGAAATTTTGGCGGTCCGAATAGGTTTTGAGCAGTATATGAATCCAAGTTTTTTGGGGTACCTTTTTGGTTACCGATTTTATGGGGGCTTTTGTTTCTTTTGGGACGAAGGTTTCTTAAGGACTAAGACTATAGTGAAGATATACTAAAAATTCCAACAATTATTTTTAAATCTACAATTTACGAATTTTTGGGGCGACAAATTCTCAGAGTAACTAGCTTAGCAAGTATCATTAAAATTGAAAATCTTTGCGGAATTAAAGAAAGAATATTTAGCTAACAGTTTAAATAATTATGCAATACATTTATTTAATTTGGAGCCTAATTCTATTGGTTATCTGGGCAATTATCTATTTTTTCTTAAAAAACAAGGAAAGCAAACGAGAAATGCTGATCGTTAGTTTATGGACTTCGCTTTTGGGCCTTACCGAACCATTATTTGTTCCGGAATACTGGAACCCACCGTCACTTTTTAACTTGGCGCAAAAAACAGGTTTTGACATTGAAAGTTTGCTTTTTACTTTCGGAGTTGGCGGAATTGCTGCAGTGATTTATGAAAAGATTTTCCGAGTTGAACATGAAAGAATAAGCGTTGAAGAAAGACATAAACCAAGGCATAGATATCACTTATTTGCTCTTCTTTCCGCACCAATTATTTTTATGCTCTTATATATTTTTACCAATTTGAACCCTATTTATTCAACTTTTATAGCACTAATTGGTGGTGGTCTTGCTACCTGGTATTGCCGCCCTGATCTTAAAAAGAAAATGTTTACAAGTGCACTTATTTTTACTTTTCTTTATTTCATTTATTTTTTAAGTTTGATTGCTGTTTACCCTAATTATGTGGAAAAAGTATGGAATCTTTCTGCACTATCGAAGATTTTAATATTAGGAATTCCTATTGAAGAGCTGATGTTTGCTTTTGGTCTTGGGTTCTTGTGGTCAAGCATTTATGAACACTTTACTTGGAAGAGAATTAAATAAAAATTAAGATATAATTAAATTATGAAGAAGCCAATAGTTATTTTTATTTTATCTTTAATTTTAGGTATAGGTTTTGGTTATTTTTTATTTAGAGGGAATGTTAAAGTTGAATCAAGTAAGTTTTTAGGATTAAAAGCAGTGATTTATAAATCTCCTCTTTGTGGTTGTTG
>JBBIMT010000080.1:0-2355 GCA_037444265.1 bacterium
ACTTTACATTGTAAAGATAATCTGCATCTTTTTCTTTGTTAAACGGTGGATCAATATAAATTGTTTGGATTTTTTCTTTATATTTGTTTAAAAGAATATTCAATGCTTGCCAGTTTTCGCTTTTGATAAGCAAACCATCTAAAAGATCATCTAAATCTTCTTTTTCTGTCAATTTTTCTAAAAGTTTTTCTTTAAACTCCTCAGTAAAGTACTTCGTATCGATAGGTAATTTTTTGTTTTTAAGCTCTTCAGAAGATGCTGGCAATTCAAAGCCTAACTCTTGCCATTCTTTTTTTTGCTCTTCATTTTTCCAAATTTCATCATAAAATTCTTCAGGTACCCTATCAGTAGTAATCACATATTCCGTTTTTATGACAAACTTTTTCTTTTCCCAAAGTCTTTTTTGAAAATTTTCAATTTGTGAAAGAAAGCCTATAATCTTTTCTCCAATCTCTCTTACTACTTTTGCTCGAGTGATATGCTTATCTAAAAATTTTTCTTTCCCAAGAATATCAATATTTAAAACTTCAGCTTTAATAAAATAATCAAGTTGAGCAGAAAGAAATTTTTTCAAATTTTTATGAATAAAATAATCCCTAGTATTTTTAGCAGTAAATCTGTTGAAGTGGTAAAAAAGTAATTCTCTATCATTTCGATATTTTGCTGATAAAAATGCTTTAAGATTTGTATCATCGATTTCATTAAGAACTTTTTCATAAATTTTGAGATTAATGCTTTCTTGTTTTTTACTATTACTCTGACCAGTTGCTTGGTAATTTTTAATTTCCTCTTCTTCTAATTCCTTATATTGAAAACAAATAATTAAATTTTTTTCATCTATTTTTCTAACTGGTGATTCATCAAGTATAAAAAATCTGCTTTTCTTTTCTTTATTTGATCCAACTTCTCCTTCGGCTTGAGTTACTCTAAATATAACTTTATATTTATTTGCTTTAAAAGTATAGTCTCTAAAAAATAATCCAGTTTTAATATAATACTGATCCGAATTAACCCAATAAAGTTTTACCTCTTCACCACTATATGGAATGGCATATTTATGGTCTTTTATTGAAAATCGATATTGTGGAATAAAATCACCTTCTTCAAAATAACGTGAGAAAAAATCATATAAATCATTAAAAACTTGCAACTTAATCTCTTCGATTTTTTCAAGGTTATCCTTCCTTTCTTTTAAATCTAAATATTTCTGACCTAATGGCGTAAATTTAAATTCATTTTTTAAATCATCCAATTCTGTAAAAGCATTTTTACCTAAAGTTTGAATAATACTTTCTTTCAATTCGGTCAGTTTTTGATCTACATCAGATAGTCTTTCAGTTTTATGTTTTAAAAAAGCTTTATCAACAATCTCAACTAAATCATTATTGATAAATTTTTCAATGTGATCTCTTTTGTAATTTAATATTCGATAAATCCCAAAATCTAAATCAGAGGTATCAAATTGAAATAATTCTTGAAGTAATTTTTGAAATTTTTTAATTGAATCCATTGTAGATTAAATTCTAACAATTTTTATAATTTTTTACCACATATTTCCTTACCCCAATTATTAATAAAAAAAATCTTTATTCCCTTTAATTTTTCTTCATCTTTTAAAAAATTACATATTTCTTTAATAAAATACGTGCCTGAAAAAATATATTCATCATTATTTGAAAATAAGATTAAAATCTTAGAAAATTGCGGAAATTTTTTTAACTGTTTATAACTTCTCTCAATTTTTTCTTTTAATTTTTTAATAATTGGGCTTGATTCTAATATATTAGCAAGATTAGAAACTTTTTTGAATTTTTTAAAACTTGGCCCTCGGATAAATTTTATTTCAATAGGACATTTTTTACTTTCTCTAGCTGCAGTAAAGTCTACTGATTTTTCATTAAAAGTGATATTCTTGAATTTTGATTCGATTAATAAAGCTGCTCCTCTTAATTCTGAAATTAAGTCGTGAAGTATATTTTCAAAATCATTAAATGTTTTTTCATTAAATAACTTCTCTTTTGCACTAAAAATATTTTTAAAGTTTTTAATGTTATTCCTTTCTAGTTTGTAAATTAAATTTTCAAATATTGGATTAAATATTCCTTTATTCAAAAAACTAGAATAAATTCCTTTTTTATCTAATTCTCTTATTTTTTTCACTATATTACCTAAATAAAATTCAATTCTTTGATATTGTTGATTATTTTCATTTACCATTATTTCGATTCAATTCTACCACCCCCCACCCCCATTTTCCAGAAAATTATTTAATCAGAAGATTTTTAAACGTTTAATTTCATTTAGTCAAAACTCATTAATCACTTTGTTTGAAATTAAAAATATTACGATTTTATG
>JBBIMT010000081.1:0-2270 GCA_037444265.1 bacterium
CCCTGTTAAATCTCGTGAAACGCAAGTACCGGGATTCAAAGTGGCGCTATTGACTGCCATACCGCCTCCTCGTAGCCGATAAAACCAAACATAATTGCCTCCTGTGGGAATGATAGAACGATTAAACGACAAATTATAGTCAAGCCAAACAACATAGCTTATACCTTTGCCGTTTAAATCAAAAATCACCGCTTCCAGCGGATTAGAATAGGGACTAATAATACTGCCATTTACTAATGTCACTTGATTAGATTGAGGACTCAATGTAATTTGCGTTCCATTAAGATATACTAAAGAATTTTGGGTTGAAGGAGGCCTATTGCAAGATGCTAACTGAAAATTTTGACCGGCAAAATTTTTTATTATCCCAGCACCAGCATTTAAAAAACCGCTGTTTAAAGGAATATGTGAAAATAAAGTTTCATAATACCATCTGGCATCAGGCAAACAAGGAATTTCTAATACGCTAAATGAATCGTTGTTATACACAAGCGGCACTCGCCTTAAGAAACTTCTTCCATCAAATATAACTGCAGCCAAAGGCGTATTATTCATATCAATGTTGACACCATTTACAAGTTGTAAAATTCGTGTTGGCGAAAATATTCTTATAGCAAAACCATCTAGTTGTACTTGATTAAAATTGCTTGGAGGACTACTACAGTTAATCAATTTGAAATTACTGCCGCTAAAATCTCTTGAAATGCCGCTGCCTGGAGAAATTGACGCGGAATTAATAATTCTACCTGAAAAGACGCTTTCATAAAAAAAAACATCAGAGCAAAAAAGCATCGAAACAGAAAAAGCCAAAGAGCTATCTAAAGGTTGTTTTCTTACAGGACGGATATTATTTGTATCAAAAATCACCACTTGCAATGGCGTTGTATTTGGATTAACAAAAGTGCCATCTAAAAATCTTGGATTACCGTTTAAAAAAATTCTTTGATCATCTGTCCATATTGTGGCAGAGGTTTGAGAATCAACTTTTATAAGAAAAAGTAAAAAAAATATCGCCAATGTTGCTCCTAAAAGAAACAAAAAAAATGTTTTTTTAATCATGATATTACTTTTTAATTCAATGAATTATTAGCTCAATAAATTTTAAAATAAATATAGCAAAAATGTAGCGATTATAATTGTTTAAAATGATTATTTTGCAATTTTTAAAAAATCTGGTATATTTGAAATGATTATTTTATGGAAAAAACAACCAGTAACACTTTTTTTATAACCACTCCCATTTATTATGTCAATGATAAACCTCATATAGGTAGCGCTTTGACTACTGTAACTGCGGATTTTTTAGCGCGTTTTTATCGTTTAGATGGCAAAAAGGTATTTTTTGCCGTAGGCACTGACGAGCATGGTTCAAAAATCGCCCAAGCCGCAGCCCTAGCAGGGAAAACCCCTGAAAATTTTGTGAAAATCCTCTCTCTTAATTTTAAACAAAATTGGCAAAATTTAAATATCAGTTTTGATGATTTTATCCGCACTGAAGAAGATAGACACAAAAAAGCCGTCATTTTATTTTTATCTAAGTTAAAAGATTCTGGATATATATATAAAGGTAGCTATAGAGGATTTTATTGCAACGGTTGTGAATCTTTTTATGAAAGAACTGATTTAGATGAAAATGGAAATTGCAAAATCCATCGACAGCCTGTAAAACTAATTGAAGAGGAAAACTGGTTTTTTGCGCTTTCTCGATTTTCAGACATTTTAAAAGAAAACATTGCTTCTAATCAGATATATATTTTTCCAGAAAATCGTAAAAACGAAATTTTAAGTTTTTTGAATCAAGGACTAAAAGATGTTTCTATTTCGCGTCAAAGCGTTTTTTGGGGTATACCTTTACCTTTTGATCAAAATCAAATAACTTATGTTTGGATTGACGCTTTAATTAATTATATTAGTATTATTGGATTTGGACAAAATGAAGAAATGTTTTATCAATTTTGGCCTGCTAATTTACATTTGCTTGGCAAAGATATAGCTCGTTTTCATTGTATTATTTGGCCAGCACTTTTACTAGCTGTAGGATTAAAACCACCACAAGCGCTCTTTGTTCATAGCTTCTTCACAGTAGAAGGAAAAAAAATGTCTAAGTCTTTAGGCAATATAATAAGTCCTTCTGAACTAATCGATAAATTTGGAGTTGATGGCACGCGCTATTTACTTTTAAAGTCTCTTCCCAGAGAAAATGATAGTGATATCCAGATGAAAAAATTAGAAGATACTTATAATGCTGATTTAAAATTTGGATTAGGGAA
>JBBIMT010000082.1:0-2263 GCA_037444265.1 bacterium
TGGACTTTTAAGAAGTCAAGAAACTTACTTAAGCGGAATAATGTATTTATTATTGTATAATTTTATTTTCATTTTGCCTTTAATTATTATTTTACTTATCTCCAGCGATCAATTAATCTTATCAAAGGTCGACGCTTGGAGAAAAAATAACACGCGACAAATGAGATTATGGGGGGGACTGGCAATGGTTGTTTTGGGAATTTTGCTTTTAAAAATTTTAAATGTTTTTAATTAACTTCAAATGATATGAATTATATAAACCAAGAACTGGATAAATTTCAAAATTTAATTAAAAAAATCGAAGAGTTGAAGCAATCCGGTCAAATAGATCTTTCTATGGAAGAAGATTTAAGTCTTGCAGTGATGAATTTAATTAGTCTGGAAGAGCATTTCTTTTTTACAGCGCAAAAAACTGGTAAAAAAGAATATTTAGATATGTTAAATGAAATAAGACAGATGCGTAAAAAATTAATGGGGAAATTAGTGACTAACACTGAAGGCGAAACCTGGTGTATTACAAAACACTTGCTTGCAGCGACAATGAGACTTATTGAAGTGGGAACAAAACTTAAAAACGACAACAAAGATATTGAAGCAAAAGAGATATTTGTTCAGGCTTATAAAACTTATTCTTTATTTTGGGCTTTAAGATTGAAATTAATCAATTTAGAAAAAGTGAAAGACGCTGTTAGTGAACGAAAGCCATGGACTTTACAAGATATTGTCAATAAATTAGTGGATTGCTGTACTGAATAATTTTAATTAGTAGTGAAAAATTAAGGTTTATGAAACAGATAAAAATTTATGATTTAAAAATATTAAAGAAATTAATTTTAGTTTTGGCTGGTGCTGTTATTGGTGTTGTTTTATTGATTATTTTATTGCCATATCAAAAATTTAATTATTCCAACGAACAATTAGAAAAACTCGCAAAATGTTTAAGCGAAAAAAATGTTATAATGTATGGCAATTATAATTGTCCGCATTGCCAGAGCCAAAAGGTAGCTTTTAAAGAAGCCTTTAAATTTATTCGCTATATCGAATGTACAGAAAATATAAATTTGTGCCTTGAGGCAAAAATAGAAGCGGTGCCAACTTGGATTTTATCGGATGGCAGAAAATTGGTGGGTTTTCAGGGTATTGAAAAATTATCAAAAGAAAGCGGCTGTATGATAAAATAAAAATTTAAAAATTTTATTTAAATTAAACTTCCAATTAAGTTTACTTTAACAAAATTAATATGGAAATTTCTAAAAAAAGATTAATTTTATTATTTTTTATCACAGTTATTACATCTGTAATAATCAATGTATTAATAATTGTTGGAGTCTGGTTTTATTTAACTGGAGGATTTATTAGTTTGTCTATCAATTCAGAAACAGATCAAAAATTTTACGAAAAGCTGCAGCAAGAAATTATCCCCAATACAGGGATAATTTTACCAGTAACATTTAATGATATTGGAGTTAAGTTGGTAGAGTCAGGCGTAATCGACATTAAAAAATTCGAGTCTCTTTATGAAAAGCGCGGAGGCCTTGATCAGGAGATAAAAGATATTTTGTATAAAGGAAGTAATCAAAAAATCAAAATAACTAATGATAACGCAGGCGCTTTACTCAATATTTTATGGGCTTTAGGGTTGGGAAATAAGAACCCAATTTTAGAAAATGGGCCAATGCAAGATAAAAAATACGGTGGCGCTGCTAATTTCGCTTCCACTGGCGGTTGGACTTTAGCAAGGGGCGATACAATGGATCATTATTCAAGGCACCAGTTCATTATTCTCACTCAACAACAACAGGCATTGGTAGAAAAATTGGCTAAAAATATTTATCGCCCTTGTTGTGATAATTCTACTTATTTCCCAGATTGTAATCATGGTATGGCAATGTTAGGACTTTTACAATTAATGGCTTCACAAGGAGTTAGCGAGAAAGAAATGTATAAAACAGCTCTGACAGTAAATTCTTATTGGTTTCCTGATAATTATTTAACTATTGCTTATTATTTTAATAAAAAAGGAATAAAATATAATGAGCAAGAACCTGAAAAAATATTAAGCGCCAATTTTTCCAGTGCTTCTGGCTATGGACAAATACTAAAAGAAGTTGCGCCGATATCAAGACAAAAAGGTGCTGGCTGTGGGGTATAATTTGTCTATGATAGAAACTTTTAGTAAAATTAAGAGATATTAAAATATTAGTTTTTGAGTAGATTATTTAATAATGCTTGTTTGATTTGAATTTTTTTTAAAGAAACAATT
>JBBIMT010000083.1:0-2253 GCA_037444265.1 bacterium
GAACATCAAATAAATATGCCTTTCTGTTGTAAAGAAACCTTAAAATCCTTATCCCTATTTTTAATTAATCGTCAAATCGCTTTGATTCAAGATATTTTTGACAAATGAAGTTTATATAGGATTTTTCCCCAAGCTGTTTTGCATTTTGAAACGGCTATTTGACGCTGTTTTGGCTCAAACCGCTTTCCTGAAGATTTGGATTTTTATCTCGCCTTTTTTGCTAAAAACAAATTAGGCTCACTCTTTAAGCCAAGATCGAACCTTCGTAACTATCATCAAAAAATTGCTCTAAACAAAAAAGATTTCTAAGATTTTTTATGTCAAAGACTGGAAGATAAATCTATTAACAGAAAATAAATTAAGATTAAGTTTGGTATAATATTGATCAAAAAAAGAAAGAGTTTTTATAGTCATTGATAAAAGCAATTTTTATCATAGTTTAAGAGAATTAGATCTATATAATTTCTTGGATTTTCAATATGAAAAACTCATCCAGTTTTTAATAAGAAAAAGACATTTTGTTTTAAAGAAGTATTAAATTAGTGCAAATAATATAGAAAAAAAGTAATCTTAAAAGCAAGGAGCTAAGAAAAAATCGAAGAATTTTAATTGTTAGGCTTCAAAAAGGAAATTTACAGATTGGTTTTGATTATATGTTCAAAAAAGCGACAATGTCTATCACGAAAAAAGTTGATATCTTGATTGCCATTGATTTATTAATTGAAGATTATGAAAACTTATATAATACCGCTATTTTAGTCGGCTCTGATACCAACTTAACCCAGCTATTGAAAAAATTCACTCGATGAAAAAAAAGTAGAATATATAGGCCTTCAGCCACAAACCATCTTATGGCCTTAAATTCCGATGTGAGAAGACTATTAACTAAAGAAAAGATTCATCTCAGTTTATAACACACAGACCCCATTTAAGGAAATATCTAATCGTGATGATATAAAGAGGAATGCAAAGTCTTGATTAGGTTTTACATTTAGCGAAGTCCACTTCTTGAAAGTACTAAGTCGAATTTCCTTTACAGGTCTACCCTCAGTGGAGATTATTCACCCTCTTTTATTAAAAGATTTTTTAAATATTCTAATATTTTTTTGGTAATTGTTTTTCTTTTCTTTTTAACATCTCTTATTACTTCTTTTGGAAGAAAATGATAATACTCAGCTTTTCCAAAAAGCGAAGTTTTAAGGCCATATTCTATTGTTTCTAAAATCTCTTTATTGGTCTTTACTGAAGGCAAGATATTTATTCCCTCTTTTTTTAATTTTCGATATTCTTTTAAAGCATAAGCACAAGCTTCTCTTTCAATTTCCACTACATATTTCCAATAATCTATTTTCTCTTTAAAAGAAAGATCACCCCCTTCTTTTATTGCTTGTTGCATTTTTTCTTTCATATCTGCATATTTTGGAGAAATTTTCTGCCACGAATGGCCAATTTCATGCAATATTACAAAAAGAAATTTAGAAAAAAGAGGAGTTTTGATGATATGATATTCTATTATTTGCCCCCAAGAAGTAACTATTCTGCCTTCGTTTTCATTTTCATAAACAGGAGGTAAAGATTGTTTTTCTTCCCAGTATGTTTTTTTTGGTATTCTTGCTTTTTCAAAGAACGCAATTTCTTTTGCATCAGGGAAGGTAAAACAGAAGGCATCACCAATTCTTTCAGGAGGTAAAATACCTTCTATTTGACCAATTCGCCAATTCTTTGGTAAAAGAGAAATAAAATCAAAACTCCTTTCTTGAGGGGTAGATATCTTTAAAGAATTTATTTCCCACAAATTTCCATCCGGAATTTTTTCTTTTTTTCCACTAAAACTAATTTCAATTTTATTTTTCCCCTCAATTTCAAACTCTTCTTTCCATGGTTCTTTTATTTCCGATCTTTCGAGGTTAAATTTTTCAGGAGAAAAAAACGACATAAAAATCAAGATTTTAAAATAAGATGCGTTAGCAAATTCCAAGATAATTAGCAGAATTTTTTCACATCAACCTACTACCTTAAACAAATGGCCAACATTTTACCATCTTTTTAAGTTTCTCGATAAAGATTTTGTCTTTTGTTATTTCCATATTTTACTTATTCTAAAAGATTTTACTCATTTTTACAAGATAAACTTTATTTAACATTATTTAGGTTTTGCGACTCCACCTTCAGTTTTAAACCTTTTTCATTGCAATTTTTTAAGTTATAATAAATCAAAACATTTATCATCGCTTTTGTAAATTGTAAAGAAGA
>JBBIMT010000084.1:0-2218 GCA_037444265.1 bacterium
CAGTATACTGTGTCAACTGTCAAGGTCCGGCCTTGACTTAACGAGGCCCGACCTCAAGGTCGGGCCTCCCCAAGGTTAGGCCTCAGATCGGGCCTCAAGATCTTTATCTTTTTTTGAAGGGGATGTCACAAGATCTTTATGTATCTGATCAGTATGCTTTTTAATTAAATGATAATGAGGCAGATGAAGTTTTAACAAAATCAAGGCAATAATGCTTCCCACTAAAATAAAAAATCCAAGCATCATAAAGATTAAAAATGGCAGCATTTCTATTGTTTTATTCAATGATAGTTTTTTTGCGGGAGAATTGCCATTTTGAGTTTTTATATCAGCGACTTTTATTTCCTCTTTTTTGTTATCAGAACTTTTATTTGTCAATACATCTTTGAAAATTTTGATTGATTTATCAATGATAAAAGAAGCAAAAAACGGCTCACTTTCGAAATCTTCATAACCGGCTTTTTTAAATCTAAGTTTATAAATGCCTTCTGGAACATAAAAATTAAATTTGCCATTTTGATCAGAAATAACAGGATTTTTTTGCGCAAACAAAGAACTTGCCCAAAATTCAAAATTATTGTCTAATGGGTTTTGCCAATATAAAGAAATTTCAGCAAAAGGAATTTTAACCTGATTAGCATCTTGATCTTGAAAAAAAACTTCTGGGGAAGGTTGGGTTGAAAAATAAAATATTGCATTTTGCGCGGTATTATCGTTAAATTCTATAATAATCCACACTGGAATATCTCGATTAGTAGTCAACGGAAAAGTGACGGTCGTTTGTAAATATTTTCCATTTCGTTGCAATAAATAATCTATAGAGTTTAATCGCGCATAGGCTTTTTTAATTTCTTTTTTAAAAACCATTGGGTCGATCGAAAAAATAATTTTTGCTCCTTCGTAAATTTTGATAGAATTTTGATTTTGTGCTATACCATTAATCGGGGACAATAAAAATTTTCCGCCGTTATCAAAACGGGCAAAAATATACACCAAAGCGGGATTTAAATCTAAAAATCCTTGAGGGTTTTCTTTAGTTTTTATTTCACCATCAGGAGAAACAAAAAAAGAAACTCCACCAGATAAATTACCTGATTGATCTGCCACATATATCTTAATCTCTGAATCAGATTTTATGTCTTGGAAAGAAAATTCTGATTGAACGCCTCTATAAATTTCTTGATCGTTTAAAAAAACATAAGTTTCTTTATAATCCGCATCGTTAGGATTGAGCCACGATAATTTTATTTTACCTTCCTGATCTTTAACGATATTGAATTGAGCAGGATTAATCGGTGGTGTTTTATCTTCTAAAGTATAAACTTCAATTAAATTTGAATAAAACTTTTTTCCAGAAAGATTAAAAGATTCAACTTTCAAAAAATATTTTGTTTTAGGAGTTAAATTAAAAATTGTAAACTTATGATTAACCAGAAAAGCTTTATCAGTAATTGCATTTAAGGAGTCTATATTATCGCCATAATAAATAATACTTGATGTTTTATCGGGTGTTTGCCAAGAAATAGTAATTGAACGATCTGTTACTTCGGTAATAACAAGATTGATATTGCTATCTTTTAAAGAGATATCGCCTTCATTTTTTTGCTGATCTTCAGCGGCAAAACTTGTATTTTTTAATAAAATCCAAAATATCCCACTGAAAATTAGAGGAACGAAAAATATAAACAAAAATAATTTTAGCACGCTTTTTTGCATGCAATTAAAATTATACTACTTTAATAAGAAAACTCAATTATTTAATTTATTCGATTATTTTTAAGTTTTTAAGTTCAAAGTTCGTAAGTTCAAAGTCCGGCCTTAACGACTTTAATAAAAAATTGCTTTGATAAAAAAAGAGTGGTATAATTTTATTTAAGGCTTGATCTTGTTGACTCAAGGTCAGACCTTAAGGCCCAATCTTGAAAATGAAAGCAATAAAAAATAGATATATGAAAACAAGATTTATTTTTTTGATAACTTTTTCTTTTTTTATTATTTTCTCGATTTTCTTTTTCATACTCTCTAATATAACTTTAGCTCAATCTTGTTTGCCTGATCGTAGTCTTTGTTTTAAAGATTCTGAATGTTGTTCTGGTAAATGTGCAACTTATGAAGGAGCAAAGTTTGGTAATAAAAGATGCGTAAGTACTTCAAGTGCATCACAATCAACCAGTTCTACAATTTGTCCTAATCCCTGTTCCAGTTCTCAAAGTGGTAC
>JBBIMT010000085.1:0-2195 GCA_037444265.1 bacterium
ATTTCTGATTATGTTTTAGCAAGTTATGGAACAGGCGCTATTATGGCAGTTCCAGCTCATGATCAGAGAGATTTTGAATTCGCTAAAAAATATAATTTGCCTATAATACAAGTTATTCAAGTTCCTGATTTGAAAGATGAAAAAAATATTTTAGACAAAGCTTACGAGGGCGAGGGAATTCTGATTAATTCTGCTCAATTTAATGGTTTAAAATCTCAAGACGCAAAAGAAAAAATTTTAAATTGGTTAAAAGAAAAGGGCGTAGCTCAAAAAGCGGTTTCTTATCATTTGAGAGATTGGTTGATTTCTCGACAAAGATATTGGGGACCTCCTATACCTATAATATATTGTGATAAATGCGGGACAGTTCCAGCACCAGAAAAAGATCTGCCAATCAAACTACCTTATATTAAAAATTTTAAACCTTTAGGCACGGGGAAATCGCCTTTGGCAAATTATCCAAAATTTTATAAAACAAAATGTCCTATTTGTAAAGGTCTTGCACGGCGCGAAACTGATGTTTCAGATACTTTTTTAGATTCTGCTTGGTATTTTTTGCGCTATCCAAGCACGAACAATAAAAATTTACCCTGGGATAAAAAAATTACTAAAAAATGGCTTCCGGTTGATATGTACATTGGCGGAGCCGAACATGCGGTATTGCATTTAATGTACGCAAGATTTATCTCAATGGTTTTGTATGACTTGGGCTTTGTTGATTTTGAAGAACCATTTAAAAAATTCCGCGCTCACGGTCTTTTAATTTCCCAAGGAGCCAAAATGTCAAAATCAAAAGGCAACGTTGTCAATCCCGATGAATATATAAAAAAATATGGAGCCGATACTTTAAGAATGTACCTTATGTTTTTAGGACCTTTTGAACAGGGTGGAGATTTTAGAGATGAGGGAATTGTTGGTATATGGCGATTTTTAAATAGAGTCTGGCAATTAGTTCAAAAAATTAAAATTCAAGATCAAAAATTAAAAAATGAAAAATCAAAATTAGACAAGTTAATGCATCAAACAATAAAAAAAGTAACCGAAGATATAGAAAATTTGCAATATAATACCGCCATTTCTCAACTTATGATTTATCAAAATGCGCTTCAAGAAAATTTTAAAATTTTGTCACTAAAACATATAAAAACTTTACTATTGCTACTTGCGCCTTTTGCGCCACATATTAGCGAAGAACTTTATCAAGTGCTTAAAGCCAAAACACACAACCAAAAATCAAAACAATTTAAATCGATTTTCGAGCAAAAATGGCCTAAATACGACTCAAAATTGATTAAAGAAGATGCTTTCAAATTAGTTATCCAAATAAATGGTAAAACTAGAGATGTTATTGAAGCCAAAACCGGACTTTCAGAAATTGAAGCAAGAGAACTAGCTTTAAAATCGCCAAAAATCAAAAAATGGCTTAAGAATAAAACAATTAAAAAGACAATTTTCATTCAAGATAAATTAATTAATTTTGTAATTTAATAAAAAACCCACAGAAAGGGGATTAGGTTTCCATCGCCCATAATGGTTCAAGCCCTCGCCTTAATTGGATTGGAGAAAAATTTTAGCAGTAGAAGACAAGAGGGGACTGGATTGCTCTAGGCAAAACCCTGGTCCATTGAGTCCTGCTAAACCCTTTCTTCGGCTGACATCATGCCACGGACTATCCTTCTGTGGGTGCTGGGGGTGCCAAAAAATAAAGAAGGTGTGGATTGAAAGAACTAATATTTAAATAGCAAATCTAAGAATCTGACAAGTCACGATAAATGTGGTGAAATTTTAATCAAAGAAAAATGTTAAATTTTCAAAAGAGAAAGGAGGAAATTTTAAATGTCTTTTTGATTTTTATCTTAGAAATAAAATTATTATATCGGGTTCTTTTACTTTGGATATTACAATAAAAACGGCAAAATATCTTATTGGTCTTGACAAATTACTAATTAAAGTATAATATAGTATTTTGGCCAGATTTGAATACTTAATGTACTGACGAGGGTACATTAAAAATAATAAATCTCGGCCAAATCAAGAAAGGAGGACAAAGAATGTCTAAGGTAACTGTTAGACAACTTTGTGAACTTTTCAAACATATAACTGAAGAAAGAGTTGGCGGAGAAACAATTCAGGAGATAATCGAGAAAGCGAAACAAATTGCTCTATTACGACACCTTAAAAAAATCTTGCAGCAG
>JBBIMT010000086.1:0-2114 GCA_037444265.1 bacterium
TAACCACCACCAGAGCCAAAACTACCACTAATACCTTTTCCTGGGCCTTGGTTTTGTGGATAACCTTTAGAGGAGAGGTTAATTGAGGAGTCTTCCTCTAAAGTAAGATTAGTAGCTTTAAGTTCTCCAATGTTGCCTGTGATGCGACCACCATTTTGAATGATAACATCACCTTCTAAATTGATATAAAATGATTCAAGATGTGAGTTTAAAGTTAATTCTCCGCCATTTTGAATAATTAAACTTCCTGCTCCTCTGATTACTTCTTGATCAGAGAGTGTTTTTTTGGTTCTTACATAGCAAGTAGTATCTAAATCTCCTTGATCACAAGAGAAAGCGGCAAAAGAAAGATGAGGTAAAAAAAAGAAAATAAAAAGAGTGCTAAATAAAAATAAAGTAAAGAAATTTCTTTTTTGTTTTTGAAAAAGTGTTTTCTTGGTAAAAAGAATATAAATATAAAAAAGATTGGTTAAAGTTTTATCTGAAGCATTAGCGCTCATATAAATTTTCTGAAAGATTTTTGATGTATGGTTTGTTTTTTAAAAAAAGTATTGGATTTGGGAAAAATATATTATCTAACAGACATTACTCCTTTTTGTTTGTCTTTTGAGGAAACTTTACCGCACCAAAAAGAATAATCTCCTTTTTGAAAAGGAGCTTGAAACATTATACCTCTTGGTTCTTTACCATCAGTGATGATTTTGACTAACTCTAAAGCTTCATCTTCAAAATCAATGATGTTTTGGTCTGTTTCAGAAGAACGTAAAATTAAAATCACTCTCTCCCCTGCTTTCACTTGAAAATTGTTTGGCTGGCATTGATTATTTTGTACAAATATCTTGATAGCTTGGTGAGGAATTTCATTTTCTTTTAAAGGTCTGGTGTAAAAAGGGAAATTAGGATTCATTGTTTGCCAGGGATCTTTACTTAAAATAGCATTATCATCTACTTTGCTTTTTAAAAAATAAATGAGTATTAAAATGAAAGAAATAGCAATAATAAAAATCAAGAATCTGATAAATTTTATTTTCATAGAGGTTATTTAAAAAAATAAACTAAACAATAAATAAAAAAATCATAATTTATTAAAATTATACCATATTTTTAAAAAAGTATACAATATTTTGGGTTTTGTAAGTTGTAAAATCAAAATTCAAAGCAAAAAAATCTTAATTAACACAATTATTATTTTAATAAATCTTTACAGAATGATTTTTTCGCCACCTGAAAATTTCTTTATGATTTCCAGAAAGTAACACTTTAGGGACTTTTAATTTTTTTCCTTCAGGAGTGATAAAAACTTCAGGTCTAGTATATTGCGGAAAACTGACTGCTTCGTATTTTTTATTTTTAAACTCCTCTTTTAAAGATTTTTGGTTTCCTAAAACTCCTTCTATCAAACGCGCAGTAGCATCAACGATAATCATTGCCGGCAGTTCACCACCAGTTAAAACATAAGGGCCGATCGAAATAGTTTCATTGCAAAAATATTTTAAAACTCTTTCGTCTATTGCTTCGTAACGACCACAAATAATTATTAGTTGATCTAATTTTGAATATTCATAAGCTTTTTTTTGATTAAATTTATTGCCACGAGTAGAGGTCGCGATAACTTTTTGTTTTATTTGAGCATCCTTAATTTTAATTTTTGATAACGCTTTAAAAATTGGTTCAATTTTTAAAACCATTCCTCCACCACCACCAAATGGAACATCATCGACTATTTTATGTTTATCAAAACTAAAATCTCTTAAGTTATGTACAAATATTTTAAGTAGGCCTTTTGCTTGAGCTCTTTTTAAAATGGAGGCTTCAAAATAAGTCTTAAAAACTTCAGGAAAAATTGTAATAATATCTATTCTCATATTTCAAAAAATTAAACAAACCTAATTTTAATGTTGTCTCTTTTTAACATTTAGTTCTCGATTTTTATATTTTTTATAAGCGAAAATTTTATAAAAATTTGCGCCGCACGCAAAAGATGCGGCGGCGCAAATTTTAAGATTGAATTTAAATCACAGCTCTAACGATTCAACTACTTCTTCAACTGACGATTTCTTTTCCTTGGCAGCATTGCCTGAAGATTGAGTTTTCATTCCGGCTGGCTCTTCTAA
>JBBIMT010000087.1:0-2042 GCA_037444265.1 bacterium
TATATACGAACAAAAAACGAAAACAATGCCAACTTTTAAAACCTGTAAGAATAAAGCATTATTTTAAAAAATTTTTATTTTAATAAATCTATTGGATTACAAAATTAAACACTAATCTGTTATTTTGCTATGTTTTTAACTTTATTAAATTTTTATTAATAAAAATCTCATAAAAAAGGCGCTTCTTTTTAATAAAAAAGGGCGCATTATGCGCCCGAATAATCTTTCACTCCAAATCACGTCTTTGTCTCAAATTATCTAATTTAAAGTTCAAAAAAGCCTCCTTAGCTTTCTTTTGCAATTTTTCAATTCTTTTTTTATCTCTCTTATAAACCTGCCAATTTTCATTATATCCTCCTCCTCCTTTTAATTGAGCTTTACCGCTTTGGGAAAAATGAAAAATCAGCCAACCTTCCTCGTCTCCAACTTCCACCTCTACAATTGAACCATATAAAAAAACAATCCTACGAATTTTTCTTACGGAAATTTCTTCTGACATTTTTATCACCCTCCATAAAGAACTTAAATTATAATACCACAAATTTCTAAAAAGTAAAGTATTATTTTATTTTTGAGCCTATCTTAATTTTTTTATGCGGCCCAATTAAAACTATCTTACCTGATTCATCAGAGGCAGCAAGAAGCATGCCTTGAGAAATGACGCCCATTAAATTTCGCGGTTCTAAATTGACGACAACAACTATTAATTTATTCACCAAATCTTTTGGTTTATAAAATTTGGAAATACCAGCAACAATCGTTCTTTTTTCCTTGCCTAATTCAACTTCCAATTTCAATAATTTTTCAGATTTTTTAATCTTTTGGGCTGATAAAATTTTGGCTACTCTTAAATCAATTTTGGAAAAGTAATCGTAGTTTATAGTGTTCATTTTTAAATTATTCAAATTTTATTTATTTTTTTAAAATCAACAGCCACAATTAATAAAGTAACATAATTTACATCAATCATCAATAATTATGTTATCTTGAATCACATTTGCTCCTTCTATGATTTCAATAGCTGGAGAAGCTGAATATTTTATCTTAACATTTTTAAGTACGCCTGATGAACCGTTTTCATATTGAATCGCTTTCCAGTTATTTGACAAAGGCAAAAAAGCGTCTCCATCATTGTTTGTATCACCGCCTACTAAATCATCGCGAAAATCAGTGATATAAATAAATTTATCAATAGTACCGTTAAACTCTAAAGTGCCGCCTGATTTAACTTTAAAAACAGGCCAGGGAAAATCCCAAAATATTTTAAAAATAGTTCCTTCTTGAACATTAATTTTGCCGCCATTACCAATTAAAGCCTGATTGTCGATAATATAGGGAACTTCATTTTGCAAAGTAACTTCTTCTTTAATAGGAGAAGTATCAACGATGCTTTTGGCAAGATAAATTCCGTTATAGATATTATTAGTTAAGGTAATATTTTTAATTGTTATAATAATATCGTCATAATCTTCTTGTAAAATAGCCTTGTCAGCTCCAGTAATAGACACATCTTCTAAATAAAGAATGGTTTTTTCTGGAGGGTTGTAAATTTCCGGAGAACGATTGAAAATACCAACATACCCACCACTGATGATTTGACTATTTTTTAAAGAAACATCTCCTGATAAAATATCAACCCCAATAGAACCTCTGATCCCTTCATTGACAATTTTGATTTCTTCTAAAGAAACTTTTTTACTTAAAGGATTTTTAATCATTAGACTTTGGGCAATAGATTCAAACGAAACATTCTTTAAAGTGACATTAGAATTAATAATTTTTAGCCCCACCCCTAAACTATTTTTAAAAAAAACATCTTCTAAAGTAGTTTCAGAACTATTCTTAATTAGCACCATTTCATTCAATTGATTGGGATAATAAACAAACGGATTGGAATTCAAACCACCAAAAGAAAATTCTACATTTTTAAAAATAGCCTTGCCGGCATCTATGGATATTCCTTGCCAGTCACCAGGTTGTGGGTTTTTACAAGATGAAGTAAAGATAATTGGTTTTTCGTTAGTACCTTGAGCATCAATAGT
>JBBIMT010000088.1:0-2024 GCA_037444265.1 bacterium
ATTAGAAAAGTAGCTGAAAAAGAAGTATTATCCAGTTCTTTAAGAATGGGCGAAGAGAAATCCGCAGGCGCTAGAAGAGACACTCAAGAGCATAATTAATACATACAACTGTTAGGTGGTGGGAGCCTGCCGGGGGCTGGAGAGCGATCTTCAGCACGGATAATAATCTTTCTTCAAAAAACTACTAAGATGTAAAAAAATCGAAAAATTTTGTTTTCAGGGCTCTAGAAATTTTAAGTAGCGTGGAAGTTCTAATATTGCCTGCTCCTTTTTCAATACGCATTATACTGTATCTTTGCTTATTTTTGCTTTTTTTGACAATGCACAGATTGACAATTTTTTTTAATCCTTAATTTTTTCAGATTTTTTCCGATCAAATCAAAAATTCTATCTTCCATAATTATAATATTATAATAAATTGATAAATTGTAATGAACTACAAAGAAAAACTAGATATAATTTTAAAAGCTCTTATTGAAGCTAAAAAAATAAACTCCTGAAGGAAAAACAATAAAACTTTTTATCAAAATTCAAAAAATGAGTTTGATAGTTTTTTAAGAGAGAGATATATATGAAATTCTACATAAGCTCCAAAAATAACAAATTTTAATATCAAACTGAAAGCTTAAGCCAATCCATGCTCTTTTGATGACAAGCTTTAAAGCATTGCTTGAAGAAATAAGAATTAGAGAATAAAGGGAAATCACTAAAAGATATGGAAATTATTATTGGTACGGCATTAACAAAAATTAAAAAATTTACAACCAGTAAAACAGTAAAGTCTTTAATTTCTTAAAAAACAATTAATGGAGTTTTAAAAAATAAGCTTAGATAACATTATTATATAATTATATATATTATTATATATTATTTGTTGTTAAGCTTTATAATTAAAATTAGTAAAAATGGACACCCTCACTAAAATACAAAGAAGCTTTAATATGGCTAGAATAAGAAGTTTCAATACTAGTATAGAAAAAAAATTCAGAAGCTTGCTATATAAGAATGGGTTTAGAAACTATAAAATCAATGCAAATATTCCAGGCAAACCAGATATATACTTTCCTAAAGAAAAAATAGCTGTTTTTATTGACGGCTGTTTTTGGCATAGATGCAAAAAATGTTTTAATGAACCAAAGTCTAATACAGAATACTGGAGAAAAAAAATAGACAGAAATGTAAAAAATCGCAAAAAAATTAGAAAAAAACTCAAAGAAAATGGTATCATTTTAATAAGTTTTTGGGAACATGAAATAAAAAAAGACCTCTTAAATTGCTTAAAAAAATTTAAAAATTTTTATGAAAAACAAATTAAAAACAGTTGATTTGTTTGCAGGTATCGGAGGAATCAGGCTTGCTTTTGAAATGGCAGGCTTTGAAACTGTTTATGCAAATGATATTGATAAATACTGCAAAGTCACTTATGATTTGAACTTTAAAAAAGTTAATCTGACCCTTAAAGATATAAAAAAACAAAGCAGTAAAAATTATTCGTCGGTTTTGGATGATATTTTAAATATAAAGTATGATGTGCTTCTTGCAGGATTTCCATGCCAGGCATTTTCAATTGCAGGATATAGGCAAGGATTTAAAGATTCTAAGGGCAGAGGTGACTTATTTTTCTATATAGCTGAAATATTAGAAAAAACTAAACCAAAAGCTTTTTTATTAGAAAACGTAAAAAATTTAAAGAGTCACGACAAAGGAAACACCTACAGAATAATTAAAGAAACTCTAGAGAACTTAGAATACTATGTTAAAGATAGTGTTCTAAATGCAAAAGACTATGGTAATGTTCCACAAAACAGAGAAAGAATTTACATTGTGGGATTCAAAAATAAAAAACACTTTAGCAGTTTTGCGTTTCCAGAAAAAATTCCTTTAACCAAAAAAATAAAGGATGTATTAGATAAAAAAGTAGAAAGCAAATACTACTATAAAAATAAACCACTCTGGGAAAAACTTAAGGATTTTAATTTTGAATTTAATAAAGCTTATCAGTGGCGACGAGTTTATCTAAGAGT
>JBBIMT010000089.1:0-2021 GCA_037444265.1 bacterium
GCTAGTTTATATATCTGTCCTATAGTCATATAGTTATATCTTTTTCACTTAAAATTTATAAAAAATAAAATCTCATCTTTTCGATGAATTTATATCTTCATTATTATCATTATCCTACATTAAATTTAAAAATTTTTCAACTTTTAATGCAGTTTTTGTATAGTTTGAGTTTGATATTCGATATCCGACATCGAACGTCAGATGTCGTACCTTATTTAAAATAATACCGTAAAAATATAACCTAGAATTAAAAAGGCAGTAATTGGTATAAGAGCGGGGATTAAACGAGATCTCTTTATAAAATATTTTACTGAAAACAAACCAACAATTCCAAATAAAACTACGATTATCGCCTCATTTACACTGGAATGTTTTAAAACAGATGACGCAAACATCAAAGGGAAAGCCAAATCTCCAGCGCCTAGCAAAGTGTAATTGTTATATTTGAAATCATCTTTTTTAAAATTACAAAAATATCCCTGACAAGTTTTCGGAGAAACAAGTCCTAAAAATATATGTTCTTTTAAAAAATTTCCAGCGATATGAAACATATGACGCTGCGATTTAATTAACCAATAATCATAAAGAGAAACTATTGCTAAAATTAAAATCATTGCCCAAATGGAAAAATTTAAACCAGCCAGCCCAGCAATGCCTGATACAGAAAATACTATTACTAAATTATGAAACCAAATCTCGCGTAAAGTGAAAAAAAGCCAAATGAAAAATATAGACAAAAAATAAGAAGTCAAAACTGGTAAAAAAAGTTGTAAAGTAATCGCGATACCTGCCCAAACTATTAAAGAGATAAATGATTTTAAAATGAAATTTGGTTTTTCCCTGAAATAAAGCAAAAAAATAACGATCAATATTAAAGCTAAAGCATAAATTAAAAAACCGAGCGGATTTTGAGCCTGTGTAATTTTGAGTATTTCCTCTTGATCCCAAGAATTTAAAAATTCTTTAGCGATAAACAATCCGAAAAATTGAGTTAAAGAATATAAAATCAAATTGGCAAAATTCATGAGCGCAATCCTGTCATCTTGTTAACTTGTTATTGATGTTTCTTGTTTGTTATTTTGGTGCTATTTCGTAGGTAATTGATACAGTAGATCTAATTGCGTTTTGACCAGGCTCAATTTGCGGTGTATTTTCTGTACTAGCACCTTCAACCATGCGTTCACCAAGATACAATGGTCGCTCGTAATCAGAACTGGAATTTTCAGAAAAATAAGTAATACGAACCAAAACAAGACCCAACTGATCCGCTAAAATTCTCGCTTTTTCTTTTGCGTCGTTAATGGCTTTTTGGCGAGCTTCTTTTTGCGCCTCTTCTTTTTTATCTATTGTAAATATTAAGTTAGAAACTTCGTTAGCACCAAGCTCAATCGCTTTTTCAAAAATTAAACCGATTTTTTCAAAGTCGCGCACTTTAACATTTAAAGAGTTGCGGATTTCATACCCCAAAAACTTTCTCCCGAATTGCGAATAATCATATTGGGGGTAAATATTATATTGGTTGGTTTTTATATCTTCTTTCTTTATGCCCTCACTGTTTAAAAATTTTATAATTGCATTTGCTTTAGCGCTATTTTCTTGTTGAGCTTTTTTTATGTCAAAATTTTTTGAGACAACCGAAATTGTTATTTCCGCTAAATCAGGAATCTTCTCTACTTCTCCTTCACCACTTACTGTAATTGTATGAACTCGCTCAAATTCTTGACCAATGTAGCGTCCTCTTTTAATTTCATTACTAATGGAAAAAATTTGTCCTATAGAGGTTAATATTAAAAAAACCGTTAATGCCCCAAAAACATTTTTTGGAACATTTTCAAAAATATTACTTGTCATAATAATGTTTTAATGGTTATTATTTTTTTAATTTTACCATTTTCAAAAAAAGAAGCAATATTGTGCCAACTGCCAAACTATTACTTTTAACTTCCAATTTCCAACTTCCAATTTATATTAAATTAGTGGTTGATAATTAAATTTTTAACGATTTAATATATTGATTAATT
>JBBIMT010000090.1:0-1972 GCA_037444265.1 bacterium
TCCTTAAATTGTCCTAATGAATAAAATTAATTTAAAACTTGCAGGTTATAATATAGAAATTGTTTTCTTTCCTTGCAATAACAAACAGAAAAAGAATTATTTATTAAAAAATATTAATAATTATTTTAAAAATTTTATAAAATTATTGGAATACCAAAAACATAGTATAGATTTTAGAATAAATATAAAGGATGATAATTTATCGACAGAAAGCATAACTCATTTAAAAAATAGAGAGCAGACATTTTTTTTCAAAAAAAAGAATAAAACGATTACTACATTTTATCATATTTCATTTAATCATTTTTTGAAAATAATATCTTTTGTTTTGGACTTTTTGCTTTTAAAAGATGGTTTAGCGATACACTCTTCTTCTATTGTCTTCAAAAATAAAATTATATTTTTTTTGGGGAAATCAGGATCAGGTAAGTCAACGATTGTTAAACTATTGAAATCCTGTTACCAGGTTTTTTCTGATGAGGCTGTTATCGTTAGAAAAGTTAAATCTAATTTTATTACTTTTCAATCTTTTATTAAAAACAATAAAAATAGCTGGGTTAACCGAAATATTAATTTTTACCCTCTACGCGCCATTTTTTTTCTTAAAAAATCCAAATATTTTAAAATAAAAAAAATCGAAAGTAAAAATTTATTAACGAGTATGATATTAAATCAAATTTGGCTTGACAGATCAATCATTAAATATAAATTAAAATTAATTATCGAGTTAATCGAAACTTTAAAAAATAAATTTTTTTTTCTGTATTTTAATAAAAACCGCCGAGACGCTCTGTCTTTTTTTTCGAGACTAGATGAGTTAATAGAAATTTAATAATTTTTATTGAAACTTTTTTTGAAGTTAATTTCTAACAACCGCCTTAATTATCTTGGCAGCAAAAATCTACACAGGGAACCCTTGGTGAAGTACACCAAGCACCGCTGCATTGTGGGGGGTCACATCTTGTTAATAAACTTCTCCCAGAAAACAAGGGATTGTAGAAAAATAAAAAAGATATTTTTTTCTTTTTAACAGCTGGTTTTAAATAACGTTTCTTTACTTTCATTGGTTTTGAATTAAAACTTCATTAAAACTATTTTTTATATTTACTAGGTCATTATATCTTATAAATTTTATTTTATCTCCCCTTTTAATGTCTCTGAAAGTTATTGGTATCTTTTCGCCATTTTTAATTATTTTACTAAATTTTATGTGAGGAATCGATTCCTTTTTGAAATAATAACTTACTATATGATTGCCATTCCCATCAACAATTTCTAATTCAAGTTTGTTGTAATTATTGTGGAATGTTACATTTCCCGCATATCCTTCATCCTCTGTAATTATATACATTTTTTTATAAGGAGAATAGACGGCTCTCTCTAGATAAGGAAGCCAAGTTTTTTTAAGATAGTTTATAGTTTCATTTTTGACTAGAGGATTAAATTTTTCACCAGGTAACAAATCATCTTTCACTAAGGCTGTTTTTCCGCGTCTTATCTTAACGTTATCTATTTTTGAAGCTCTTGTTTTAATTAAATAAATATAAATTCCTATTTCTACGAGTATAAAAGATAATAATATAAAAAATATAAATTTTAATTTTTGTCCCATATATTTTAGAATGTCATTATTACATTATATTATAAACATTAAAATAGTTTGTTTTCAAGTATAGTTTGGTTTTCTGTCAATTATTGTAAAAAATTAATGTGGTAATTAAGACCGATAGTATAACTTTTTAAATAAATATTTGGCTCTAGACAAGATAACTAATAAATTTTATTGTATTTTTTTAAAATTTGTGATAATTCTTTTTTCATTTGTTACGGTGTTTTCTTCCATCGCCTTTCACATTCTTTAAGATGGTAAGGAAAATTAATTTTAACTCCATTAAATTTCGTTAGTCTTCTTTTAGTATAACTCCAAAAAGACTCTATTCCAGCAACATGAATTTTCCCTTTTGAAAATTAA
>JBBIMT010000091.1:0-1913 GCA_037444265.1 bacterium
TCGAAGCTTAAGGCAATATTTTTCCGTTTTTCTTCTACAGAATATTTTAAACTTGAATCATTGACTGGAAATATCAATTGAGGATTAGCGCCGTTTGGATTTAAAAAAAGACTATCCAATTTAGACCTTATCACATCATCACTATTATCGAAAGTTTTTTGCAATTCATCATGTAAGTTTTGTTCAGCTTGCTTTAGAGCGATATCTGCGTTTTGGACTTTAACTTGAGCAAGCGCAATTTCTTCTGGACGAGCCCCTTTTTTAATTTCCTTTAATTTTATCTCTTGAACTTCTAAATTAGCTTGTTCCTGTTGTAATTGTGCCAAAAGTTCACTTGAATCAAGTTCAGCTAAAATTTTACCTTTTGATACTGTATCTCCTACTTTCACATTAATTTTTATGATTTTACCACTTTTCTCGAAAGCTAAATTATAAATTTCTGGAGTTTTGATTTGTCCTGTAACATACACTTCCTGGATAATGTCTGCTTTTTTCACTTTATAAGTTTGATATTGAGGGTTACTTGTTTTTTTAAAAAATATTCCAGAAACAAACAACAAAAAAACGCCTAAAATTAACACACCTATCCAAAATTTTTTTGCAAAATAAGATTTTAAAAATAAATTAGCCATAAATTTTATTTTAAAATATTTTTAAAAAAAGTCAAGTTATCTTTTAGTTAACTATTAAAACTTTAGAGACCAAAGACCTCATAATTTTTATCGAAATAATTTCCAAACAAATGTTATGAAATTTGGACTTCATTTTTGCAAAATAAAAATTTTGAATTATTCATCGATCAAAAAAATAAATAGCAATTTAAATTTTAAATTATAATGATTTAAAATAATCTTTTAAGAATCTGGCAGTATAACCTTTGTTTGAAAAAGCCACTTCTTCTGGAGTGCCTTGAACTACTATCTGCCCGCCTAAATTGCCACCTTCAGGACCTAAGTCAATAATATAGTCAGCGCAAGCAATGACATCTAAATTATGTTCAATAACCAACACTGTATTTCCTTGAGCGACTAATTTATACAAAATGATTAAAAGTTTTTTTATATCTTCAAAATGCAAGCCAGTAGTTGGCTCATCTAATATATATAATGTATGATGTCCTGTATAGGAAGTTAATTCTTTGGCTAATTTAATTCTCTGAGATTCTCCTCCGGAAAGTGAAGGTGCTCTTTGGCCTAAAGTTAAATAATCGAGTCCAATTTCAAAAAGAACATCAAGCCGTTTCTTTAAAGGTGGGATATTTTTAAAAAATTCGCGCGCCTCGGTAACTGTCATATTTAATATATCGGCTATATTTTTATCTTTATAATAAATTTCAAGCACTTCTCTTTTATATCTTTTCCCATGACAAACATCACAGATGACATAAATATCTGGCAAAAACTGCATTTCTACCTTTATTTCTCCTTGCCCTTCACAAGCTTCACATTGTCCTTCGTTGGTATTGAAACTAAAGCGACCGGCTTTATAGCCTCGTGCGCGCGCTTCGCTCGTATTTGCAAAAATTTCTCTGATATAATTAAACACTCCGGTATATGTTGCCGGATTTGATCTTGGGGTTTTTCCAATAGGTGATTGATCAACAATAACCGCACGATCAATGTTTTCAAGTCCTTTAATTTCTTTATGTTTTCCAGGATTTTCTTTGGCGTGGTAAAATTTTTTTAAAATTGCTTTAGCTAAAATATCATTAACCAAGGAACTTTTGCCAGAACCGGAGATGCCCGTAACGCATACTAGTTTTCCTAAAGGTATTTTCACATCGATATTTTTCAAATTATTTTGAGCAGCGCCAATGATTGTTAAAAATTTTTTATTGCCGCTGTTGTGAACATACTTTTTTTTGAAATTTGAAATTGATCAGTAGGTACCGTATGTTGGTAATGTATGTTTAT
>JBBIMT010000092.1:0-1894 GCA_037444265.1 bacterium
TTTTTACTCCTAAGGGAGATGAATTAACTTATAAAATTATCTCAATTCAATGAAGAAAGCAAAATTATCGCTCGAAAACATTAAGGCTTCAAGGGTCGAGAAACTACGGTTTTTAAGAGAAAATCATATAGATCCTTATCCTGTGATTACAAAGAGGGATTTTTTGATTTCAGAAGCTTTAAATAACTTTGAGGTTTTATCAAAAGAAAATAGAATAATCGCATTAGTCGGAAGAGTTAGGAGTATTAGAAAACATGGCAAAGTTCAGTTTATTGACATTGAAGACTCTTCAGGAAAGATTCAAGTTCTTTTAAGTCAACTAGAAGTTGGGACGGAAAATTTTAAACTTTTAGATAAGGCTTTAGATGAAGGAGATATTATTGAAGCAGCAGGAACTTTGTTTTTGACTAATACCAATCAAAAGACAATAAAAGCTAAAAATATTCGTTTTCTTTCCAAATCGCTACTTTCTCTACCATCGAAATGGCATGGTTTAAAAAATAAAGAGACCCGTTATCGCAAACGATATTTAGATTTAATTTTAAATCCAGACGTAAAGAAAGTTTTTTTAAAAAGATCTGCCATCATAAAGAAATTGCGCGAAATTTTGGACAGAGAAGGATTTCTTGAGGTGGAAACGCCAATATTGCAAAACCTGGCAGGAGGTGCTTTGGCGCGTCCTTTTAAAACATTTTTAAATGCTTTAAATATCGAATTATTTTTACGAATAGCGCCTGAACTTTATTTAAAAAGATTGCTAGTTGGCGGCTATGAAAAGGTTTATGAAATAGGCCGTAATTTTAGAAATGAAGGAATTGACGCTGAACATAATCCGGAATTTACAATGATTGAGTTTTACTGGGCTTATCAAGACGATAAAAAATTGAGAAAATTCACCGAAGATTTAATTTGTGAAATCATTATATCAATTAATGGCAATCTTCAAACTGATTTTGGGATAAAAAAAATTGACTGGTCGCCGCCCTGGCCAATGAAAGGATTTATTGAAATTATTCAAGAAAAAACTGGTCTTGATTATAAAAAAATGACTCGTGATGAACTTTTAGTAGAAGCAAAAAAATTAGGAGTGGAGGTAGAGCCTTATTTAAGCAAAGGAAAAATAGCGGACGAGATTTTTAAGAAAAAATGTCGTCCCGAAATATTCAATCCAACATTTATTATCAATCACCCTGTTGAAGTTTCGCCTTTGGCTAAAAAACTTCCTGAAGACCCTAATTTAACTGCCCGTTTTCAGGTCATTGTCGCTGGAATGGAGTTGGTAAATGCTTTTTCAGAATTAAATGATCCGCTTGATCAAGAAGAAAGATTTTTCGACCAAGCGCAAAATTTAAAAAAAGGAGATGAGGAAGCTCATTCGTTTGATAAAGATTTTATTGAGGCTCTTAAATATGGAATGCCTCCAGCTGCCGGATTTGGAATGGGTATTGATAGATTAACAATGCTTCTTACCAATCAACCATCAATCCGTGATGTCATTTTATTTCCATTTATGCGACCTAAAAGTTAAAAATTTTTTCGATATTTTAATTTTCGTATGTATCGAACTTGGGTAGAAATTTCAAAATCAGCTCTGTGCTATAACTTAAAGATTTTTCGCAATTTTTTACCTAAAAAAGTTAAAATAATGGCAGTTGTAAAAAGCAACGCTTATGGGCATGGCCTATGGCAAGTTTCGGAAATATTGGCTAAAGAAGATGTCGATTTTTTTGGTGTTGACACTTTACCAGAAGCTTTATCTTTAAGAAAAGCTGGACTTAAAAAACCAATTTTAGTTTTAGGGTACATCTTAAATACGCGACTTGTTGAAGCATTTGCTCACGATATATCAATAACAGTTGGTTCTTTGGAAGCGCTTGAAAAAGTTACAGCCGTT
>JBBIMT010000093.1:0-1894 GCA_037444265.1 bacterium
AATATCATCACTAAAAAAAATTTCTTGAATATCTGAGCCCATTACCGTAGCTCCTAATTTTTTATAAATTAAAGCCAGGGCGCTCATTCCAGCTCCCTTAATTCCAATAAAGTAAATTGATTTGGCAGTCTTCATTCTAATTTTTTTTGATATTTTTTTAAGACTTCATTTAATACAATCCAAAAAAATTTAAAGGTCGCATTATAAATTCTTTTCATTCTTTTAGGTTCCAGGCTTAGCCGCCATACCCATTCTAAACCTAAACGCCGTAAAAATAAAGGAGCACGAGGCTTTAAGCCAGATAAAATATCAAACGCGCCACCAACTCCAATAGCCAATTTTACACTATTTAATTTTGGTAAATTATAATAAATCCATTTTTCCTGCAACGGTGAACCAAGTGCCACAAATAAAACATCAGGTTTTGCCTTATTAATTTTATTTACTATGGTTGGTGTCGTATAATCTATCAAATCTAAAGCTTGAGTCTCAGAAGTCTTTTTGTTTTTGATTTTGTTAAAATAAAATTTTTCGAGGGTTCGAAGACGATAAATTAAATCGATTTCACCAGGATGAAAACCGACGAAGTGTGAATCTTTAAAGCTTTTAGATTGTATTTTAAATGCCAATCTTTTCAAAGTTTTTTGACTTGCTCCAAAAAAATAAAAGGAACAATCTATAAAAAGATCGCTTTGAAGCATTTGTTCTATAATTTCAACACCAGGATATCTTTTAAGCTGAGATTTGCCTAAAATTTTAGATGCCAAAATAATACCAAATCCATCAGGAATAAGAAGCGATTTTTTTAAAATGTTAAAAAAAATAGTATCTTTTTGAGCGCAAACTAACATTTCAGGATTAAGAGTTACTATTTGGGTTTTGTTTTTCTCTTCAATTATATTTTTTAAGTGTTGAAGCAATTCTCCCCAATCTTTATAATTTTGAATATTTAAATTAAAAAACATCATAAAAAATTCTACAAATTTTAAACACCACTAAAAAAGCATTAATTAAGTTTTATTGTAAGATAACATTTGCATTTATTCAACGCCTTTACTATAATCAAGATATGTTTATTTTGTCCGTAGCGCCATTAACCAAAATTTCTTTACCTAATCCACAAACTTTAACTTATTTTAGCAGCCGTCAATTAAAAATAGGTTCAATTGTTTTGATTTCTTTAAAAAATCGCGATATCACTGGAGTGGTCATTTCTAGCGAAAAACTTACCCCTGTAAAAAAAATGCATTTAAAAAAAACGGCTAACTTCACCTTAAGGAAAATAAAAAAAATATTATGCGCAAAACCGTTTTTGCAAAAATGGCAGATAGAAATTGCGATTGAGATGGCAAAATATTATTATGAACCCCTGGGTTTATTTTTGCAACTTTTTTTCCCGAAAATAATTACAAAAAAAATGTTTTTTAAAAATTACCTTTTTAAACAAAATGAATTTACTCAGCAAAAACAAAAGATAATATTCCAAGCATATGATTTTAACAAAGAGGTACTTTTGCAACAAATTCAACGAAATCCAGGGGTAACTTTATTTTTAACTCCTGATATAATCGCAGCTAAAAATTGGAGCAAATATCTAGAAAATTTTTCAAACACGGTTTTAATTCACTCAAAACTATCTCCTCAAAAAAAACTTCAAAATTGGCAAACTTCTCAAAAACTTACAAAAGGAGTTATTGTTGGCACTAAAACCGCACTATGGTATTTAAATTCTAAAGTTAATCTTATTATTTTATACAACGCCAACAGCGATTATTTTAGATCTTGGGACCAACACCCCAAATATGACGCCAGAACAGCGCTTAAAATTTTTAATCGAAAACTGGGCATAAAAATTTTATTAGTAGATCAAGTATTAGGTTCTCACTTTATATCT
>JBBIMT010000094.1:0-1772 GCA_037444265.1 bacterium
GGAAAGGAGAAGGATAAACGCCTCCTGCCACAAGACCAGCAAAATGAGACATATCTACCATAAATATGGCATTTATGCTTCTTGCAATTTCTTTAAATTTTTTAAAATTTATAGTTCTCGGATAAGCAGTGCCACCGGCAATTATAAGTTTAGGTTTTTCTTTTTTTGCAATTTTTGCAATTTCTTTATAATCAAGCATAAATGTTTTTGGTGAAACTCCATATGGTATTTGTTTCCAGAGTTTTCCTGTAATGCTTACTTTTTGTGCATGGCTTAAATGTCCGCCCATATCAAGTGACATAGCCATAATTTTTTCTCCTAAGGGTAAAAGTCCAAAATACACTGCTAAATTGGCGGGGGAACCTGAATAAGGTTGGATGTTTACACCCCATTTCTTTTCTGAAAGATTAAAAAGAGCAAGCGCTCTTGTTTGCACTAATTTTTCCAATTCGTCTGCATTTTCTACGCCAGCGTAATAGCGAAAGTGAGGATATCCTTCTGCATATTTGTTTGTAAAAACAGAAGAAAGAGCAAGGCGTACTTCTTTTGATGTGATGTTTTCAGAGGCTATAAGATTAACTGTCTTTTTTTGTCTCTTTTTCTCTCTATTTATTAGCTTTTTAATTTCTTCATCGTGCATTTTTAAGAGATGTTAATTTTTATTTTTTGTCTTGAGTAATGTTTTGAGATTTGTTGAAGGTTGCATTAAAACTGGTCGAAGTGATAGAAATATTTTCTTTTAGTGTTGTTGTTTCATTTAAAAGCTCCGGGGAGTTTTTAGTTGTTTGTTTGTAATTTTCTTCCAAGTTGTAGTTTATATTTTCTTGGGGGGGAAATAAAATAGGAATGTAAAGGCCTAAAACGCTTATAGCAAGAAGTATGATAAGTATTATTGTGGTTAGTTTATTTTTTTTCTTTTTCATATTTTAGATAAGTTGTTTTTGGTTTGATTCTGTTGGCAAATCTATATTTAGTTTTATCATTTCATTTGAGTTTTTTTGTGGTATCCAAAGATAGCCTTGTTTTTTAATTAGTTCATAAAGTTCTTTTGTAAGCTTTACGTCATTTAAACAATATTCTTTTAGTTCATCAATTTTTCCTTGAGAATAAAGGTCAATTGCGTCAATGCTTTTTCCTGTTTTTTTTAAACCTAAATTTGCTTCTGCTAAAATATCTAAACTTATTCTTCTACCAAGTTTTTCCTCGACTTTTTCTAAAATGTCATAATGATTGATACTGCTGATGTTGAAATGAAAATATTTTTCCATAACTGGTATATCAAATCTTTTCCCGGCAAAGGTTACTAAAAGTTGCGCTTTTTGGAGTTTAGGAGATAGTTTTTCTAACTCGTTTTCTTCAAAGACAAAATATTTGTCTTCCTCGTAAGAATAAACGCCTACAATAGAAATACTTAAATCTTTTAGATTTTCACGTCCTCCTACATCTTGAAATGTATTTTTTGTCTCAATATCAATAACTAAGATGTCCATACTTTTAGAGATTTTATTATTTTACATTTTTTAAAAAATGACAATAGTTTCTTTGAGATATTTTATTACATTTTTTTAAGCAGTAAAATAGAAAAATTAAAATAGCGTTAGTTTTTAGAGTAAAATGAGTATGGTATAATTATTACAAATAATGTTTTTGCTTTGTATAATATAGCACAAAACATAAAAACAAAACTAACATAAAATGAAATAAAACAAAATAAAAACAATCAAAACAAAACAACAAAAAACAATGATAAAAGGAATCATAGAAAAAGCAGC
>JBBIMT010000095.1:0-1752 GCA_037444265.1 bacterium
AAAATAGTTAAAAAAAAATTTATAATAAAAATTAATTTTAATTTTTTTAGAAAATGTATTAAATTAAATATAAAAAATTCAATTACCAGATTTTACACTTTGTTTTTGTTAAAAAAAACTTATCCCGATTTGTAGGGAACATCACAATTTTTTTTTAAACAAACCAGAAAAAGACAAAAACTTTTTATTATCTTCCTGATTTACTTTGCTACCTGGGACAGGTTGCCATAAAAATAATCCCCGCTATGAGACGAAAATTTATAGTTTATAATTTAAACAATTTTTATTGACAAAATCGGAAAAAAAGTTTTATTTAAAATGTCAAATTTAAAACTTGAATGTGCAATGGATAAGTATAATAATATCCAGCAGGATTTAAAAGGTTATTTGATATATAAAATTTCACAATCTTTACCAACAGCTGTTAAAATTGTTCCAGGTTCTGTTCCAATAGTATTTTTTGGAAATATTGAAAAAGCTGAAATTGCCACATTAGGACTCAACCCAAGTAATATAGAATTTGTACACAATGGAAAAAGAAGATTAGTTGATAGAAAAGTATTAAATGTATCAGATAATCAAACATTAACACCAGAACAAGCAGAACAAGTATATGATTCCCTCTTAAAATATTTTAAGATAAACCCATATAAAAAATGGTTTGATCCAATGAATAATTTGTTTAAATATAAAGGTTTTGAATACTACAATGATAAAATTGTTCATTTAGATATTTCACCCTGGGCAACTTCAAAAAAATGGAGTGATTTAAATAAATATGAAAAAAAATTAATAATTGACACTTCAATTATTAAATGTGTCATAAAAAAACAAAAAATTAAAAAACTGTTTATAAATGGGAAAACTGCTTTTGAAGAAATTAAAGAAGTATTAAATTTAGAAAATGTTGAAGAAGAAATTTTTTGTTTTACAACTAAAAATGGAATTAAAAGAAATTTTACAATCTATAAAGCGAAAATTTGGGATTGCGAAGTTATCGGTTGGAATTTATACATTCATTATTGCAGCCCAGAAGAATTAACAAAAAAAATAAATAATTATTTAAAAAAATAAATTCAAATAAAAACTCAAAATTCACATAACTATAAAGCGAAAATTTGGGATTGCGAAGTTATCGGTTGGAATTTATACATTCATTATTGCAGCCCAGAAGAATTAACAAAAAAAATAAATAATTATTTAAAAAAATAAATACAAATAAAAACTCAAATTCACATAACTATGAAGGAGAAGGAAATGAAAGTTCAACTTAATCACCCCGGAAATCAAAAACCATTCAGATTGGGAAATGGAAATGGTTACACAAAAAATGGAAATCAAATTATCCGAGAATGGAATAATGATGATGTTCATTATAGAAAGTTTATTCAAAACCATGGTGTTTACATAGATAATTTAAATGATTTGGAGCCAAAAGAAGGTAAGTTGTGTTTTTGGGGGGAATGGGAAGGAAATTCCATTTTTTATCCTTTTCAAGACACAAATATTGATACTCGGATTTATCCGAATGGGCTTCATAAGCCAATAAGTTCTACTGCCAATAGAGGAACTCAAAACACCGATCCATATGTTTTTGGCGAAGACTTCAAGTATTGTATTTGTAAACAAGTAGGGCAATTACAAAATCTTCAAACCGATGACCTTATAATATTTGGTAGTGTTTTTCCCACTCTAAGCAAGTTTTATATTGACACCGTATTTGTTGTTAAAACATATAATACATCATCATTT
>JBBIMT010000096.1:0-1737 GCA_037444265.1 bacterium
AAGAAAGGTTTTACTGCTGAAGCTATAAAATCGATTCCATAATCAATTTTTGCTAATTTGCCACTTTCATTAACTTCAATAGACAATGAATAAGTATTTCTTATTTGCAAAATTAAATTAAATAGATAAATAAATCTTTCGTAAAAGTTTTTTTGCTTTCCGTCGAATTCTTTTTTTTCTATTAAAAAGTTATCATTATTTTTTATAATACTTTTAATATCTTCTAAAATATTTTCTTTCTTTGGATCGAAATTATACTTAGTAAACAAATCTTCAAATTCTCTGTTTAAATCTATTTTTGAATATTCCCAATACCCAGTTTTTTGATTTTTTTCTCTTCTTATTCTTGGAACCTTTGAGTAAATTGTCCATTCTTTATTTATAGAATTTTCATAAAAATCATTAAAATTGTAAATAAAATAATAACTCATTTCATTTTTACCCAACCCCCAAATTTAAGTTTATTGATTAATTCTTTAATTTTTTGAATAGAAGCGGAATTTTGAATGTATATATTATTTCTAAAGCCAGTCAAAGGATCAGTTTTAGATGTATAACTTGCATCTGTATAAAAAATAATTCCAATTTGTTTTTGCATATCTTCAAAAGATTCAATAGGAGGGGTTAACTGATAACCATTTAAAATTCCTCCAGGATCACTTAAATCTCTTTCGTCTTTAAAAACAAGATATCCCAATTCATCAATTAAAGCTTTTTCAAATTGTTGATAAATAGTTCTTTCGATTCCAAAACGCGACTGTTTAAATGCCACATTTAAATCTTCTAAAATGACAATGGCATTATATTTTTCAATAAGATCACAAATTTTTCTTGTAACATAAGATAAATAACCTTTTTTTTAAATCTTTTATTTTAATAATGGGAACCAGCTTTGGCGTTGTAATTTTCTTTCTTTTTCTTTTTCAACCAATTTCTCGAAATAATTTACGCCATTGATTTCATTTAAACTTCCATGTTCCAAAATTTCTCCTCTTTGATTTATAACAGTATAATAAAGCAAATTCTTTTCGCCTCTATCAATGCCAATAACATTTATTTCATTAATTTTTTCTTTCAATAATTTATTTACGCTATCATTAAAGTTTTTTATGTTCGCAATTTTATTATATAAAGCATTAATTTTTATTGGAAAATGAAATAATATTTTATCTTCGGTATAACGTTTATATTTAATAACTTCTTTTTGCTTGTTGCTTCCTCTTAATTCTATTTCAGGAGATAATGATTTCTGACGATAAAAAATTTCAGCATTACCTGCTAATCTTAGTAGTACCTCTTTTTTTTCTAAATTTTCTTTACTAAACAAAGCATTAAAATAAAGAGTATGAATATCTTTTTTAGTGTTTTTATTTTTCTTTTTAAAATCTTTATTTAAAATTTTAAAAAGATATATTTCTCCATTGTTATTTTTTTCTTGAATATAGCTTTTTTTATTGGGACACATTTTAAAGAATATCCTTGTTTGTCTATTTCTTCATAAAATTCAGACATATTTGAATATTTTTCAGGACTTTTCCATTTAAAATTAAAGGTTTTTTTGTATCCGCCCAATTCAAGACAATTTTGATAATAAGCAATTAATTTAGTAAATTTATGCTTATCGCATTTTAAGTCTTTATTTTTCTTTTTATCTTCTTGAAATTTTTCGAAATCTTTTTTTATTGCTTCAATTTTTTTAGTTAATCCAAACTTTTTTTATTTTCTTTAGCAAAGCAT
>JBBIMT010000097.1:0-1729 GCA_037444265.1 bacterium
CAATTTTTATATCCTTTATATCATATTCTCCTTGATGATTTATTTGAAATGGTGTTTCCTCATTTTTCAAATCATTAGTATTTTGAGTTTTAGGGTTATATATTGTGTTTATAACAGCAATAGCGTTTTTAAAAGATCTTTGGTCTTCGGGGTTAAGAAGAATTAATTTTTCACCCGATAAAATTTTAAAATAACTTTTTCCTTGATAGTTTATAACCATACAATATTATTGTATTTTATTTTTCTATTGATAGCAACAAAAAAACTGTGGCTTTAATTTTTAAATAGTGTTATAATAGTCAACGATGAATCTTTCTAAAACACAAATTTTGATTTTTGGTGGGATAGGAATTTTTGTTTTGGTATTGCTTTTAATTGTTTTGGGTGTAATTCCAGTAAGCAAAAGTAAAAAAAAGCCCTCAAGTTCTTTACTTGGCGGTGAAAATGTGCCAAGGGAAAAGTTGAGTGTATGGATTTTTAATGAAGAAAAAAATAATTTTAAAGATTTTATTGATAAATTTAATGGCGCTAATAATGCTGAAGTGTCTTTAGAAGTTTTTGCTGGCAAAGATTATAATTTTTATTTTACCTCACTCCTCTCAGCAATTTCTGCTGGCCAAGGCCCGGATGTTTTTATGATACCTTCTACAGAAATACCACTATTTTTAAACAAAACTACACCACTCCCTTTTACTTCTTTACCTCTTGTAAAACTTAGTCAATACTTTCCACAAATTGTTGTAAATGATGTTGTGTTTAAAGATGGAATTTATGGGCTTCCTCTTTCTTTAGATACTCTGGCGTTGATATACAATAAAGATATTTTTGCAAAAGCAGGTATTGTTTTTCCTCCAGATAATTGGGATACGTTTGTTAATGTCTTAAAAAAGGTTACGGTAAAAGACGAAAATGGTAAAATACTTCAAGCAGGGGCAGCATTGGGAGCTGCCAATATTAATAATTCTCAAGATATTTTGTATGCTATTTTGATGCAGTTGGGGAGTAAAATTACAAGCGAAGGGAAGGGAAGTTTGCTTAACGAGGAATCACAAATAGCATTTAGATTTTTTACACAATTTTCTAATCCTAAAAACGAGTATTTTACTTGGGATTCTAATATGCCCAACTCTTTAGATGCATTTGCTCAAAACAAAGTGGCAATGATTTTTGATTATCAGTCTGCATTAAAATTCTTAAAAGAGAAAAATAGTTTTCTTAATATAGGTATCTCTCCTTTCCCGCAAATCACTTCTTCTGATTATTATGCTGATGCGGCGCGCTATTTTGTTTTTGTTGTTTCTAAACACACTAAAAACTCTTCTCTTGCTTGGAAGTTTATTTTATCTTTAACTCTCGATACCCAAAATGTGGAATCTTATATTAAAAAATCAGGCAAACCTCCCGCTCTTTTGTATCTTATAGAAAAATACAAGAATGATCCTAATCTTTCTGTATTTACAAAGCAAGCTCTTTATGCCAAATCTTGGTATGGGCCAAATAGAAACCTAATAGATAAAGTTTTTATTGAAACAATAAATTCAATTTTAAATGTAAGCGATGAAAGAGAATTTCGAAATATTCTTTACCAAGCCGAAAATAAAATTACCGCTATTATTAACAATACATATTAGCATAAATAAATTAAAGTTTTATAATTAATAAAAAAATGAGTTTTGTTAAAAAATATGAAAAAAAATAAAATTTTGTTATTTTTTATTTTTTTATTTTT
>JBBIMT010000098.1:0-1718 GCA_037444265.1 bacterium
ATAAATTACTAATAACAGTTGTACTAAAATAGGTATCAAGTAGGTTCTTACTTTGTTCTAAGATGGCAATAGCAGATTGAGTCATAAAAGCTTCATCAACATGAATAGGCGGAGGAAGTTCCGACAATTTATACAATCGTAAGAATAGCCCAATAATAAAAATAAAAATAAAAAGTAACAATTTTGGCTTCATATCTTTCTTAAAATCATCACTTTCGGATGATCATAAACAGTAAAAGATTCATCAGCATTTTGGTCGTTAATTTTTAATTCTAAGCCAAAAATTCTCAGCGATGGATAAACTGAAAATTCAGCCACTTTTTTAAAACCTAATTCTTCTTTAAATAATTTTTGATAATAGTCAGCGGTTTTTGGATAGCAAACTTTGTATCTCGAACAATCTTTTAATTTTTGCAAGGGGATATAAAGTCTATTTGAGGCGATAATCAAATAATCAGTTGTTTTAAGTTTGTCTTCTAAATAAAACCATTTTAATTCATCGTCGGGTTGATCATATAAAGTTAGTTCAATATAACTATATTTTTCACCACCATACAGGGGGAGGCGATCATCCCAGTGTTCTACACCAAGAGTTGAACCAGGAGGAATGTTTTTTAAAATCCATTCTGTGGCAGTTATTCTTGTATGAGGATAAGAATAAATATTGACGAACATCATAGTCCATATTGATGAAACAATAATTGTTGAATATAAAAAGATTGTCTTTAAAAAAGAGTATCGTTTGAAGATTTTCAATTGCATCAATTGATAAAATCCATAACCGGTAAAAATTATGAAAAAAGGATACATTGGTAACAGATAACGCATAAATTTAACGGCACTTTTACCAATGACGAAAAAATAAATAATATATGTTAGAATAAAAAAAAGATTTGATACTAACGGTAATAGATTTATTTTTTTATTTTTGACCTTTTTTTTAAAATTGTTTAAAAAAATAAAAAAACCAAGTAAAGAAAGGATAGAAATTATTGGCCCCAATCCCCATAAAAAAATATTTTTTAAATAATACCAATACGCGATTGTGTCAACATATTGGAGAGTGTAGGGAAAAATATAAGGATTGGAATTCATCTCTAGCTGAAGTTTGATGTCGGAGATAAATTTTTGATAATTCAAAAAAGCATAGGGCATAAAAAGAAAACTGAAAATAAAGAAAGTTACATGAAAAAGAAAAAGGTCAATAGTTAAATTTTTTAAAAAATTTTTTGATAATTTTGTTTTAAACAAAAACGGGGTAATCGCGTTTCCTAATAAAAAGATTAATACTGATGGATAAAAAGTTAATGCACTGAATTTAGTGCTGAACATTGCCGCGAAAACGACGCCCATTAAAACAATATGGATAATATTTGACTTAAAATCTTTAATCTTATTAATCTTAGATAACTTCTTGATAGCTAAATAACTGAAGAGGGTGGTAAAAAAATTTAAAAAAACATCACTAATAAAAAAATGTGAATTTTGAATTGGAAAAAAAGCAATGGCATAAAAAAAAGCAGAAAAAAAGGCAATTTTTTTCTCCTTAAAAAGAATACTAGCAGATTTAAAAACCAAAATAGCAATTAATATATCTAAAAAAAGACTTAAAGCCCTACCGATATAAAGCATCATTTGATAATTGGCTAACGGGATGTTCAATAATTGCTCTAGTAGTTGCGCCGATCCTTTAAGGATATAAACCGGTAATGAGCCGT
>JBBIMT010000099.1:0-1656 GCA_037444265.1 bacterium
AAGCGATTGATCGAGAGAAAAATTTTCATTAATACCAAAGTAATATTTATCATTTCTTTTTAAATCAAAGCGGGTCTTAAACTCATATAAATTGAGATTATTAACTCGATCGCCATAGACTTTATTGGATGAGGTAAAAATAAAAACAGATTGGGGGGAATATTTTCTAGTTAACTCTAACAATCTAAATGTTGCAAAAGCGTTTATCTCGTAATCTAAAACTGGATCTTTAGTCGAATAATCGTGAGATGTTTGGGCCGCAGTATGAATAATAGCAAAAATAGAATTTTTAAATTTGAAAAACAACTTGTTTAAAAAATTCTCATTTCTAATATCCTCGTGATAATGAAAATATTTATTTTTAAAATTTTTAGTTAAATATTCAAGCTTTTTCTGATAATTTGTTTTTATATCATACATTTTTGCTCTCAGATCATTATCTAACCCAATCACTTGATAAGCTTTTTCTAAAAAAAATCTTGTCGCTTCAAAACCAATTAAACCTAGAGAGCCGGTGATTAAAATTGTTTTTGATTTCATCTTTTTAGTAGTTTAAAATAAAAATAATTATCGAAAAACATATGAAAAATTATAAAACTTATTTTTTTATATTACTAATCGTCGTTCAAATTACGATAGTCATCTATCTCGCAAAACAAATTATAAAACAAAAAAGTCATACTCTTGGCGCATCAGTTAATCCGATTTCTAAACAAAATATTATCAAACCAACGATTGTTATCAATAAAAATTTAAAATACTTTTACGAACCGAAGCCTAATATTCAATATAACTGGTGGGGGACTTTTTATACGATCAATTCGGACGGTCTTCATGAGTTAAAAGATTATTCCATTGAAAAACCAAAAAATACTTTCCGAATAATCGCCTTAGGTGATTCTTTTACTTTTGGAGTGTTGGTTAAAGATGATGAGAATTGGCCAGCAGTTTTGGAAAAAATAGTCAACAATAATGAAATCTGTCAACCGCAAAAGATTATCGAGGTTATCAATCTAGGGGTTGATGGATATGATTTTCAATATGCAATTGAAAGATATCGCCAAAGAGGAGAAAAATACAAGCCAGATCTAATTATCTGGATAAGTGTTGATTTTTTAAGAATAAAAGAATTAATGGGTGAGGTCCAGCAGACAGTTACTCTTCCGCCTATCTCAAAGGAAAATAAATACGAAGGCTCGTTTTTGATATTTTCTCAATATAGAAAAAAATACTCTGATGATTACATCATTGAATATCAAAAAAAAATAATTAATAATTTTTTAAATCAAATAGACATACCGGTCTTATTAATAAATCTAGAACCACAATTTGATAATATTTTTCAATCTTTTGAAGATCAAAGAAAAGTCTTTTTCTTGCCTATTAAATATACTCAAAAAATGAAACTACCAAATGACGGTCATCCCAATCCCCTCGGCCATCAAATTTTTGCTCAGGAAATATTAAATTATCTTATTGCTAATGAATTAATTCCCTGTAATTAAAATCTATTTGTATAAAATAAAGCTTCCAATCACCAAACAATCCATCGATGTCTTTAAAAAATCATCAATCGCCTGCTTTGGGTTTTCAACAATTGGTTCTTCTTTGAGATTAAAGCTGGTATTTAAAATACAAGGAATACCAGTAAGACGA
>JBBIMT010000100.1:0-1653 GCA_037444265.1 bacterium
AGTATAAAAAATTAGTTGAAAAATGGCTTTACAATAATTTACACCCTGCCAAATAAATCGTTATGTTAACTGAAATAAATTATCAATACATAAATGTTAATCATTATGTCACTGACTTATCTAACGATAGCCCGACCAAGCGGATATCCACTTAATTCTTCTTGAGATAACTCAAACACATCATCCAAAGATCTCCCAGAAGCAATAAATTGTTCAGGAGTCATTTTTATTAAATGACGATAGCCGTTTTTATCTATTTCATAAATCTTGTTGTCATTTTTTGCCTTAACTAAATTGGTAATTTTATAAAACAAAAATGACATTTCAGACACAGAAATTACATTTTTTTTATTATACAATACTTTATTTTTTTTATCTATAGGTAAAATTAAATTTTTTTGAGTGATAAATTTTTCGTTTTTCGAATTTCGAATTAATGATCCATCAGGTAAATTTTCGATAACATAAAGAGGCTGTGGTATAGATATTACCTTGCCGTCCAAATTTTTGATTTGGACATTATATTGCCCTTTTGCCAAAATTGGAAAAATAAAAATCATCCTTCCATCTGGCATTAAAATCGGTTTTGTTTTGGCTCCGTTTGAAAATAAAATTTCTGATTCTAAAAATCCTTTACCGAAAATCTCAAAAGAGGGTTGAGTATTTTCTTTAATTACTGGAAAATCAAATTGGGTAATCTGAAATTCTTCTGAAAACTTTTCTAAAACGCCGAAGTTAAATTTTAAAATTTGATTTAGCTCAATGGCTGATGATAAAACAATATAAACTTTCTCGTTTGAATTTAATTTTGGAATATAAAAATAATTTTTTGTTTGAGGATAAAAACTTTTGGTAGTAATTTCTAAAAGTCCATCATTTTTCACGAGAACTAAAGAACTAAAAACTGCTCCTTTGTTAACCTCATTGAAGCTTTGAATTTCAAGCAATTTCTTTTGCAAAGATTCTGAAAGTTCAATAATTGTAAAATCGAAAGCATTAATAGCGATTTCAAAATTACTAATGTTGGAAATAATCAGTTCTGGTTTTAATTTAAAATTTAAAATTTCATTATTATAAGAATATAAGCCATCTGCGTTTTTAGAGTCGTTAAGTAAATTCGCAATTGCGAAATAATGATATAACAATGAACCTTGATAACCTTTTTTAAGGGCTATCTCATCTATCAAATTAAGTCCTGTGTTAGTGCTTTTAAGCATATCTTTTATCGCTGTTTTCCCAAGTTTGTCTAAAAGATAAAAACCAAACATAGCAACTTGACCATAATTAGTTTGGGTATTTTTCCAAGGATAAAAAGATTCAAAAGGATTATTCAAAAATTCCTTGACACGCTGCATTAGTAAATTATCTAATTTCTTATTAAAATATCCAAGTAAATATGGAATATATTCGCTTCGTAGTTCATTTAACCAGATTGCATCTTTAGTATTAAACTTTTTATCCTTAAAATAAGCGCTTAAAAGATGTTGGAGCTCATGAGCAAGATATATTTTCATTTGATCTAAATTTTTTAAATTATTTAAATTTAAACGGTATATCCATTAGAATTTAAAAGTATTTTTTATTTTATCTGAAAAAAGTAAGTACTATAAGACTATTTGGAGAAGATCCTATATGACTTTGAGCAGGAGTACT
>JBBIMT010000101.1:0-1561 GCA_037444265.1 bacterium
ATTTTTTAAATAAAGTTTTTTATTTTAATAAAAAAACATAAAACAGTGTAAAATTATTTATTAAGTTTATTGGGTTACATCATTTTTATTTTTAATTTGGGAGAGTGTATAATTTATAAGATGAATACAAAATTTTTTACCAAAAAAGGTGATGATGGGAAGAGTTTTATTAATAATAAGAAAAAAATTCCTAAAGATGATTTGTTTTTTGAGTTTTTAGGAAGTTTAGATGAATTAAATTCACACCTTGGTATTATAAGGTCTTTATTTGCTTCTCAGAAAAAAGTTTTTAAAATAAACAAAGAAGATATAAACAAGATTATATTTGAGATTCAAGAAAAAATTTTTAAAGCCCAAGTGGAAATTGCAATGGAAAAATTTGGATATAAAAATGAAAAGTTTAAAAATATAAGTTTGAAGGATATAGAGTATATGGAAAATTTGATTTTGGAGATTGACAAGGTTTTACCTCCTTTAAAAAATTTTGTAATACCCGGCGGAGTTATTTTTTCTTCTTATCTTGATTATGCAAGAGCTTTAAGTCGCCGTAGTGAAAGAGTTGGTGTAAAGTTTTTAAAAAAGAAAAATAAAAAAATTATGCTCGTGTTTTTAAACAGACTTTCTAGTTTATTTTTTGCTTTAGCGCGTTATATAAATTACACTTTAAAGGTTAAAGAATCTTTTCCTTCTTATAAATAAATTTTTTAAATTTATGGAAAGCTTAATGGATGCTTTAAGTCAAATTGTGCTTAGTCATCAGTCGTGGAGTTATTACATTATTGCCTTGGGAACTATTTTACAAGGTGAAATAACTTTTTTGGTTGCTATGTATTTGATTATAAACAAAAGTTTAAGTTTTTGGGGTGTTATTTTATCTGCATTTTTGTCTGTTTTTACGACGGATTATTTTCTTTATTTTTTAGGAGGAAGATTGCGTAATACTAAGTTTGGGTGGCGTCTTTACAGAAAAATAAAAAATGATAAAAAGACACAATTTTATAGTTATTATATATCTCAAAATTTAAGAAAGGTTATTATACTTTCCAAATTTTTAATTGGTACAAATATTATAACTTTAGTTATGATAGGATGGACACGTGTAAAATTAGGAAGATTTTTTAAAGCTCATTTACAATCAATTTTTATTTGGCTTTCTTCTATGGTTTTAATTTCTTATTTTTTGGCAGGTGGAGCTTACATTTTGAAAGCAGGAAAGATATTCAAACAAGCAGAAATTATTATTCTTATTGTTTTTGTTCTCATTATCTTTGGAGAAATATTATTGAAGAAGTTTATAAATAGAGTAATTGGTGTTGAAATCACTACGAAAAAAATTGGCGGGAATATTTCACTTAGCAAGCTAAAAATTTTTCAAAAAAGGACAGATGATTATGAGTTGAAAAATTTAGAAGATTTAGAAAATGAGGAGAATAAAGAAATTAACAAAGTAAAAAACATTAGTGAAGCTGGTAGAATAAAAAGCGGTAATTTGGAAAATATTTTTAAAAACAACGAAGAGGATAAAAAAAAGGATAAAGAAAATTTTTTGTAAATTTTAAGA
>JBBIMT010000102.1:0-1559 GCA_037444265.1 bacterium
ATATCATCATTCGCCAAAGAGGAACAAAAGTTCACCCAGGAAAAGGGACACTTCTTGGGAGAGATTTTACTATCATGGCTTTAAAACAAGGAACTGTCAAATTTACAAAAAAGCACGGGAATCTCTACGTCGAAGTAGTTTGAATTTAAATTAATCTTCTTGATTTTTGTTTTATAAAGTAGTAATATTTTTTTTGAGTCCTTAACTCAAGCGCCCTTGCGCTTTCCGCAACCGAAAGGTTGTTAGCCTTTTCCCAAAAGGGAATCCCGTAAGGGATTAGTGCAAGGGCGCAATAATTATTTTTTTACTTGATGAGTAAAAAAAACAAAAATCAAGTCGGTTATCGTCTTCACAAAAATAGAATTGTTTTTTCTGGTAGTGAAATAATAAGAACTATTAAATATCCATTGACTTCTGACAATTTTCAAGAGATAAAAAATTTTAAACAGTCAATAATTAACGATGATTTAACTATTAGAGGAGATATTAATCTTAATGATTATCTAAAATATTCTTATAATAACAAGAAAATCTATACCTTATTTGATTTTTGGGTTGATTCTTTAAAAGCAGGGGTGATTTGGGCAGATAAAGGAGCGACTTTAAGTTTGTATCGTGATATATTTTTTCCAAATAACAAATCAATTAAAGATATAATCTGGAAAAATGCTTCAGAAAAAATAAAAAATTTTTTTGATAGAGATAAATTTATTGATAAATTTATTAGTAAAAAACAGTTAAGAAGTAATTCAACAATAATTTCTTTTAAAAAAAGGTTAAATGATTGTTTAAAAGAAGAGATAAAAAAAGAAAATCAACAAGTTTTAGATTTTATAGATTATTTAACATCTTTATTTTTTGATGACAAAGGTAAAGTCAAATTAAATACCCTGGAACAAGAAAAAATCTGGAAAGATTTAGGTTTAAACAAAGATTTTATTAAACAATCAAAACCACAAGGAGATTTTAAAGATATCACTTTTTTAATAATTCCTGAATTGATAAATTTTGAGGTAAATTCAATTGAAACTTTAATTAATATAAGAAAACATTGGTTGATTAAATATTTTAATAATGAAACAGACATTAATGATTGGCTTAAAAAAATTCTTGATTTAGTAGGTAATTTTAATAGTTTCTCTAATTATTTTAATAATATATTTAATTCTTTAAAAAATGGAAAAACGAAAGAAATAGGAGAAGCGCTTTTTTATTATTTACCATCAGAAAATGATTATAAAAAAAAAGTGTTTAGTTCATTGGAATTTTTATCAGAAAAAGCTAAATTATTATCTAATCATTCTGATTTAGTAAATAGTTGGGCTGATTATCGGATGTTTTTTTTGGGCAAGATTCAATCTTGGTTTAGTAATTTTATTAAAAGACAAACTGAGCTTGATAAAAAAATATTTGAATTTAAATCAAATTTAATCAAATCAAATGAATATTTAAATTCTTTAAATATTAAAGAAGCAAGAAATGAGTTAATAGAAATAAAAAATTTAATTCAAAAATTAATTAATATAAAAGACGAAGATATTAAAAAAGAAAAAGAATTT
>JBBIMT010000103.1:0-1538 GCA_037444265.1 bacterium
TAACAACTTTATATATTTTTTTACGGCCTTTGTGTTTATTGAATATATAACTTTTAATCCCTGTTTTTTAGATGACACCAGCCCAAAATCTTTTAATACTTTAAGATGATGAGAAACAAGGTTTTGAGCTAAATCAAGATATTGCCAAATGTCACAAACACACATTTCTTTTTCTTTAAGCAAACAAAATATTTTTAAGCGGTTTTTGTCATTTATTACCTTTAAAAATTCTGCCACTTGTAATAATTCGGCATTATATTTTTTATTAATACAACACTTTGCCTTCATTTTCACACCTAATAAATAAAATATATAACTATATCAATCACCATTGATATTCTATCAATGCCTTATTAATTGTCAAATTTTTCTATTTTTTGATATAATTAAGTTGCGCTGGGGCTAAAAATATTATCTACTCACAAAAACTTGAAAATAAAAGAAAAAACATTGTTTATCACCTCAGCAAATCTTTATTTTTAACCAACCGCAGTTTAAATTCTTGCTCGAAAAAACAATAAAAATGAATTTGAATTTAATGTGTTGCCTAAAAATGTCCAAAAATTATAACTTTAATTTTTATCATTTCTATGAAAAAATATAAAGAAAATAAAGAGCAATTAATAAAGACATTACTACAAAGAGGTGTAGATGAAATTATCAATAAAGAAAGTTTAATTAAAAAACTTAATTCGGGTAAAAAATTAAGAGTAAAATTAGGTATAGACCCAACAAAACCAGATATTCATTTGGGGCACTCTGTTCCACTTTTAAAACTTAAAGAGTTCCAGGATTTAGGGCACCAAGCAATCTTAATTATTGGAGACTTTACTGCTCAAATAGGAGACCCGTCTGGGCAATCAAAAGAAAGAACCCCACTTCAAGAAAAAGAGGTAAAAAAGAATATGCAAAGTTATCTCAAGCAAGCGGGGAAAATTATCAATGTTAAAAAAACAGAAATCAAATACAACAGCCAATGGTTAAGCAAAATGGATTTAAAAAAATTTATTAAACTTGCTTCACTTTTAAGTGTCCAGCAAATTTTAGAAAGAAATGATTTTAAAGAAAGAATTTCATTGGGGAAATCATTAAGAATTAACGAATTTTTATATCCCATCTTACAAGCTTATGACTCAGTAATGGTAAGAGCTGATGTAGAAATTGGAGGTACAGATCAAAAATTCAATTTACTTGCAGGAAGAACTCTTATGGAAAGACTAAATATGCCACCGCAGGATATTATAACTGTACCTCTTATAGAAGGTACAGATGGGGTAGTAAAAATGAGTAAAAGTTATGGAAACTACATTTCAATAAATGAAAATCCAGATGAGATGTTTGGGAAAATAATGTCTGTCCCCGATAACTTAATAAAAAAATACTTTGAAAACATAACCCGCCTTCCTCTTCCTAAAAACGATGACAATTATCAAAATAAACTACTGCTAGCAAAAGAAGTTGTTGCTATGTATCACGGCACAAAAAATGCAGAAAAAGCAAAAGAAAATTTTATAAAAATATTCTCTAAAAAAGAAATA
>JBBIMT010000104.1:0-2110 GCA_037444265.1 bacterium
TTTAATCTACAATGATTTTAATTTTTTTAACACTCGATCTTTTTGGTTTGGTTCTCCTTCACCTTTCTTTTCTATAAGTTTTAAAGCTTTTTTATAAAATTCTTTAGCTTCTTTCTTTTTATTTAGTTTAAATAAAATGTCTCCATAGTGTTCGTTTAAAACTGGATCATCAGACATTTTACCAAGAGCTTTTTTTATTAACTCTTCAGCTTTTTTGTAATCTCCTTTCTTATAGTACCCCCAACCTAAACTATCTAAGTATGCTGGACTATCTGGAAATGTTTCGAGAGCTTTTTTAACAAGTTCTATACCTTTATCTATATTTATCTCTCTGTCTATATAAGTGTATCCAAGATAGTTAAGAGCATCTGCATAATTTGGTCTTATCTCAAGAGCTTTTAAAAGATTTTTTTCTGCTTCGTTCCAATTTCCAAGTTTATCTATGTACATAGCTTTCATAAAATAGATGGTAGGATCACCTTTTGCTATTTTTTCTGCTTCTTGAACAACTTCTAAAGCTTTTTTTGTATCTCCTTTTTTATCTTCAATATCTGCTATAGATAGTAAAATCTTATAATCTTTTGGGTTTTGGACATACTTTTTATTTAAGATTTCTAAAGCTTTATCATACTCTTTTGTTTGTAGATATACATTAACGAGTCTATCTATTAGTTCTTCATTATCTTGTTGAACTGAGTATAGTTCTTCATAGATTTTTTTTGCGTTTTGATAGTCTTCTAAAGCTTCATAAGCCATTCCAAGTGTAAATTTCATAACTAAATTGTCTGGATTTTCTTTTAAACTTTGATTTATTTCTTCTAAAATGTCTTTTGTTTTCTTAAATTTTATATAAAGTAAAAATTTTTTTAGTAATGAATCATTATCTTGAGGGTTTAAACTTATGATTTTATTTATAGTTTCAGAAGCCTTTTCAAAATCTTCTTTATCTACATAAACTTGAAAAAGTCTATTTAATGCTTCTAAATCATTTGGATTGGTTTTTAAGATATTTTTATAAACATTTATAGCTTCGTCATACTTTTTCAACTGTCTATAAATTTCTCCAAGAAGTTGCCAAGATGATTTATAATTTTTGTCAATTCCAAGGGATTTTTTTAAATAAAAAATAGCTTTCTCAGTATTATTTTCAAATAGATAAATTCTTGCTAATTTGTAATATACAGATGGATCTCCTTTTTTTATCTCTGCTAATTTTTCTAAAAGATTTTTAGCATTTTTAAAATCTTTTTGTTGTATATAGCTGTCTACTAAATTTGAAATTATTTTTTCATTGTTTGGAAACTTTTTATACCCTTCTTCCAATGTTTCTTTAGATTTAACATCTTCTTTTATAACACTGTAAAAGAATGCAGCAAATAGATATGTATCAGCTTTATCTTTAAATTTTTCTAAGTATTCTTTTAAATAATCAAAAGCTTCTTCTTTTTTTCCGATACTATAAGATAAGAAAATAAACTCTCTGTATATATAAGGTGTATCTGGCATTAATGTTATTGCTTTTTTACAGTATTCATAGGCAGTATTTATATCGTGATTATCTTTTGCTACTTTACAAACACCATAATAAAAAAGAGGGTTTTCGTTTTGATTTACGCTAGCAAAGGTTATATTTACAGCTAATAAAGTTGATAATAAAAATTTTTTCATTATTGACTCCTAAATATTAAAACAGAAAGAGGGGAGTTTTTAAGCACTTCATAAGAAACAGATCCTATGAATAATCTGTTTGTATCTTTTACTTTTCTTTTTCCTAAGATAATCAAATCTATATTGTTTTCAACAGCATATTTAACTATATCCTTTTCTGGTTTTCCTTCCAGATAGAAAGTATTTATCTCTGGAAGATCTATTTTAAGTTGATCTAACTTCTCTATTTTTTGTTGTTTTACTTTTTCGTAGATAGATTTTATATGTGTAAAATGTGCATCGTTGTCAACATGTAAAACTGTTATATTAGACTGGAATACTTTAGAAATATTTAATGCGAAGTTTAGTGCATCTTTAGAAGAAGGAAGGAAATCGTAAGCAACTAAAATGTTTTTAAAATCTTTTTTATCATTTTTTAAGACTAAAACAGGATTTTTGGATT
>JBBIMT010000105.1:0-1624 GCA_037444265.1 bacterium
TTATTGGCTTCTTTTATAAAGTAAAGTTGATAATTTCCTCTTTCAAATTTGTAGATAAATGATTTTGAGTCTGCTATGTTTCTCTTGTTTAACTCTAACTCTCTTTCAATTTTATATATTTCATCTCTTTTTTTAAAGATTAGTTCTACTTTTGCTTTTTTTCTTCCCCATTTTATAAGATCTCTATTAACACCTTTATTAGAAGTTCCATAAAGAGCAAAAATAATAGCTTCTATTATTGAACTTTTTCCTGCACCATTTTCCCCTATTATTGCTGTAATTCCATCTTCTGCAAACTCTATTTCGGTTTCATCATGGGAAAGAAAATTTTCTAATTTGATACTTTTTAATATCACTTTTTAACCTCTTTTCCTAATTTTTGTTCTACAGATTTTACTTTTTCTTCTATTCTATTTTCTGTATTTTTTCTAATGTCCATTTTTACAACAGAATAAACTCTATTACAGTCAGGTTCTAACTGTTTATATGCTTTGTTTATTATATTTAGGGCTTCTTCTAATGAGTTGGTTTCAAATACTGTCCCCATAGGTGTAAGTTTGTAAGTTATATTTGATTTATCTATCATTTTTATTATTCTACTTACATAAAGACTGACGCTTTCTCCTTTATCTGTAGGAAACATTGAAAATTCAACTAATACTGATATTTTATTGTTTATTTTTCCCATAAATTAAACCTTAAGATTTTATATAATTATAGATTATAGCATAAGATTTTTTTGCTGTTTTTTAGTTTAAAAATTACTTAACAAATTTATATAGATTGTTTTAGTATATTTTTGTGTTTGTTTTGTAACTTGGCTATTTTTTAATGATTTTTTTAAAAAGTGTTGATTTTTTCAAATGCTTGAATTTTCTAATCAAAAACGGTTTTTTTCCGCTTATAGGGAATTTGGATGTATTGGGAATATAGGATAAAGAGATTTAGTTTTTTTCTTGATTTAGATTTTAAAATCAATCTTTTTCTTTATATAATTTTCTACTAAATATCTAAAACTATTTTACTAAAAAACATTTATAAATCAATTATCAAATATCTATCAAACAATCCTAAACTATTCAAAAATGGTAAAATATAATATCCATTACTGCAAAAAGGAGAGATTTTTATGAAAGTTAAAGTTGATAGAAAAGATCTTCAAGAAGCTGTTAAAAAAGTTGTTTCTGAAAAAAAAGCTGCATTACCAATTCTTACAAACTTTTTACTAAAAGCTGAAAACAACAAATTAATAGTCTATGGTACAGATTTAGAAATATACACTTCTTATTGGATACCTGCTGAAGTTATAGAAGAGGGGGTTATTTGTGTTAATGCAAAAAAACTTACTGATATTTCGAAAGTATTACCACAAAATGAAGTAGATATATCCTTAGAAGGAAGCAAATTAAAAATAACATCTGGAAAAACAAAATATAACTTAGCTACACTTGATCCTGAAGATTATCCAACTTTTGAACCATTCCCATCTGATATCTCTATTCTAATAAGTGGTTCAGAACTTATAAAAGGTATAAATAAAACATCTTATGCTGCCTCAAAAGTAGAAGAAAGATATGCATTAAATGGTTTATGTTTATCTTTTACTGAATCTGGCTTAGATTTA
>JBBIMT010000106.1:0-1917 GCA_037444265.1 bacterium
ACAAAAAAGGTAAAGCAAATGTAATTTGAAAAAATAATACTTGTACTTTAAAGTAAATTTTGCTAGATATTTTTAATAAATTAAAAATCTGTTTTTTGTATATCAGAGCCTACTAATACTTTTCTTGGTTTTGCACCTTCTTGAGGACCAATAATACCTTCGGCTTCAAGCATATCTAAAAGCCTTGCAGCACGAGCATAGCCTAAACGAAAGCGTCTTTGTAATAAACTAGCAGATGCTTTTTGAGTTGAAATTACAAAATCTTTAACTTCTTCATAAAGAATATCATCATCATATTGCCCTTCTTGGCTGCCTATGGCACTTTTTTCTGGTTGATCCTGCACTATATCAAGTCTATACTCCGGAGTTGTTACACCGGCTAAATAAGCCACAACTCTTTTAACCTCTTCGTCAGAAACATAAGTTCCTTGAATTCTTTTAAGTCCTGTAGCATCCCCTGACATAAAAAGCATATCCCCTGCTCCAAGCAACTTTTCAGCGCCAGCTTGATCTAATATCGTGCGTGAATCGACTTGAGAGGCAACTTTAAAAGATATTCTGGATGTAATATTTGCTTTAATAAGTCCTGTCACAACATCAGTTGATGGTCTTTGAGTTGAAGCTATTAAATGAATTCCAACAGCCCGCGCCATTTGAGCCAATCTGACAACAGCAGCTTCCACTTCTTTCTTATAAGCAGCCATTAAATCAGCTAGCTCGTCAATAATGATTACTATATAATACATAATATCTTGAGAACCTTCTTTTATAATATTTTCGTTGTAACTAATAATATCTCTATACCCTGCCTCCGATAAAATTTTATATCTATCATCCATTTCTCTAACAGCCCAACGTAAAGCATTGATAGCTTCTTTTGGCTCTACTATCACTGGAGTAAGCAGTAATGAAGCGCCATTATAGGGAGTCATTTCAACGCGTTTGGGATCAATTAAAATTAATCTTAAAGTTTTAGGAGAATTAAGATAAAGAAGTGATAAAATAATATTGTTAATACAAATACTTTTTCCTGAACCGGTAGCGCCAGCTATTAAAAGATGTGGCATCTTGGTTAAATCAATAAAAACTGGTTCACCAGAAACATCTCTGCCAAGAGGCAAAGTTAAAGGAGAAGAATATCCTTCTTCAAACATTCTTTTTAAAAGCCCCCTTAATCTGACTTGAGCTGCTTGTTTGTTAGGAATTTCAATGCCCACTAGTGATTTCCCAGGGATTGGCGCTTCAATTCGGATTGGATCTGCTGCAAGCGCAAGAGATAAATTTTTTCTTAAAGCCACAATACGAGACAAATTAATTCCGCTTGCTGGTTTTAAAGTATATTGAGTCACAGTAGGTCCAACATTTGCTTCTTTCATTTCTGCTGGAATACCGAATTCAGCCAACGTTCTTTTAATAATATTTTTATTACCAGAAATATCTCCACTTGAGGGTCTAGAGGAGGCATCATCTAATAATGTTAGAGGCGGTGGAGGATAATCACTGAAAAATTTGGCAGCTGGTTTTATTTTCTTTTTAATAAATCTTTTTTTTCCGCTATCTTGGAAATTATTTTTAAAATTCTTTTTGTCTAATTTTGATTTTTCATTTTCAGAACTAAAAATATTGAATACTTTCTTTAAAAAGGGAGGCCGATTAAATTCCGATTTTTTCTCGAATTCTTCGTTTAAAACAACTTCTTTAAGTGCCACATCTTCTGGAGACATAATATTATCTAAAGTAACTTCACTTTCTTTTGTTTTTTTAATATTAAATATTTCCCTTAAAACCTTGAAATTTAAATTAAAAGATATTAAAACACTAATGACCAATAACCCCAGCAAAATTAAAAAAGTGGCTGATTTATCAAATAACATAAGAAATGGCGAAGCTATAATTTTACCCAATAAACCTCCTGCC
>JBBIMT010000107.1:0-1519 GCA_037444265.1 bacterium
TTACTTTCTTTATTAAATTTTGCTGATTTTCAATAACTTAATAGCTTCTTCTTCTGGTATTGGTTTAGATATTAAATAACCTTGAATATAATCTACACCAAGCAAAGCTAACATCTTAGCTTGATCTTCTGTTTCAACACCTTCTGCTACAGTTTTAAATCCAAATTTCTTACCAAGATCAACAAATAATTCTACTAAAGCTAAATCTTTTTTAGAGTTTAACATACTTCTTATAAATGACATATCTATTTTTAGTTTATCAATTGGCAATTCTTTTAGATAAGCTAAAGATGAATAACCTGTCCCAAAGTCATCTATAGCTATTTTAACTTCTGGAAATTTCATTTTTATCCTGTACAAAATCTCTTTTGATAACTCTATATCTTTTAGTATATTTCTTTCTGTTATTTCTAAAACTAATTCAGATAAAGTATCTCTTGGAATGGATGATAACATTAAAAATATTTCGTTATTTAAAATTCCTTTTGAAGAAAGGTTAAAAGAGATTTTAGTATTAAAAATATCAATCTTTTCTGCTATTTCAAAAATCCCCCATTTTTCAAAATCTATTAAATATCTACTATTTTCTAAAAAATCTATAAATTTATTTGGATAATGAACTGTTCCATCCTTTTCAACTATTCTTATAAGTGATTCAAAACCTTCTATCCTAAAATTTTCACTAATTACATAAGGTTGAAAATAAAATTTAAAAAGTTTTTCTTCAAAAGCCCTTCTAACTAATTTCTCTGCAGATATATAATATTCCACTCGTTTAGAAAATTCTTGATTGTATATTTTTACTATATTTTCACCTTCTTTTTTTGCTTCATGTAAAGAAAGTTTAGCTTTATTAAAAAGTTCATCAAAAGATTTTCCATCTACTGGATAAATTGAAACACCAGCATTGTAAGAAATAGCTATATCGTTAAACTTAAGTTTACTAAGCTCTGTTTTTATAGTATTTATAAAATCAGTTATAATTTGAATATCATTTAAATCATCTAAAAATATACTAAATTCATCTCCACCTGTTCTTGCTACCATAAAATTCTTAGAAATATTAACTTCTTTTTTCCAATCTTTCAGTATTTTTAATAACTTCTTTGAAAATTTCAGTAAAATTTTATTACCTTCTTCAATACCATAATTAGAGTTTATATACGTCATGTTGCAAATATCTATCATAATCAATGCACAATATTTATTTGCTTTATCAATAATATTTTCAATATATAGCTTAAAAGATGAGAAATTAGATAAATTTGTAAGTTCATCTAAATATCTATAATTTTTTCTTTTTGTAATAGAAATTATTTCACCTAACGATATAAATTTAGTTGTACCATCTTCAAATTTTACAGGGAATATATTCTGTTGAATATAAAAAAGATTTCCATTTTTTGCTTTGTTTATAAATAAAGATTTAAAACTCTTACCAGATAAAAGACTTTCCCAAAGCTTTTTGTATAAACTTTCTGGTTGATAACCAGATTTAAAGATACGAGGATTTTTACCT
>JBBIMT010000108.1:0-1744 GCA_037444265.1 bacterium
AGTTATGTAGACATTTCTCAAATTGACAAAGAAGCTAAAAGGGATTTTATTGACAGACACTCACCATTTGTACATGTAGAAGGAGAAGCTATTAAAGGTCAAAAATTAAAAGTTAAAGTTAGAGTTGGTAATGAGTATGTTCACCCAGATGATTTTGACCATTATATAGCGTATGTTCAGTTGTGGGATGGTGATACACTTCTTGGACAAGCTACATTTACACCGGGTTCCCTTGGAAATAAACCAAATCAAGCTGAAGTAGATTTCTACATTGTTCCAACTAAAGATAAATTAAAATTAAATGCTATGAGCTACTGTACAAAACACGGTTTATGGCAAAGTGAAACAGTAGAAATAGAAGTTTTATCTGTAGATACTGTATCTACATAATATAATCCTATCCCCCTTGTTGGGGGATTTTATAAATCATTCTTTTATCCAAATTTTATAATCATTAAAATAAAAATATATAAAACAAATTACGTTTTCAAATTTATAGTATAAGTCTTTTGTTTAATGATATATAAATTATCAGCTATAAATATTTGTTTTAACTAAAAATAAATATGCTTAATTTTTTAAAGCTAATGTAAGACAGTTACCAACAAGAACGAAAGTATTTAAGACCTATTAGAGCATATAATTATCTACATTTTACAAACAAATATAAAATCTCAAAGGTTATTAAAATTTTAGAAGAATACCTGTTTATAAAATTAAGAAACTTCACTAAAGACACTTTTTTTATTACCAAAAGAAAGCTGAAAAAAATATAAAACTAACTTATATATAAATATATAAAGCAAAATAAATTTTGATTATAAAGACAAACTAATTATTAGTTATATTAATACATTTCAAAGGATAGTATGGGTTTGAAGAGAAATAGATGGAGATTAAAACTAATAGAGGTAAAAAATTTTTACTGGTTCAACAGTGACACAAAGATTTTATTAAAACACTATTTAAGCAAATAAAGAAGAGAAATAAAAAACCATATTTTAATAAAATCTACATGTATCTTAATATAAAACTATTTTAGATTATAACAAAGCTAAAACGTTTGATTATTGATTATTCCTTGTTATATTAGAGAAAAGAAAGAAAATTTTTAAACTTTATTTATATGACAGGAAAATGTTTTTATTTAATAAAGAATAAAACAACTTAACAGAAAGAACTGTTTGCTATTTCAGTAATTAGCATAGATATAAGTTTATCTCTTTTAACAGCAAGTGATAGAAATATTAAAAATAGGAAGGTTTATCTATAGAGAAATGGATAAGAAAGTTTCTAAAGAATGAAGTTAATGATTATTCTTGAAGGTTATAAACAGAAAATATAATAATTGAAAAATTTGATTTTAGAAATCTTAACTTACCCAAAAAGATAAACAAAAGAGAAAAACTGACAAGATTGAAAGAAATTTATGGGATAGAGGAAGTAAATCTTGCTTATACATCATAAACTTTTGGTATGTGGTTAAAAACAACAGAATAGATTAAAGCATGTGGTAAAAAGATAAATCCAAAGGTAAACTGAGCAAAAAATATTCTTACCTAAAAAGAAAGTAATTCAGTTATTGGTTAAACGTATCTGGAGAGAATAATAGTGTATAATAGTGTTCTCTGAGAGTTATTCGAAAGAAGCTTAAACTCAAGGTGTAAGAAAAAATAAATGTCTATAGATGGAAAACTATATCTCTTAACTTTATTTTTTAATCGTAAACTATCGATAATCATCA
>JBBIMT010000109.1:0-3220 GCA_037444265.1 bacterium
CCTTTTATATAGGTTAAATCAACTTTATGAAGTGACCTTCCAAATTTAAACTGAACAGGTCCTGTAATAGCTATTGTTTTATCTTTAACAGCAGTTGTCGTGCCAAAAAGCCTTATATCTATAGATTTTCTTATAACTTCATCTGGATTATCCTCAAAATCTTTTAATCTTTGTTCTTTAGTTTTCAAGTTTCCATTGTCATCTTTAATTTCTAAAACAAAAACTTCTTGTCCTTTATAATAATAAAGATAATCTCTTATAGTTCTCTTTAATCTTACATCAGTGACTATGTTTATACCTGTTTCTTCGTCAACTCTTGGTTTATTTTCATCTACAGGATCACCGTTTGGATTGGCATCTTTTACATCATACAAAAATAAAATTTCAGAACGGTTCTTAATATTATCTGTTACCATAGTTTATATTTCCTCCTTTTTATAAATTATTTCTGCTATTTCATTTTTTAAATTCATACCACATGCAAAGTAAAAATTAATTTCATCTACTGACATTCTCCAATTTTCACCTGCTTCAAGAAAATACCTTGCTATTTCTTTGGCAAGCTTTTGTTTACCCAGGTCAAATGCGTCATATTCTTCCAACTTATTTTGTACCTCTGGTAAAAGTGATTTTATATCTCTTTCATCCATCTTTAATCCTTTAAGTTTTTTGATAAACGGTTTTGATTTCCTTTCTGACCATTGTTTTTCTAATAGAAGTTGAGTTAAAGCTCCTAATAAAAATATTCCTCTTTTAGCAGGTACAGATAGAGATTTTCCGTATTTTGTAAAGATTTCTTCAAAAATACTTTGAGACATAGAAACCTCCTCTTTAAAATTCATAATTCCTAATTTTTCAAAAAATATTAAACTCATCATTGCATCTTTTACTATAAAATTAAATTTTGATTCCTGTGTTTCTTTTATCAATTCATTTCTTATTTTTACCATAAAAAACTTTACTAAAAAAGAAAATTCTATTGTTTTACCTTTAAATACACTATCAACTATCTCAAGGAAATATTTATTAAGGTCATTTTCCCTTTTCTCTTCACTTGATTTTGAAAAGAATGTTCTTATATTACCGAAATTAAAACCCTTTTCTACATCATTTTGAAATAATCTATCTACATAATCTTTAGTTTCAAATATTTTTCTAAGTCTTGAAGGTAAAACATCCTCAATAAATAATAAAATTCTTTCAGCACTTTGCTGTGTTTGTAAAAATAAAAAATTAAATGTAACAACATCATTTTCTTCTGATAGAAATTCAAGTATTTCATTTTCATCGTTTGTTATTTTTTTCTTTATACGTTCTTTGAGATATATTTTTTTATTTGTATCTGATAAAATTTCAATGATTTCATTTAAAACATCTTCTCTACCAATTAACAACTGTGGAATTAATAAATAACTTAAACCGTAAAATTTAAAGTTCAGATTACTTTCTAAAAATTTTCTACCTTCTTCTAAATTAGATTTACAATCTTCACAAACAGGATAGTTTTTCCAAGCATATTCTTCTTTAAATCCACCTGTGATAAATCCTGGTTTGTCTGTTGTATAAAACCTAAAAACATTCACTTTCCCACTAACTTCTTTATCAGTTTCGTTACAAACTGAGCATACTCCTTTATTTGCTGATTTCCTTAATTTTTCTCTTTCTAATTCTTGAAAAGCATATTTAAAAAATTCATATTCTCCTAAAAATTTGTCGTTTATCTTTACTGTCAGAAAGTTACTTTTAATTTTTATGTCTTTAATTTTTTGGGAGATATCTTCAATAATAGTTTCTTTTTGTTTATTTAAAACCTCAACTATATTTAGTATATCAAAATCTAATTTTTTGTTTCCTAATTTACCACATTCTTTAAGCCAATTAACATTTTTATTAAATGTTTTTTTAGGTTCTGTTAAAGGACAGAAAGGAGTTGGGTTGTTACCTTTACTTGCACCTTCTTTGTATAGATAAAATTTAATCTTACTATTATCAAAATCTTCAATATGTATACCTGAATAGTTATAGTTATTGATATTAATGACTGTAATTTTACCTTCTATTGATCGCTGAGATTGGATACCTTTTTTATTTACAAAACTCCCAATTTCTTTTATGGATGGTATCATTTTTGACCTTCCAATTTGTTATTTTGATGTTATTTTTAATTCCTAATAGGTAGACTGAAATATATTGATATATTATTTAGGTGATATTATATCATATTTATGCTTAAAAGTCAAGATTAAATTTTCTTTATAGTCTTACCAACCATATCAACCCAATAAACATGGTGTCAGGTTGCTTTTATTTTGCAAGTATTGTGCTATTTTTGTTTACTAATTCAAAACATCCAAAACCTTGTGAGTTTTTACCACCAAGTCCTACATCGTAAGCAAACTTTAGAAGTTCTTGACTTCCTGAAATTTTATAATGTCCCATCCATCCTTTTATAATAAAACCTTTATAAAAAACAATCTTTTCGTCCTTTGGTAGTACTTTTACAGGTTCAATATGAAAAGTACTATCATTAGGATTTTTCCCAAAAAAAGCTATATACTTTTTTATTAGGTTTTCTCTTACAAGCTCTGAAAACTTTGGTTCCTTCGGATTGTAATAATAAGTTTTTTTCTTTTCATTTTCTTCAAATGTACTATAAACTGTTATAGGAGAAAGGAAGTAAATATAAGATTCACTTTCAATATTAGGAATTGATTCAATATCAATTGAGTCTATATTAACAAAGTTGTTGCCAAGTTTAAATTTATCTTTTGTAAGTAAAGAGTTTGCAAAACTCATTAAGATTTTGTTATATGGAGAAGAAACCACAACCTTAAAAGGACTTTGTATAAGAAATTGGTTTTTGTTTGGTTTTATTTTGCCAAATATTCTTGAAAAAGTAAAAAGTTTAAAATTTCTTTTTTCATATTTAAATCCTTCATTATGAATAAAATTAGCAAGTGACCTTTCCAAATTTCTGTAAATAAAACCTTGAATAATTTCATTGTAATTTTTTGGTAATTTTATAGTACTATCAGCAGAGTAATGAATAGTAATTCTCATAAAACTTTCATCCTCCGTTGAAATATGAAACGATTTTGTTTTTTCTATTTGCTTACTGACAATTCTTTATTTAACAATTTGTATATCAGATATTAGATCTTCCTTTGAATTCCCTAACATTGAATTAAGGAACATTAAGGAACTCCTGTATATTTTATGT